>PWID01000328.1 GCA_003555145.1 Balneolia bacterium | reverse complement strand
TTCGAAAAGCAGCGATTTGGATGCAATTAGGGTGATGTCTTCCGTGCTGATATCTAGCTTCAGGTCGGTTATTTCATCGCGCAGGGTGAGCAGCTCCGAGGGCTCCAGGCCCACAATCCAGACGCCTCTTCGCGCTGCTTCAGCAAGAGATGGAAGGAGTTCATTCAGTAGCCTGGCAGCCAGCACGGGTCGTCCTCCGGAGATGTACGTCCGCCCGGTTGATTTCACCAAGGGCTTCATCAAGCTGCAGCCCAATCTGTGCAGAACCTTAACGGCGGCAATGGCCTGTGAGGGCCGGTGCAGATCGGTGAACGGATCAACAAGGAGCAAAACTTCCGGACTTTTCTCAGCTTGTGCTGTCGGTTTGAGGGAGTCAAAATGATGGGTCACCCAGCTCGAAAAGGATTCATTCGCAAATTTTGGCAGTGGTCTTTCAGGATGAAGACCGGCAAGCTTTTCCATCATGAAATGTCCGGCTCTGCTTCCGGCAATGGCGTTACTGATTCCCGGCATCCATGCTCCCATCCGCAGAAACGGAAACGGGTTTGTCCAGAACCGGGTGGTGAAATCAACTCCTTTTGCGTTGTGCCAGCCCTGCATGAATTCTGACTTCATCCGGGCCATATCCACATTCGCCGGGCACTCGGATTTGCACGCTTTACAGCTGAGGCACAAGCTCAGCGCATCTTTGATTTCCTCACTGCTGAAAGCATCGGCCTTTCGGGTTTTAAACAGCTGACGAAACACGTTTGCACGCCCGCGGGTGTTGTCTTTCTCGTCCAGAGTTGCCATATAACTGGGGCACATTGTCCCGCCGCTGTCGGCCGTTTTCCGGCAGACTCCGGCACCGTTGCACAGGTGTATGGCTTCATTAAAACCGCCCTCTTTCTCCCACTTAAAAACAGTATCAGGTTGAAAAACCTCTTCACCCGGACTGAAGCGCAGATTCTCCCGCATTGGTTTAGGATGCACGATTTTGCCCGGATTGAATACGTTTTCAGGATCCCAGATTAGCTTCACCTCTTCGAGCAGGCTCACCATCTCTTTGCCGATAACCAGCTCAATAAACGGAGCCCGTGCGCGGCCGTCGCCATGTTCACCCGAGAGCGAACCTCTGAAGCTTCTCACCAGCTCCGCAACCTCTGCGGCCATGCTCTCCATTTTCTGAACGCCTGCTTCCTTACTTATATCCACCGCCGGGCGCAGGTGAAGCTCACCAACAGAGGCATGGGCATAAAACACGCAGCTGGTTTCATACTTCTTCATCAGAGCCTCAAACTTTTTGATGTATTCGGGCAAATCCTCCACCCGAACGGCCGTGTCTTCGGCGAATGTGGGCGTGCGTGAGTCGCTTGAAAGGCCCATCAAAAGACCGAGGCCGGCTTTGCGCAGATCCCAGACGCGCTTCATTTCTTCGGCATCTGAAATTACCGGGAAGGCATAGCCGAGCACGGCTTCCCCCAACGCTTGAGCGGCTTTGGTAGCTTCGGCGAGAAGTTCATCCTGCCGGTAGCCTTCAAACTCGATGATTAGCAGACAGGCGGGCTCTCCGTCGAGAAAGAACCGGTTTCGCTGCTGAGCGAGGTTCTTTTTTGTTGCGTTCAGAATGATGTGATCGATGAGTTCAACGGCAGCCGGATTGTGCTGAACCGCCAGAACGGTGGCTTCCATAGCCTGATGAATCGAAGTGAAATGCGGAATCAGCAGCACGCGGTGGGGCTCTGCCGGTACCAGTTTTACGGTTGCTTTTTCGGTAAGGGCCAGGGTGCCTTCACTCCCGCACAGCAGCTCTGCCAGGTTGAAGGGGCGTCCGCCTGGGGTTACGGGATCCATTTTACACAGCTTGTCAATCGCGTAGCCCGTGTTGCGTCTGATGATATCAGGATGTGGAAACGACTCCAGAATTTTTTCTTTATGTTTTTTTAGCAGGGTGATGGTTTTGCGGTAGATGTCACCCTCCAGAGTTTCGAGCCCCATCTTTTCGTTCAGCTGATCCGGGCTTAGCGGCTCGAAACGGGTTCGGGTGCCATCAGACAAAACCGCATCGACCGAAATGATGTGATCCCGAACGGAGCCGTACTTCAGAGAGTAGAGTCCGGCCGAGTTGTTGCCTATCATTCCGCCCATCATACAGCGGTTGGTTGTGGAGGTGTCCGGGCCGAATTTGAGTCCGTGGGCAAGGGCTTCCCGGTTGAGCGCGTCGCGAATTACTCCGGGTTCGACCGTGGCTGTTGCCTGGTTTGCGTCAATAGCCAGAATCCGGTTCATAAAGCGTGAGCAGTCGGCTATGATGCCATCACCGGTGGTCTGACCCGCAAGGCTTGTGCCGGCCGTTCTCGCGGTAATACTCGTTTTGTTTTTCCGGGCCGTTTCAACCAGCTCAGCTAAATCATCGCCATTGTCCGGAAAGGCAACGCCCTTTGGAAGCTCTTCATACATGGAGGCATCATTTGCGTAAAGCCGCCTGGTGAGGGTGTCGGTAAAGATCCGGAGTCCGGTCGTTTCAGCCTGCTTCATGGTAGAGCGTTAATTGAAATTCAGTCGTCGGTGGTGTCGTGTTCTTCAGAACCGTTGTCTGCAATACGGAGTTCTGCAGGGAGATTCTTCCGGCTGTCGACGCCCAGCTCTTTCATTTTCTCAGCCCGGGAAATAAGGTTGCCTCTGCCTGTTGAAAGTTTGCCCATGGCGCTGTCGTAGGTATCCTGCGTTTTTCTGAGCTGCTTTCCAATAGCCTCGAGATCTTCGGCAAAGCCTACGAACTTATCATAGAGCAGCCCGCCCCTCTTAGCTATCTCCTGAGCGTTCTGGCTCTGATACTCGTATTTCCAGATGTTTCTGATGGTTGCCATGGTCGCCAGCAGGGTGGATGGACTCACCAGAACAATATTGCGTTCGAAAGCCTCATTATAAAGGTTTGGATCGTGGGTCATCGCCATGCCGAAGGCCGGTTCTATAGGGATGAACATCAGTACAAAATCCGGTGTGCGCTCAAAAAGCTGCGTGTAGTCTTTTCCGCTTAGCGATTTATAGTGTGTCCTCAGCGACAAGAGGTGCTGCTTGGCGTGTATTTCCTGCTCTTCGGCCGTCTCGGCTGACATCAAACGTTCATAAGCGGTAAGGGAAACCTTGGCGTCTACGACCAGGTATTTTTCGTCCGGCAGGTGAATAACCACATCCGGTCGCAGCTGATTTCCCTCTTCGGTTTTTCCTGAAAACTGCGTTTCATATTCAAAGCCTTTCCGAAGCCCGGAGCGCTCCAGAATTCGTTCAAGAACTACTTCACCCCAGTTTCCCTGCGTTTTGGAATCGCCCTTCAGCGCTTTGGTGAGGTTGTTGGCATCCTCGCTCATTCGCTTGTTGAGATCAGTAAGGCCGGTAATCTGCTCTTTGAGGGTGGCGTGCTGGATAGCTCCTTTTTCGTAGGTTTCCTCAACCTTCTTTCTGAACGAATCGATGTTTTCACCCAGCGGCTTTAAAATGCGGCTGATTTCGGTCTGGTTCAGTTCGCTGAAGCGTTTTGATTTTTCCTCAAGTATATCGTTAGCCAGGTTTTTGAACTGCTCACGCATTTGCAGCTGTGTGGTTTCCAGCTCGTCTTTTTGTTCTTTAAGACGCTGCTTGGCGTGGTGAAAATCAGTTTCCAGTGATGCGAGGGCAGATTCCAGCTTGGTATTACGATTTGTGAGCCTCTCTCTGTGTTCACGATGTTCGTTCAGCTGTTTTTCGGCCTGGGCGTTGCGCTCTTCTAGCGTGCTGATGGTGTTCTTTGAAGTTTCAAGTGCCTCTCGCTGTTTGTTAACTTCGGCAGGTTCGGCTCCGTAGGCTGCCTTTAGCTGGTAGCCGCGAATCAGCCAGCTGAGTACTAAACCGGCGGTAAGCGCTATGGCCGCAACCGCGAATATGTTGATCATGGTAAAGGTGTGTTATTCAGGATGAGCCTGAATATACATCAAAACGGAGCTTTATGCGAAGCCGGGGAAGTAAATCGGCGGGAAGGGAAACGGTCTCAGAGAGGGCCTACTTTAAATAGCAGCATGGTAATGTCGTCTCCGTAGTTACCTTTGCAAAAGGCTTTAACTTCATCCAGAATAATGCGCTGAATCTCGGCGGCTGTTTTATCATGATACTCATCCAAAAGCTCTGCGATGCGTTCTTCGCCAAACTCACGGTCGTCTTCATTCATGGCCTCACTGATGCCATCTGTGAACATGATTACAATGTCGCCCTCATGCAGATCGATGGTTCCGCTTTCGTAGGGCATCATCGTTTCCAATGCGCCTAAAAGCATGCCGCCGCTCGAAAGAAGCTCAATTTTCTTTTTACCGGCGTTCCAGTATACGGGGGGATTATGGCCGGCATTGCAGTATTCAAAAGACATACTGCTCAGCTCAATGCGCCCCCAGAAAAAGCTGATAAACTTATCGCTGGGTGTGTTTTTAAAGATGATGTTGTTGATTTTGCCGGTTGTAGCGGCAAGGTCGAGATCCAGCGGAGAAAGCACATGAAGCATGGCCTGCAGGTTGGCCATGAGCAGGGAGGCCGGAATTCCCTTTCCGGTTACGTCGGCAATTGCGAGATAGAGCTGCTTATCATCGGCGCAGAGTACATCATAATAATCGCCTCCAACCTGTCGCGAAGGAACGTTGATGGCGGCAATATCGAAGGGCTTTGGTTTGGGTATCGGACTCGGAAACAGCATGTTCTGTATAGTACGCGCAATGGTGAGCTCTTCCTCCATACGTTCTTTCTCGATGCGTGACTCGAGCAGAAATGTCTTCTGGATAGAAAGAAAAGCCAGGTTGCCAAGTGATATAAGAAAGCTGTAGTCAGACTGGGTGTAGGCCGCGTTATTAGCCCGTTTGCTGATGCCTAGCACGGCTCGTTCATCCTGAAAGCTTACCCGAACCAGAGCAAATATCTCGTTTTGGGTAAGAAACTCCGGCGGATTCTCCATTTGAGAAACTTCAATATACTCGGTCTCCATGTTGAGCAGGTCACCCTTCACCTCAGGAGAAACCTGCCCTTTTAAACCATGCTGAGTAACAATTTGTGGCTTGCCTTCAAGTCGCATCAGGAAAAAGAAGCGACGGACAAACATCTGTCCCATAAGGGTAAACCGGAACACGTTTAGCATCTGACTGCGGTCTACCATAGAGTTAAACTCACGGCTTATATCGAACAGGGTGTTTAATTCCTGCACTTTCTGATCGAGCTCCCGGTTAGCTGCTTTCAGCCGGCTTACCAGCATGGAGTTCGATAAGGCAACGGCAGAAATTATCACCAGGTTTTCAATAAAATTGAGCTCTTCAGCCGGATACTCGCCTTTGCCAATTTTTGGGGCAATGCACAGATAGCCAAGATGTTCCGTGCTGGTGCGAATGGTAAAGAAAAGCTTCAGACCGGACTGCTGCACCTGTTCCGGCATGATGTTCGAAATTTCATCGATTTCGTAAATGGGCTTGTCAATCGGGCAGATATCCGGCGGGCACTGGAAGCGGGTGTTTGTGTCCAGCCCGGTTCGGCCTTTGGAGCTGGCCACGTACATATCGGCGTTCTTTTCGTCCCGCAGCAAAATGGCAGCTTTGGGAGTGAGCAGCTTGCCCATCACAATGAGCAGCAGGTTGTTAACTACAAAGTTAGGATCGTGCGACTCGATGAGCATACGACTTGTATCGAGCAGCGTTTTTAGCTCAAAACGACTCCTGAGGTGGGCGCTGCTTTTATGTTCGTCGTCGGGGCTCAGAGCTTTTTAATCATTTTAATTTCGTTATGCTTATTGCGGGTGCTGTACTCAACCTTATCCATCAGCCGCTTGATGAGGTAGACCCCAACGCCGCCTTTTTTACGCTGTTTGATACGCTCGGGCACGTCCGGAGATTTGTAGGTGCTTATATCGAATGCATGCCCGGTATCCTGTATGGCCACCCAGAACGTCTCTGTGTCTGACCCTACAGAAATATAAATCTTTTTAGATTCATCGTACCCATAGGCATGTTTTATCACATTGGTCATGGCTTCGTCTACAGCCAGCCGTATTTCTTCGGTATCCTGATCAGAAAAACCGTGATCGTATGCATGTTGGGCCACGAAATCGCGTACCGATTGCAGGTTGCTTGTGGAAGCCGTTACATTCATGTGATATGTAGGCTGGGTTGGCAATGGAGTCCCTTATGTTGTGGGATTGTTAAAGCGTGAGATGGCCTGAGATTCTTCATCCAGTATATCGTACAGAGTCGGAAAGCCAAGAAGATCGAAAACATTAAATACATTTTCCTTCATATTTGTGAGCTTAATGTCGCCCCCGCGTTCCCGTAAATCTTCGATATAGGCCATAAAAACACCAAGTCCGGCACTTGAGATATAGTCGAGCGACGAGAAGTTTACCACGATTTTGTACTTCTCATTTTTAATCAGCTGGGTGATATGCTGCTCCAAAACCGGAGCCGTATGAGCATCGAGCTCGCCATTTAGTTCCAGAATTTCAACTGACTGATACTGCCTTTGGTAAATATCGAACTGACTCATTGGGTTATGAAATGTTTAGTGTGAACCGTGCTGAATGTATAGCTAATGTATTTTTTTGCTGTATAAACCACAAGAGAGCTTTAAAAGCCACGACGACATTTAATAAAGCGGGTTCCCGGTGAGGCTGTTACGTAACAAGGAGATATTACGTGAAATCCTGAGAAGAGTTACAGAAGGGTAAAAAAAATAAGGTGCCACATTGTTCAGATGTGGCACCCTAAACTATTCATCAAGAGAGACGCTACTTGAGCGCATAGAAATATAAACCCTTTGAGATGAAAATCAAAAAATAAATTAAACTGCAGATTATTAAAATTTAATAACTTATGTCGAAGGATTAATAAATTTCAATAACTTATGTCGAAGTATGGCGAATGCCGGTCATTGAAACAATAAACTACTGCTCTTTATTTTTGTTTTTTTTCGGAAACGGATTCAATAAACTGATTCGGTTTATGGATGTCCAGGCTTGGAAGCTGATGGCCCATTTTGTCCCGCTTGGTTTTTAAATATTGCTCGTTTTCCGGTAGAGCATCAATCTCAAGAGAAACTTGCTCAACGATTTCAAGTCCGTATCCCTGCAGCCCTACGCGCTTAGTGGGGTTGTTGGTCATCAGCTTCATCTTGGTAACACCAAGGGTTCGAAGAATTTGAGCACCAATGCCGTAATCGCGGTGGTCTGGCTTAAATCCCAGAGCTACGTTGGCTTCAACGGTGTCCATGCCTTCTTCCTGCAGCTTATAAGCTTTGAGCTTATTTATGAGCCCAATACCGCGGCCTTCCTGATTCATATAGAGAAGGATGCCTTTTCCGTTCTGTTCGATATTGTTAAGGGCTTGATGAAGCTGATCGCCGCAGTCGCAGCGCTTAGAGCCAAAAATATCTCCCGTTACGCATAAAGAGTGCACT
>PWID01000241.1 GCA_003555145.1 Balneolia bacterium | reverse complement strand
CATAGGTAGCTGCCATCACGCGCGTAATTGCCGCAGTAAGCGTAGTCTTACCGTGATCGACGTGACCAATTGTTCCAATATTTACGTGCGTCTTGTCACGATTAAATGTTTCTTTTGCCATGATTCTGAATTTTGCTGTTTAGTTTATTTCTCTTCTAAAATGGTTTTTGCAATAGAGTCTGGTACCGGAGCAAATTTCTTGAACTCCATAGAGTACACTGCACGACCCTGCGACATAGATCTCAGGTTTGTAGAATATCCGAACATTTCAGCTAGTGGAACTTCAGCTGTAATTACGGTTCCTTCTACTTTATTATCCATGCTTCCGATTAAACCACGGCGACCGTTAAGGTCTCCCATGATATCACCCATGTAATCTTCCGGGGTAATAATCTCTACAGCCATAATAGGCTCGAGAAGAATCGGACCAGCTTTTCTGGCTGCTTCACGGAATCCAAGTTTAGCACACACTTCAAATGACAGTGCATCGGAGTCAACATCGTGGTAAGAACCATCAAAGAGTCTAACTTTAATGCCCTCAACAGGATAACTAGCCTGAATACCGTTAGTTAAACCAGCCTTGAATCCACTTTCACACGGGTTGATAAATTCACGGGGAATATTACCACCAGTAACTTCATTCACAAATTCAAAACCAGTACTGCCTTCAAGCGGAAGAATTTCAAACTGGATATCAGCGAATTTACCACGACCACCAGTTTGCTTCTTATATGTCTCGCGGTGAGTAACGCTCTTGGTAATGGTCTCACGATATGATACCTGAGGCTTACCTACGTTAGCTTCAACCTTAAACTCGCGCTTAAGACGGTCTACAATAATTTCAAGGTGAAGTTCACCCATCCCGGCAATCGTAGTCTGACCAGTTTCATCATCTACGTTAGTTTTAAATGTAGGATCTTCTTCTGCAAGTTTAGAAAGACCAGTTGTAAGCTTGTCGTTATCAGCCTTTGTTTTTGGCTCAACAGCAAGTTTAATAACCGGCTCTGGGAATATCATTTTCTCAAGAAGAATCAAATCATCTTCACTTGATAATGTATCACCAGTTCTTACTTCTTTAATACCAACAGCCGCACAGATATCGCCTGCACGTACCGTTTTAATATCTTCCTTGGTATTGGAGTGCATTTTAAGAAGACGACCAATACGCTCTTTCTTGCCGGTTGATGTATTTACTACATATGAACCTGCTTCAAGCGTACCAGAATAAACGCGGATAAAAGTGAGTTTACCTACATAAGGATCTGTTGCAATTTTAAATGCCAGAGCTGCAAACGGCTCATCATAATCAGGCTTTCTGCGAAGCTTAACGTCTTCATCATCAGGATCTACACCGTCAACGGCTTCAATATCGATTGGTGAAGGCATAAAGTTTACAACAGCATCCAGAAGTGTTTGAACGCCTTTGTTTTTAAATGCAGTACCGCATAAAACAGGATTGATAGAAAGAGAAAGAGTTGCTTTACGAATAGCAGCTTCAATTTCCTCGATAGAAATTTCTTCTTCCATGAGGTATTTTTCCATCAGCTCTTCGTCATGATCAGCAATAGACTCGATCATAATTTTGCGAAACTCTTCGGCTTTAGCCTGGTATTCTGCAGGTATGTCTACGGTTTCATAGTCAGATCCCATAGATGCATCCTGCTCCCAAACTATACCTTTCATTTGGATAAGGTCTACTACACCACGGAAGTTTTCCTCATTTCCAATAGGAATTTGAAGCGGTACAGGAACAGCGTTCAGACGCTTTTTCATCTGCTCGATTACGTTATAGAAATCAGCACCTGTACGGTCCATCTTATTTACGAAGGCCATTCTTGGAACCTTGTACTTATTAGCCTGACGCCATACGGTCTCAGACTGAGGTTGAACTGCACCTACTGCACAAAATACAGCAACTGCACCATCAAGTACGCGGAGTGAACGCTCAACTTCAATAGTGAAATCTACGTGACCGGGTGTATCAATAATGTTAATGCGGTGATCTTTCCAGAAACAAGTAGTAGCAGCCGAGGTAATGGTAATACCACGCTCGCGTTCCTGCTCCATCCAGTCCATTGTCGCATCGCCGTCGTGTACTTCACCAATTTTATGTGAAATACCCGTGTAAAACAAAATACGTTCTGTAGTCGTAGTTTTACCAGCATCGATATGCGCCATGATACCGATGTTACGTGTTCTCTTTAGGGCGTCTATTACTTCTTTAGCCATTGTATTCTTTATCTGATTTTAAAACCTGAAGTGAGCAAATGCTTTGTTGGCTTCTGCCATGCGGTGTACTTCATCGCGCTTGCGAACTGCTCCGCCTTCGCTGTTGGCAGCATCCATAAGTTCGCGGGATAATCTTCCAGCCATAGACTTATCGTTTCTGCTTTTAGCTGAACGGATTATCCAACGCATGCTTAATGCTGTACTGCGCTCTTGACGTACTTCAACCGGAACCTGGTAAGTTGAACCGCCAACACGGCGACTCTTAACTTCCAGCATCGGTGATGCATTAGACAGTGCCTCGCGGAATACTTCTATTCCCGGCTTGCCCGTCTTTTCTTCAATAATTTCGAAAGCCTGATACAGGATCCCACGAGCTACACTTTTTTTACCATCCTTCATAAGACAGTTGATAAAACGTGTAACTACTTTGTCTTTAAACTGCGGGTCAGGTATAACCTGGCGTTGTTCTGCTGTTTTTCTACGCATCTTAATGCAAAATATCTAATGTTAACCTTGTTGATTAGCCCTTGCTTGCCTTAGGCTTCTTGGTACCGTAAAGACTTCTACCCTGCTTGCGATCATTTACGCCTGCAGTATCGAGGGCGCCACGAATAATGTGGTAGCGCACACCCGGTAAATCCTTCACACGGCCACCTCTGATAAGAACAATACTATGCTCTTGCAGGTTATGACCTTCACCCGGTATATATGCTGAAACTTCCATTTTATTGGTAAGACGCACACGGGCTACTTTTCTAAGAGCCGAGTTTGGCTTTTTCGGTGTAGTTGTATAAACTCTCGTACATACACCTCTGCGCTGTGGGCAGGATTGCAATGCCGGAGCAGTGGTTTTCACCTTTTTGCTCTTCCGACCCTTACGTATTAACTGTTGAATTGTAGGCACTCTTATAATATTTAAGTGAGTAACTTTTTAAAATTCCAAAGACTTGTAATATAAGGGAAACAATCTCAATATTCCACACTTTATTCCAACTATAATTCGCTAATTAGCTAAACCTCTCATTATCTTACCCTGAAACCGATTTTTCCACATGTTTAATCATTTTTATATATACATTGATACATATCATTATATCAGTTAATGTTCCATACATCACTCAAGATTTCACCATCCCGAACTAAGGCTCTTCAGCAGGCCGGGATTTATACAGATTACGACCTCCTCAACTTTGCTCCGCGCAGATACCTGGACAGGCAAACTACACTTCCAATTTTTTCCCTTACCGGAGATGGTGAAGACGTTACCGTAATTGGCACGGTTGATGAAATAAATATGGTTAATCAGGGCAAAAAACGTCTTGAGGTAATCATTTCGGATGATACGGGTCAGCTTAAATGCGTATGGTTCAAAGGTGTTTCATATTTTTCCAAAGCATTCGAAAAAGGTGATTTGGTTTCTGTTTTCGGAAAAGTAAAGAAATACGGAAGGTGGGTTTCTATGGCTCATCCCGATGTCGATAAATTAAATAAACCTACATCCAGTCTTAAAACTATCGGCATTATACCAATTTACCCAAGCAGTTCATTTTTCAAGAAAACGTATGTTACAACAGCAGTTATTCAAAAATGGATCAGACAGCTATTAGAAATCCACAAAATAGATGATGTTCTTCCTGAAACGGTAACAGATGAATCTTTTCCCGGCAGAAGTGAAGCATTCCGAATGCTTCACTTTCCTGAGACAATGGAAGAGGCTGCCATCGGTAGAAGGCAACTTGTATTTGAAGAGCTTTTTTTATTTGAGCTTGCTATTCATTATCTGAAACTACGCCAGTCTAAAAGATCTTCCGGTATCACGTTTAAAGGTCCTGGAAATTTTACACATACATTCTTTACCAGTATCCTCCCCTTTAAACTAACCGATGGGCAGGTTGATGCACTTCGCGATATAAAAAATGACTACACTTCAGGTGGGCAAATGAACAGACTGTTACAGGGGGATGTAGGTTCCGGTAAAACAGTCGTTGCCATCGGAGCAATTCTAATGATGCTCGACAACGGGTACCAAACAGCATTCATGGCCCCTACCGAAATTCTTGCTGAACAGCATTTCCGAACGCTAAACGAATATTTAGCCCCCTTGGATATCGACATAAGACTTCTTACCGGAAAACGAACCTCCAAACAGAAAAGAGAAATAACTGAACAATTGGCTTCTGGTAAAACGCAAATTGTAGTGGGGACACACGCCATCATTCAGGACAACGTCAGTTTTGCTAACCTTGGGCTGGTTGTAGTTGATGAACAACACAGGTTCGGAGTAATGCAGCGTTCACATTTTCTAAATGGAGAATTAAGTCCTCACCTTTTATCAATGTCTGCGACTCCTATTCCACGCTCTTTAGCTCTTTCTGTGTTCGGTAAACTGGATATTTCTGTAGTTAAAGGACTACCGGCTGGTCGCAAACCTGTTCGAACAGCTATCAGAACTGAATCAAAACGAGAAGACGTCTATAGGTTTACTGATTCTGTGCTACATGATGGAGGTCAAATATATATTGTTTATCCTCTTGTTGAAGAATCAGAAACGCTTGACTTACAAAATGCAGTTGAGGCGTTCGATAAAATCAAAAACCGGTTTCCAGCTCACGAAGTTGGTCTTCTTCACGGACAAATGAAATCTGATGATAAAGATAAAGTTATGACTCAATTTTCTGATGGTGATGTCCGGATACTGGTATCTACTACAGTAATCGAAGTTGGCATAAATGTACCAAACGCTTCAGTAATGATCATAGAGCATGCTGAACGGTTCGGACTTTCACAATTGCATCAGCTTAGAGGCCGTATAGGCCGGGGCAGCAGGGAAAGCTATTGTATACTCATGGCCGGTCATAAGCAAACTTCAGTAGCAAAAGAACGTCTAAAGACTATGGTAGATACAAATGATGGTTTTGTGATTGCTGAAGTAGACCTTCGCCTGAGGGGCCCGGGTGACTTTCTCGGAACCAGACAAAGCGGTATTCCAGAGTTTAAACATGCTGATTTAGTCGAAGATGAGAAAATCCTGTCTAAAGCTGCAAAAGCAGCCGAGGCATTACTTCATGATGATCCGGAACTGAACAAGACAGAGCATCAAGTACTGAACAAGACGTTTAAGACTTATCTCAAAGAGAAGCAGACATTTTTTGAGATGATGTAGAATCAAACATAATACCAGCATAAAAAAAGGGTTTCGACTTAATAAAAAGTCAAAACCCTTTTTGATATATAGCATTAAGAATGTTTACGACTTTGAACCGTGACGTTTTCTTTCATTATGATCCAGATATTTTTTCCGGATACGCAGACTTTCTGGAGTTACTTCAAGAAGCTCATCATCTTCAATGTACTCAAGACACTTTTCAAGTGAAAACTTAAGCGGAGTATTGATTTTAACTGAATCGGAAGTCTGTGCAGCCCTGTGGTTAGTCAGGTTTTTCTTTTTAACTACGTTCACAAGCAGGTCTTCAGATCTGTTGTTAGAACCTACAACCTGTCCCGAATATACCTCTGATCCAACTTCTACAAAAAATAGTCCTCTGTCTTGAAGCCCTTCAAGGGCATAAGCTGTAATTGCACCTTTATCCTGAGCTACAATCGAGCCATTCTGCCGGCCGGGCATTACGCCACGATGAGGCTCATAAGCGAAAAACTGCTGATGAATCAATGCAGTACCTTTTGTTTCAGTAAGTACATCATTACGAAAACCAATAAGTCCACGCGATGGTACCTTAAAAGCTATACGCGAATTTTCAAGCTCTTGCGTCATAGACTCCATCATACCTTTACGGGCAAGAAGAATATCAATCACACGGCTGGAATACTCTTCCGGAACGTTTACGATTACTTCTTCAATAGGCTCTAATAGCTGAGAACCTTCTTCCTTAAAGATAACTTCCGGTCGGGATACTGAAAACTCATAGCCTTCGCGTCTCATATTTTCAATAAGGATAGAAAGCTGAAGCTCACCTCTGCCTGCAACACGATACACATCCGGGCTCTCTGTAGGAGAAACCTTAAGAGACACATTTGTGCGAAGCTCTTTAATCAGGCGGTCACGAATCTGATTTGAAGTAACAAATTTTCCTTCACGTCCGGCGAAGGGAGAATCATTTACTCTGAAGAACATAGAGATTGTTGGTTGATCTATATCGTAATATGTAATAGGATTAAGATCAGATTCGTCAACAAGTGAATCACCAATTCCGGTATCTTCATATCCGGCAAGAGCGATAATATCGCCAGCAACACCTTCATCTACAGGGATTTTATCAAGCCCGTTATAAGTAAAGAGCTTGGTAACCTTAGCTTTTTGTTTAACTACTCCGTTTCTGTCTACAAGAACAATTGGGTTGTTACGCTTAACTACACCCTGCTCAACTCGGCCAACTGCAATTCGACCAACGTAGTCGTTCCACTCAACGTTACTTACCAGCATTTTGAACGGAAGAGAAATATCAGTATCCGGTGCCGGTACATGATTTACAATCATTTCAAATAATGGATTCAGGTCTTTTGAATCATCATCCATATTATTTTTTGCGATACCGTTTATACCAATGGCATACAGCACAGGGAAATCCAGCTGCTCATCAGTTGCTTCAAGGTTTACAAACAAGTCAAATACTTCGTCTAAAACATCTTCAGCTCTGGCATCGTGACGGTCAATTTTATTAATGACGACAATAGGTCTGTAACCGAGATTAAGAGATTTTCTCAGTACAAAACGAGTCTGTGGGAGTGGTCCTTCAGCTGCATCAACAAGAAGTATAACCCCGTTAACCATTTTAAGTATACGCTCAACCTCGCCACCAAAGTCCGAGTGACCGGGTGTATCTACTATATTTATTTTGGTACCATTCCACAGAACTGCTGTGTTTTTTGCAGAAATCGTAATTCCGCGTTCCTTTTCGATATCACCGGAATCCATTACACGTTCTGCAATTTCCTGGTTGTCACGAAAAGTACCGCTTTGGCGTAAAAGTTGATCTACAAGCGTAGTTTTGCCATGATCTACGTGTGCAATGATGGCGATGTTTCTAATGGGGTAAGACATAGTTGTATTGCTAGTGTTGAGTATACCTGAAGCAGGTCAAAAAAAAGCCCTGTTCAAGGCGAACAGGGCTTAGGGTAGAAAAAAAGATGAGGCGGCGACCTACTCTTCCGCTTGTGGCAGTACCATCGGCGCTGGAGAGCTTAACGGCCGTGTTCGGGAT
>PWID01000288.1 GCA_003555145.1 Balneolia bacterium | reverse complement strand
TCCCGACAATAAGAAATTGGTATCGTAGCCTAAATCGCTGAAGACTTCATGGACCTTGTAGTTCACCGGATGTACTCTCAGATAAAACGAGGATGAAAGCATTGCTGTGATCCCGCATTCACTGTGCGGGCAGGGGGTTGTAGCAAAACTGGTTTTAACCATTCGACCGGTTGCGAACAGAGAATCCAGCGCTGGCGTAGTTTTCCGTTCATAGCCATAAACAGACATCCGGTCGGCTCTGCCTGCATCAAGCATAATAAATATTACGTCGGGTCGATCATCGGTATGTTTGGAAAGCTGCTGGGCAAAACGTCTGCGTTCTTCGATATGATCCGTAATGTTGAAATCGACGGGCTTGTATCGTAAATCGTAAACCTGCGTGGTTCGGAAGAAATCGGCAAAAGGCTCACCCCGTAAGGACAGCAGTTTCCCTGATTGTATCTGATGAATGAAGATGCCCAGCACACCCGCTGATACCAATAAAATGGGGATATGAAACAGCAAACTCTTCTTTGATGGCACATTAGCATCATCAGCATACCTCACAATGAGTTTAAACCAAATGAAGTAGCAAAAGCCTGCAGCTATTAGAAACAGGAAAGCTGTGATTGAAGCCACAAAAACGGAGATACCAAGCTGTGGTAGTAATGATGGCAGGTGAGGCAAATAAGAGAGAAGATCCCAAAACGAGACGCCTTCACTCCAGAACAGAAAAGCGATAAACGAAGTGAGATGCTGAACGAGATACCATATCGAAAAAACGAGCATCAGGGCACCTGAACATCGGACAACCGCTCCTTTATGGCTCGTTAACCCGAAGAGAACGTGCTGAATACTGAAAATGAGCAGCAGGAATGCGGTCAACACAATACCGTGAATAGGAATAGCTTCCCAACGAATGGCGTTCTGACTGTAATAGAAAATAATTATTAAAACCCCAGTACAGATGTGTATCAGGAATGGAATTAAATAGGTACGCACCACTATCATGAGTTACTTTTCGGGCAATCTGTATACTTTTATGAAGCTTTAGAATACTGCATTATAGCGTCCCGATAAAATCGATTCTGAGAGTTTATTCAGACTTTTCTGAGGTTTCAGACCTGACCTGAAACCTAAAGAAGAGGCTGCTTGTTGTAGGAACAAGAATAAATCAAATCCTCTTTATAAAAAAACTGAACCGAATATGCTGAACTGGAAAGAAGTTTTAAAATACGCCGATAATGGTAATCCCGAACCCGACCGCAGAGTCGAAAAATCCGACTCAGAATGGAAAGAGCAGCTAACGGATGAGCAGTTTCAGGTTGCCAGACGGCATGGTACCGAGCGACCGTTCACAGGCGAACACTGCGAATCGTTTGATCCTGGTATTTACGGCTGCGTTTGCTGCGGCGAGACCCTGTTCGATGCAAACGAGAAGTTCGAATCAGGAACCGGCTGGCCTAGCTTTACGCAGCCAGCTAAGCTCAATGCCATCAAGTACAAGGTAGATCGCAGCTTCGGGATGACCCGCGTCGAAACCCTATGTAACGTATGTGATGCCCACCTGGGTCACGTATTCCCCGACGGACCCGACCCAACCGGCCTGCGCTACTGCATGAACTCTGCTGCGCTGAAAAAACTGGAAGAAGCATAGCCGTATGGCAGGGCTAAGATGCCATCACCCTGCAACCTACTTTTTAACGGCAATCATACGAAGGACGTGGGATTTGCCAATATGGTAAAGTCCCTCGTCCATATTGGTTTCTGTTTCGGTCATAAGTTTGAAATCGAAGTGTTCAAAGTCTGATTTAATCTCATCTATCGAAAACAGCATGGCTTCATTTTTTGGCCCGCCGGATTTTGGGTTAGCCTTGCTGTATTCAAGTTGTTTTTTTGTGAACCCTTCCAGAAGCAGCACTCCGCCAGGCTTGAGATATTCTGCGAGCTGCCGGTGGCTCACTTTTCTAATGTCAGCGGGAAAATGGGCAAACACGAGTGCTATTGCATCGAAAGATTCTAACGGGTAGGTGCAGTTTTCAACAGATTTAACATCGTAGTTAATCTGCACCTTTTTGTCAGCAGCCAGCATTTTTGCTTTTTCCTTTCCTTGTTCGCTTATATCGAACGCACTTACGTCCCACCCCAATTGCGCTGCGAAAACAGCGTTTCTGCCTTCCCCTTCAGCAGGAAAGAGGATTTTCCCGGGTTTGAAACTGGGCAGGTTTTCTCTGATAAACGCATTGGGTTCAGTACCGTAGGCGAATTCTTCTGTGGCGTAGCGTTCGTTCCAAAACTCTTTCATACTCTTGATAACTCGTTGTGTTTTATTCAGGGTTAGTCGGTGGTAAGGCGTGCTCAATATTTAAGAAATTGAGTGGTAGAAGTACAATCTGAGTTCCTGAATACTCAATTCGTGCCGTGTTGTTTATTCCATTATATCGCACATTTAGGATCAGTGGTAGCTTTGTATCATCAAACCTGACATAGCTTATTGCAGGGGCAAGTACCCTTATACAACCATCCGGCTCGATGTAGCTATTAATTTCGATAGTAAGATGGTCTGGAGACTGTTCTGATTCATAATCAAACTCCCAGTTTCCGCACGAAAAGAACTCTTTCGTAGAAAGTACAATCGCAGGAGGTGGAAGCTCCGAATGATTATAGGGTGCATAGGTGAAAGCAACATTCAGCCCCATATCTAACTCGGCTTCGGTTTCGTTTTCGTTGGAAGAGGTTGAATCCGAGCAGGCGGCCATTATAAAAGCGGACAAGAAAATGATGAAATATTTCATAAGCAGACTATTTAATAAATGAAAGGGTGATGGCATCCGAATGTCATCACCCTTTTTGTATAAACTATATGCTAAGCTGATTGTTCCGTTTTCATCTGTCTACTTCCAGTACTTGCCGATATTCTCGAGCATGTCCTTGGTCATGGCATCAAGATCGAAATCGTGCTGCCAGCCCCAGTCGTTGCGCGCGGCAGAATCATCAATTCTGTCCGGCCAGGAGTTGGCTATATCCTGACGATAATCCGGCTTATAGGTAATTTTGAAATCGGGAATGAACTTGCGGATTGAGTTCGCTATTTCCTCTGGTGTAAAGCTGATGGCCGCCACGTTATAGCTGGTTCTTACCGATAGCTTGCTGCTGTCTGCATTCATAAGGTCGATAGTGGCTTTAACGGCATCATCCATGTACATCATCGGGAGGCGGCTGTCTTTGTCGAGGAAGCACTCAAACGACTCGCCTTTTACGGCCTTATGATAGATGTCAACGGCATAATCGGTGGTTCCGCCCCCGGGCAGCGTTTTATACCCGATGAGGCCGGGATAACGAACCGAGCGCACATCCACGCCTAACGTACGGCTGTAGTAGGCGCAGTACTGCTCGCCCGTCAGCTTATTGATGCCGTAAACGGTGGTTGGGTTGCACTGCGAGTTTTGCGGCGTGCCGTCTGTTTTGGCATCAGGGCCGAAAACGGCAATGGAGCTTGGCCAGAACACGCGGTCGAGCTTGTAGTCTTTGGCTATGTTCAGCACGTTGTGAAGACTGCCCACATTCAGCTTACGAGCCAGCTCTATATTCTTCTCCGCTTTTGCCGAAAGCAGGGCGGCTAAGTGGTAAATCTGCGTGATTTCATATTTCTCGACCATCTCTCGCATGCTCGCTTCGTCCAGCACGTCCAGCTTTTCAAACGGACCGTTTTTTAAGTCTCCTTCAGCATCGCGTATGTCGGTGGCAATTACGGAATCCGTGCCGTGGATTTCACGAAGTTTGTTAATGATTTCAATCCCGAGCTGACCCGCAGCTCCGGTAAACAAAATTTTGGTCATCGGTTAATTTTTAGATTCGAATCAAATAGTTGGCGCTTCATTGGCGCATTTTCTAAACAGTCCCGCAGATAAAGGGTGATGGCTTCAGAGGTTTCAAAACAACCCGGATGCCATCACCCTTTAAGATACAGCTATTTTAAAACCCCTAATTCCTTTCCAACTTCTGTAAACGCTTTGATGGCGCGGTCGAGATGCTCCCTCTCGTGCACGGCCGAAATCTGAACGCGGATTCGGGCTTCACCCTTTGGAACAACCGGGTAGTAGAAGCCGATAACGTAAATTCCTTTTTCGAGCAGTTTGGCTGCGAAGTCCTGCGCTATTTTTGCATCATACAGCATGATGGGCACAATGGCGTGCTCGCCCGGCTTGATGTCGAAACCGGCTTCGGTCATTTTCTTTCTGAAGTACAGCGTGCTGTCTTCAAGCTTGTCACGGAGCTCGGTGGTTTCGCTCAGCAGGTCCAGCACTTTGATGGAAGCGCCGCAGATAGTGGGGGCCAGGGTGTTGGAAAACAGATACGGACGCGATCGCTGACGCAGCATATCAATCACTTCCTGATGCGCGCATGTGAAGCCGCCAAGCGCTCCGCCAAGGGCTTTGCCCAGCGTTCCGGTTATGATGTCTACACGGCCCATTACGTCGCGGTACTCATGCACGCCACGGCCTTTCTTTCCCATGAAGCCAGTTGAGTGGCACTCGTCGCTCATCACAAGGGCATCATACTTATCGGCCAGGTCGCAGATTTTATCGAGCTGCGCGATGGTGCCGTCCATGGAGAACACGCCGTCGGTAACAATGATGCGTGAGCGGGCAGAGGAGGCTTCTTTAAGCTTTTCCTCCAGGTCGGCCATGTCGTTGTGCTTGTAGCGGAATCGCTGCGCTTTGCACAGGCGAATACCGTCAATTATAGAAGCATGGTTCAGCTGATCTGAAATGATGGCGTCTTCCGGGCCGAACAGGGGCTCAAACAGTCCGCCGTTGGCATCGAATGCAGCGGCGTACAGAATGGTATCGTCGAAGCCAAGGAACTCAGCCAGCTTACGCTCGAGCTCCTTATGAATGGACTGCGTTCCGCAAATGAAACGCACCGAAGACATGCCGTAGCCATACTCGTCTATGGTGTCTTTGGCAGCTTTAATTACATCGGGGTGAGAGGAGAGCCCCAGATAATTGTTCGCGCAGAAATTGAGCACATCATCCATCTTTGTGGTTTTTATGGATGCGCCCTGTGGCGTGGTAATTACGCGTTCGCTCTTGTAGAGGCCGTCTTCTTTTATTGAATTTAGTTCTTCTGAAAGTCTGTCCTGCAGTTTGCCGTACATATATCGCCTATTAAATTAAACAGTCGGTTTGGTTGCGTTTTGATGGCCTAAAAGTATGAAATTTCCCTGAGTTTATCGCAGGTTTTCATTTTTGAAATGGCCGGATGTTAATACTATATTGTTTTTTACGTGCTTTAAAATTATCAAAGCCAATCAATCACCAAATAAAGTAACTAATGACATGTAGATACATTATGTCTTGTGTGTTTGCCCTTGCTATCCTTTTTGGATCGCTACAGCATGCACACGGACAACTGAACCAGGGTGGGACACCGTTCAGTTTTGATTTCGATAACAAAAACTTAAACGCTGTAGAATTTGTCCAGATGGAGCATGTAGACGTCGAAGCGCTGCGTGCCGAGGACCAGGTAAACGACTTCGATCCGGCAACCCCGTTTCGTTTTGGTAAAAATCTGGAAGTAAACCTGAACCCGTCTAACAGCGGCGTTTGGGATGAAGTTAAAGAAGGGTACAAAATCTGGCGACTGGGAATCACCTCGCCGGGCGCGCGTACCATAAACCTGATGTTCGATGATTATGAGCTTCCCGAAGGCGCAAAGCTTTACATCTATAATAAAAAACGTACTGATATTATTGGTGCCTTTACCCATCGGAATAATCAGGATGACGGCATTTTTGCCACTACGCTTGTTGCTGGTGATGAAATCATCATAGAATACTTCGAGCCGGCTGGTGTGGAATTCGAAGGCCGCCTGAACCTTGCTCAGGTTACCCACGGCTATCGCGCCTATGGTGAGACCGACAAGTTTGGCTCATCCGGCTCGTGTAACCTTAACGTAGCCTGTGAAGAAGCCGATGGATGGGAAGAGCAGATTAGTTCTGCAGCCCGTATGGTTGTAAACGGCAACTCATGGTGCTCTGGTCAGCTGATAAATAATACAAATGATGATGGTACTCCTTATTTCCTCTCTGCTGATCATTGCTTTACTAATCCTTCTGCGGTTGTTTTCTGGTTCAACTATGAGAGCGAAACATGCTCCAACCCAAGCACGCCGCCATCACATGATGCTTTGTCCGGTGCTGTTACTGTATCCCGTAACGATGCCAGTGATTTCTGGTTGATGGAGCTGAACGACGAGATTCCTGCCGAGTACAATCTGTTTTTCTCCGGCTGGAACCGTACTGAAGAGCTCGAAATACCAGGCTACATTTTTGGGGTTCATCACCCGAGTGGGGACATCAAAAAGTTTAGCTATCTGTTTGATGGCGTAACGGCTTCATCTTATTTAGGGGCTACAGGTTCCGGTACTACGCACTGGCGCGTTGGCACCTGGGCCGATGGTACAACCACTGAGCCGGGCTCCTCTGGTTCTGCACTTTTCGACGGTGAAGGACGCATTATTGGTCAGCTTCACGGTGGATATGCTGCCTGTGGAAACACGCTTGAAGACTGGTACGGCCGCATTGGCGTGAGCTGGGAGGGTGGAGGAACGCCCGCAACCCGCCTGAAAGACTGGCTAGATCCGGGCAACACCGGAGCTGAAGTATGGGATGGTTACAATCCTAATCTCGGCGTGGTTGATGTAGATGCACAAATCACTTCAATCCTTTCACCAAGCGGAGTCTACTCGCCTGAGGATGATATCACCCCTCTGGTACGTATTCGTAACGCGGGCATCCTTGATCTTACCGAAGCTACGGTAAGTTATTCAATTGAAGGTCCTGAAACCGCAGAAGAAAGTATCAACTGGACCGGAACGCTGGAGACAGCCGAAACTGAAGATGTTGGATTTGAGTCCATCAACCTTCCTGTTGGTGATTACGAAATCACCGCTACCATTTTTGCAGCTGGAGATGAAAACCCCGATAACGACACGCGCTCATCATCATTCAGAGTGGTAGATTGTGGTCAGCCATTTACCATGCCGTTTGAAGAAGACTTCGATAACGGCTCCGGAATTCCGGACTGCTGGGCGGTGGCAGATAATCAGGGTAATGGTCAGGTTTGGGTTGTTGGAAATAATGGCAACACGCGTGGAATAGCCGGTAATACAACCAATTATGCTTATCTGGATTCTGATGATTATGGCAGCGGTAACTCTCAGAACAGCGATTTGATTACGCCGACTATCAATATGTCGAATTATGAAAATGTGGAATTATCTTTTCAGCACTATTACCGCCAGTTTCAAACTTCAACCGCTACCGTTTCATATAGCATTGATGATGGTGAAACCTGGACACAGCTGGAAGAGTGGACTGAGGACACTTCAAACCCGGATGAGTTTTCGGCAAGCGTTCCAGAACTTGATGGACAAAGTGAAGTTCGCATAAAATGGAACTACGTGGG
>PWID01000295.1 GCA_003555145.1 Balneolia bacterium | reverse complement strand
TTCGCTGTCGAAAGCAAATACAGAGCCCGAAACGCCGCGGTTTACGGTCGGCATCTGCTGCAGCTCACGAATCAGCTCACGGTCGGATGCATCTCTTGCCTGAGTCTCAGACGAAGGCAGGGAATTTAGTCCGTAGGTAAGCGGGCTTCCGCCTGTGTTTGAAATCACAAATTCGGCAGAACCGGAGGTACCCAGGATAACCTCAATGTTAAGTTCTTCAGGATCCACCCCGGCTACCGGTGCTTCAATAGCTGAAGCCGATACCGGAATGCTTACTGATGGCTGATTCGGGTCGTTTGTATCCAGGGTGATGGTGGTGCTAAGGTCGCCCGTTGTTTGTGGGTTAAACGTTACCAACACGGTCTCAATGGTGTTATAAGCTACTGAAATGCTGCTTTCAGAAAATGAGAAGTTGGCATCATCGGCTATGGAAAGGTCAATTTCAACATCTTCGGCGCCTTCATTGGTAAATGAAAGGCTTAGAGTTTGTGATCCGCCTTCAAACAGCTCATCAAACTCAAGCTCTTCGGGCATGAACACCAGATCGGGATCCGGCGGCACTATGCTCACGGTGATGTCATCGAGGTAGAGTTCACGCTGCGCTGCATCGCTGTAGGCATGGAAACCCAGGTGATAACGATCGTTTTCCTCTACGGTAAAGATTCCGCTGAGCTCAATGAACTGTTCGCTCACGATGTTTTCATCGTTGAAAAACGGCTCTTCAAAAGCAAGATCAGAAGATGTTCCGCTTGCCAGATGAACCTTCAGCTTTTCAACTCTCGGAGCGATGAATTCCGCACGGGCCACCTGAAAAGATACTTCGTAGGTGTTTCCGGTTTCAAATTCAAAGGCCGGGGAGAACAACCAGTCGTCTTTTGGATTATTCTGATCGAAACCAACGCGGGCGGAGTTATCACCTGCGAAGGAGCGGAAGCTTGTGGTTACCCAGGTAATTCCGTTTTCGTTAGCGTCTTCGAATCGCCACGCAATCGGAAGCTCGGGCGTGCTGGTATCTTGAAAAATCTCGTTGTACGGGAATTCGGTTACCACGGGATCGTCTTTTGTAGTGAACGACCATACGTCAATCTCATCTTCGATCACGCCTTCGGCATCATACGGAAACACCTGCCAGTAGTAGGTTGTGCTGTATTCCAACTCGCCTGCCGGCTGATAGAAGGTATCGGTTCCTACATCCAGCATGTCTTCGATGTTCGTTGGCGGCTCGTCGGTGCCAAAGCTGAAGAAATAGCCATCCGGCGTAACACCAGAGCCCTGTGCCCATTCGATGCCGGTTGTGAGGCGAAGATCGGTTTCACCATCGGCCGGGCTAACCGCTACAGCAGGATTAGGCCGCGGCAGGGGCTCGAAAACCTCAACGTTATCGATAATCCACCAGAAGGCACTACCGTTGTTATCGTTGTAGACAAAGCGGATATATACCTCGCTTTCACCAGCTGCAAACTCCGTTAGGTTATATTCCGATGTAGTTGGGAAAATATCCAGTTCGAGCGGATCGAACAGTCCACCGTTATCTACAAAATCTCCGGCCTGTGTTATAGTGGCAACCTCATTCCAGTCTTCACCATCGAGGCTGACTTCTATTAGACCGAAAGAAGTCCCGGCGGATCTCATTTGCTGGTCGAAACGAAGAATTACCTCATCAAGACCGGTAAGATCAATTGCCGGAGTTTGCATTCCGATATGCACATTGGGGCCATTTAAAGTACCAACGGCTTCCGCGAGGGCAATGCCTCCTTCACCCGGCTCAAATATGGTGTAGCCTGTCCCTATCTCACCCGGTAAGCGTACCGGTTCAGTGGGCTCAAGAAAAATCCACTCCCGGCCTTCATCACCAAAGTTTATGAGCGACCAGCCCTCGGGCAGCTCTTCAGCATTGAAGTCTTCAAAAAATACGGGCTCTATTTCTTCTACAGTCTGTGCGTCTGTTTGCAAGGGGATTAAAAACAGACCCACCATACCAATCAACAGTATTGTAAGCTTTTTCATGTTGTCCAGTTTTGTGATAAATATTATGGACACACAAAATGGCCAATACATGGCATATAGGTCAACTCCTTGCTTTTTTTATTAACCCGAAACCGGCTGAAGGAGCTTTAAAAATTTAACATATGTATACGGCAACCAATCACCTGATTGATTTCTGGTGCCTAATCGGCTAAACGTTAACCAATTAGCATTTGCAAATTTTACCGGACAAAACTTAGTATACTGGATTTGAACTGACTATTTATTCGGTACTTACAGATAATAAACACTTTGCATTAACAACCATTAACATATGCAGTTTGGGAAACGGAGGCATGAATTAACCTTTTGGGCAATCATCTGTCCCCGGTTTACCTCAGGCTACAACACCCTCAATCACCTCATATTTATCGTCTTCAGCCAGCTTTTTGATGTCTATATAGCGCTTGGTGAGATGAGTCGAATAGTTCAGGTGTTTTGAAGCAACGATTACCAGCCTGCCGCCCGATTTTATTTTCTTCGCCGCCTGATCGAAAAGCCCTATGCTCACTTCAATATTGTTCTCGTGGCCCAGGTGTGATGGAGGATTAGTAACCACAAGATCAAAGAATCCATCCGGGAACATCTCCGGGCTGTCGTAATGATGCACGTTAACCAAATCGGCAGCATTCATCTTTACCGATTCCACAGCCAGGAAGTCGTCATCGATTGCGTGTATATCAGCATCGGGTTGCTGCAGTTTTATCGCTTTGGCAATAATGCCGTTTCCGCAGCCCATGTCGAGCACTGTCTTTTCGGTTTCCTTCAACTGCATGTGCTTAAGAAGCATAGCCGTGGCGGCATCAACTCCGTTGGATGAAAATACACCGTAGTACTGTTTCAGGGTGATGGCCTTCTTAGCCTCATCTCCGGCAATTCCGTTTTCAGATGGTTTCCATTCAACCTCATTGATGAGATCTGTAATGGCTTTATCGGTTATTTCCGATTTCTTTTTACCCTTAAGAATTAGCAACCTGGCTTTTTTGCGGGCTTTAGTCTGCTCAGCATGCTCGAAATACTCGTTTGCAACTTCCAGCATCTGGGGCGTAAAATGGCGCGTCATGAATCCGCAGTATACCACAGCATTGTCAGAATCAGCAAGGTTGTTCCACGCATGATGAAGATAAAGCCGGAACAGGTCCATCGTCTTGGGAATTTTTATCAGCATGATATCCGCCGGTTCGGGAAAATCTGCAAGAGGCGTAAACAATTTGTCTTCAGGTACCTCAAGTTTATTCTCCTTCAGATTCTGGCGCAACGACTTTTCCTGGCTGCTATAGTTATACAGCACATACGGCTCATGCGTTTGCAGCGTCGTACTTAGGAATCCGAAGCGGTCGTGGTAAACAGCCGATCGTAAAGAGCCCTTATTTTCCGGCCGGTTTGTAAGATATTCATCAAAATGGGAAAGCAGCAGCTCATCGGCTGCGCTCCAGGGGCGAAGGGAACGGTTCGAGGTAGGGGGATAGCGATGAAATTCGAACGTCTGATCGTTTCGTTTAAAGGTGCTCATAACTCTTAAGGGTGCAGTTTTTTTGGGGTTCCACAGTCATACAAAAATATCGATAATAAAGCCTCAATCCGAATTGTAATCTCTTAAGATTTGAACTCTGTTGAATAGTACGAATTAGTATAGAAAAAACTAAACGATGTAAGGCGCGCAATGGTTTATCAACGCAATAATATAATTAACCAAACCTAATAAAATGGAACCAGCAGTACAGGACCCGGCGGCAACCAAAACAGCGGCAGACATTATGGTCGGAGAGACCATCGCCTACTTTCGCACGCATTCGTTTTCATTCCTGATATGGGGCTGGGCATTGTTTACGGCCTCGGTATTGCATTATGCCATTCTGCAATTTGGTGACGAACAATTGTTCTTTAACGCCTCAGCCGTTTGGCCTGCTTCTATAGTTACTGCAGCTCTCATTTCTGTACTTAAAACGGTAAATAAGAAAGGGGCAAGCGCAGCTCCGGCCTATCCCATAAAAATGCTTTCAGGATTATGGAAAGGTTTCGCTGGTCCTGTAATTATCGCCCTTATGATTGGCTCAGTAAACGGCTGGGAGCTGGCCTTTCCGTTTCTCATCGCCGCTTTTGGCTGGGGAATCATTTCCACCGGAGTAACCGCCGGCTTTAAACCGCTTATTTATGGCGGAATATCGACTTTCCTTTTCGCCGTGCTGGCTATGTATGTCTCCCCAGACCTTCAGCTCCTCATGATTACAGGCGCGGTTACCTTCGGCTATTTGGTGCCGGGGTATTTGATTGTGTTTAAAAAGGAACCTACTCCTTAATCTTAATCGCGCTTATATACAACCTTGGCTCCAAAAACCAGGGCATGGATTCGGTGCGAACAATCCGGAACGGCTTCGTGAGAATTGCTTTGAGGGGCTCACTATCCAGATGGCAGTTTCCGCTTATGGGCGCCAGGGGCGGGGTAAGTATTTTCTGGGCGCTGCGTATGAGCGGGCGCTCCGAAAGCGTATGCTCTATGGCAATCAGCTTACCGCCGGGTTTTAGGACACGGTAGATTTCGGCTACGGCATCCTTTTGTGAACTGACCGAACAAAGCAGTAGTGAGAAACAAACGGCATCGAAACGAGCATCCTCAAAAGGGAGTTTTTCCGCTTTTCCTTCATGAAGGGTGATGTTCTTCCTTCTCATCACCTCCAGCATCCTGCCGGCTTTGCGCAGGTGTTTGGGGTCTTTCTCCAGGGCATTTACACTTGTCGATTCCGGATAATGGGTAAAGGTATCGGCATCACCAAAACCAATTTCCAGCACTTCTCCATCGAGACTGCCGAGAGCAGCCAGAAAATGATTTTTCCGGAATACTTTATGTTTATTCATCATTTATCAACTTTCATAAAACCGGCGCGTCAGGTTTAACTCTATGTAGCCAAAAGATATCTGCCGGAATTCGTTCGTTCGGAATGATATTTTTGAAATCCGTTTTGTCTTAGTATAAAACTATTAATTCTGACGCGCTGCTTATGAAATCCACCTCGATATTCCTCATCCTCCTGTTTACACTTAGTTTTTTACTCCCTGCCGATTTCGCTCATGCCGTGCAGCACGATGACAAAGACTTCAATCACCGGGACAGTTTTGTAATGAACTCCGTTGGCGGTGGCGACTTCCGCTCCTACATTCTGGATAACGTAACCGAAGATAACAGCTGGGCCTACAGCATGCGTACGTTTGGTATTTTCCATAACCTGATGCACGAGCTTATGAGCGACCTGGTCCGCTACGAAGCCTCTTTAAACAACAGTCATGACCGAATTCCTGATTTTACCGATCGGATATCCGGGGGCGGATGGACAGAGTACCGTGAGAATATCGAATCTGCATCAGACGTGGGCGATTCATGGCTTCATTTTGTGCGAGTAACCGAAATCATGCACGACAGGGTACATCAGGCCATGTATAAATCCATATTGTACGACATGAACACGTTTGAGAGAGACATCAGCCTGGAGGATTATGTTGGTAAAGACCGTGCCCCGCATGCCACTGAGGACACCTTCACGGATTATTCCGCCTTCAGTCCGGAATACATTTCATCCTACGATTTCCTGAGTCTGGCCTGGCAGTATGATACCGATGATCGCTATCTGCACGCATCCTTACAGCAGATGACTCAGTTTTCGCACATGCTCACAGAGCTGCTGACAATCTGGACGGATTACGCTTCAAACACCTACGAAAATAATTGCCAGCCGGAAAAATCAGATACAACGGTGAGCACCGAAACCTTTTCAGATTATGCGTCCGGTATTTACCAGTGTGAGCACGAAAACTGGAGAAACCTGATTCGGGCAGCTGAACTCATGCAAATCAGAATTCACCAGATGATGGCCGCTTTTACAGCTTATCTTGATGATTGAGTTCTTTTTTAGCTATTATAATTGAATCCGTAATTTATGTGCTTCAACCATTTAGAATAATTTGTTATGAAAGAACCCAAGCTTGTAATCATTGGCGGTGATGCCGCCGGAATGAGCGCCGCTTCCAAAGTGAGACGCATGCACCCCAATCGTGAAATCGTTGTGTTCGAGATGGGAGAACACACTTCCTACTCTGCATGCGGTATGCCCTACTACATTGCCGGTCAGGTAGACGGGGCCGACAATCTCATTGCACGTAAGCCGGAGGTGTTTCGGGAAAAACAAAATATTGATGTGCGTACCTTCCACCGGGTAACGGCTATCGATACAAAGGCCAAAACGGTTTCCGTTGAGGATATTCACAGCAGACTTTCCTTTACCGAAAGCTGGGATCAATTGCTGATTGCCACCGGAGCTTCGCCTATTCGCCCGCCCATTCCTGGTCTTGGTGCCAAGGGCGTTCACAGCCTGTCTATACTCCGCACCGGCCTGGATGTATACGACGACATCGAAGCGCATCACCCTAAAACCGCAGTCGTGGTTGGCGGCGGCTACATCGGTATTGAAATGGCGGAGGCGCTTCTCGAACGTGGCATCAAGGTGACCCTCATCGATATGGCGCCTCAGGTCATGAATACGATGGATTCCGACATGGCAGAGCTGGTTTTAAAGTATATGAAGGATGAAGGCATCTCGGTATTTCTCAATGAAAAGCTCGATAAAGTTGAGACCGATGCTAATGGAAGGGTGAAGGCCGTCGTGACCGATAAACAGAGCCTTGATGCCGAAATCGTAATTCTTGGGCTGGGCGTTAAAGCACGCGCCGGGATTGCTGATGAAGCCGGAATAGAAGTGGGTGAATCCGGGGCGATAGCGGTTAATAAAAAACTCGAGACCTCAGCTGAGGGTGTGTGGGCGGCAGGAGACTGCGCGGAGTCGCATCATATAGTTTTGGACAGACAGGTTCATATCGCGCTGGGAACCGTGGCCAATAAGCACGGACTGGTGGCCGGAAGCAATCTGGCCGGCGAGTCTGCCGAATTTCCGGGTGTGCTTGGAACGGCCATCACCAAATTTAATGATCTCGAAATTGCCCGCACCGGCCTTTCGGAAAAAGAGGCGAAGGATGAAGGCATTTCGTACAAAGCCGAAACCATAACCGGCAGCACAAAATCCGGTTACTTTCCCGGCAGCGGATCCATCACCGTGAAGCTTGTTACTGATAAAAAATCAGGGCGTATTCTGGGCGGACAAATTGTGGGATTTCAGGGCTCCGGCAAACGAATTGATACCATCGCAGCGGCCATCACCGGAAAGTTAACGGCACAGAATCTGGTCGACATGGACCTATCCTACGCCCCACCTTTTTCCCCCGTCTGGGACCCTGTGCAAACCTGCGCCCGGCGTTTGGTTTGAATAAGGGGTTAGGACGCAAAGGTGCGCGGATTATGTAGCGGATAAACGCAATGTGGGGATGGTTGAAGGTCAAAAGTCGAAGGTCAAAGGTCGAAGGTCGAAGGTCGAAGGTCGAAG
>PWID01000307.1 GCA_003555145.1 Balneolia bacterium | reverse complement strand
TAAAAAGCATCACGACCCTGTTCGGCCAGCAGGCGAAAGGTGTTGCCCAGATCAGGATTCCGGAAGATCTCACCTTTCCGGGGGCCGCGATCACCGATGGCAAAGGTTTCCATAAAAGCGCCCTGCTGTCTGCCCAGTATCGGCACACTGCGCTGCCATCCGGCTGCGATATCTTCTGAGACCGGGAAACCCTGTTCAGCATAAAAGATGGGCTCGCTTAGAATATCGTGCATGCTCATAGAGCCGAATCGCTCGTGCATCTCGAACCAGCCGTCGATCGCTCCCGGAACCGAAAGCGCAAGCAGGTCTCGTGGCGGGATAGAGCTACTTCCAAGTTCATCCAGTCGGGCCATCAGGTCGTCGTAGGAAAGCCCGAGAGGGGAGCGCCCGCTGGCGTTCAGGCCGTAGAGCGTTTGGGATTCCTCATGCCAGATAAGGGCAAATAGGTCACCGCCGATTCCGTTTCCTGTGGGCTCCATCAGTCCGGTAGCTGCGTTGGCAGCAATAGCTGCATCAATGGCGTTACCACCTTCACGAAGCACCTGCAGACCAACCTGCGTAGCCAAAGGCTGACTTGTAGCGACCATGCCGCGCGTTGCGATTACTTCGGAGCGGGTGGCAAAGGGTTCGCCCGTTGGCCGGTCGATTTGGGCTATCGCTTTAGAGTAGTCCATAGTGGTGAGCATCAGCACAAGAACGGCTGATGCAATCAGGTATCTGATTTTCATATCGTAAGTTGAGTTCTGTTTGGGATTATATCAATAGGAACAGAATCGTAAAACAGAACCTAAACGGCAAACGTTTATTTGATAAGTGTCATTTGGAAGCAGCCCGCATCCGCTCGCAATTTTAAGTGTTGAACCTGCCTGCAGCAGACAAGTGTTAAACGGCTCGTTATGTGCAAATTTTCACATAAACCGAACACCAAAGGTATTGACCTTGGACCTTTCGACCTTCGACCAATCATTTAAAACTCAAAACTTAAAGCTTAAAATTGATCCGGTCTCCATTTGTATATGGCTCTTCTGTGGTCGCTGCTCTTCACATTACCACATGTGTATAGCCCTCCGGATTCGGACCAGTGGTATTCATATGTATGTGTTCCAATAAGAACAGCCTTGTCTTCCTGAGTACCATCTATGCGAATTACGTAGGACAGGCTTGGAGCTGAGAAACCGAGTAATCCGGTTTCACTTATCCTGTATGCCACAAGCTTGCCATCATGAGACGGTGAAAAACTAAGTCTCCAGCTTGGATCGTCCGGAGTAAAGATGCCTATCCGGCGGCTGAATCTGCTGCGCGGATGGTGCACAGCTGCGAGGCTGCCATCCATTCTGGAAATACGGATTTCCTTATCCGAGATTTGCTCAACATTAAGTGCCGGCGGTTCCGGCTCGGGTGTTTCTGCACAGTAAGCACCATCGGTTAAACTGTAGGTGAGCGGCGTTTCCTCTAAATTCACTACAAAAAAAGTGCGTTCCACCTGCCGGGGGGCCGTCATTTCCGTTCTGGCAAAATAAAGATTCTTGCTATCGGGGTTAAAGCAGCCCAGTCCCTCGGGGCGAATGCCGTTGTCTCTGAGCTCTGCTGTCTTCTCATCAAACTGAATCTCAATTCTTTCGCCAGATCTCATGTCAAAAAGCAGGGTTTCATTAAAGCGCACGGGCCTGTCTGGGTCGGGCCCATCTTTTTCTGCCAGTTCCGTCAGTACAATCCAGCGTTCATCGGGTGATACCGTAAAATCGCAGCTGAGATTTTGCGATGAGGTTACTACCGGTGCTCCCAGCATATCGGGATATTGTACTTCTGTACAGGCAATCATAGACACGGCGCTAATGATCGCAACAGTAGATAAAGTCGAAAGTTTAAGTAGTAGATTCATTGCTGTGTGGGTCTGGTTTCCGGAGTGTATTTAAAGTATAATCTTTTTTGAAATATGATATTTTAAAATCATCTGCCCCATCCACATGGTTTCGGCTAATCTTCTATGAATAAAAAGTATATCATCCCGGCGATTGCCACTCTTACATTTTTACTGGGTGGCACATCGCTTATTTTTCCATTTTTGCCGATTGGGTGGCCGCTACTAGCCGTAACGGCTTTACTGATAATGCCCTATTTCCCAAAAGCTCAGAAAGGTTTTAAATGGATTGCGGGTAAAGACTCTACCGGACTGTTAGAAAAAGCGGCTGAAGGTGTTATTGAACTTTATCACTGGGCTGATGAGGATAAAAAGGCGAACGAAATTGATGATGCAGTAAACGGAGACGATAAAGACTGATCTTGTAGGCTGATGGTTGAGAATTGCACAAGATTGCTCAAAATTAAATCAAAGCCCGTGGTAGTTGTGAAAATATTTTTCATAAAATTATTATTTGTCTTTCATTTGTGCTGGAAAGATAGCCTGCGAAAGTCGATTGGATAACTCTTTGTCGACTTTGTGAAAGCCCTTTTGACGTTTGAAATACGTGCAAAAAGTGATAGATTGAAGAAATACGATTTGTATCCTTTAGTAACCGCGTTAGCGTACTTGAAATAAATCTATGACAAATAAGCAATTTTATGTCATTCGTGTTGCATTAATTGTGGCTCTGGGTGGCTTTTTGATGGGCTTCGATGCCTCGGTAATATCAGGAGTTGTACGTTTCATTGGGCCGGAATTCGGGCTTTCCAGTATTCAAATCGGCTGGGCTGTGGGTTCACTTACGCTAACGGCTACACTGGCGATGTTGTTAGCCGGTCCGCTTAGCGACAGATACGGGCGAAGGGGAATTTTAAAAGTTGCAGCGGTTCTGTTTGCTGTATCAGCTGTAGGATCTGCACTCGCACCGGATTTCCTCACATTCGTAATCGCACGTATGATTGGTGGGTTTGGTGTGGGTGCCGCCCTCATTATCGCGCCCATGTATATAGCAGAAATCGCCCCACCCAAAAGCCGGGGTCGTCTTGTAAGTTTTAATCAGCTTAATATCGTAATTGGTATTTCGGCGGCTTTTTTCAGCAATTACCTCATTCTGCAGTGGTCGCAGTCGGATGCCGCCTGGGTACAGGCCATTATGATGGATGTGCATTCATGGCGATGGATGCTCGGTATTGAGGCCATTCCAGCCATAATTTATTTCGTTGGCCTGTTAACGGTGCCTCAAAGCCCGAGATGGCAGGTAATGAAAGGAATGAGAAAAGAAGCGGCCCTCACCCTGAACCGGGTTTTTGAAGAAGCCGACACCGACAGGCAAATTGCCGATATTGAGCGCAACCTCGAAGCCGATAAAAACCGCGAGAAGGTTTCTATGAAAGAAATCTTTCATCCTGCGCTCCGTCTGGTATTAATTGTGGGGGTTACACTGGCTATATTACAGCAGATTACGGGTATTAACGCGGTGTTCTTTTATGCCCCTATGATTTTCGAGCAGTCCGGAATTGGAGCAGATGCCTCCTTTATGCAGGCCGTACTTGTTGGTCTCACAAATCTGGCTTTTACCGTCGTCGCGATTCTGCTCATCGATAAACTCGGTCGGCGCCCGTTGCTTATTGGCGGCATGACGGGCATCACCCTAATGATGATGCTCCTTGCCTATGGATTCGGCTCTGCCACCTATGAAGTATCCGAAGAGGGTATTCAATCCATTGAGCTGCCTGCAGAGACATCAGGCCTGCTGGCAAATATGCATGGAATCTCCTATCCGAATGATATTGCCTTCAAAAACGCCCTGGCAGAAACGCTCGGTGATGAAATGGCCGCCCAATATCAGCAGGAGATTATTACCACTGCTATCGATATCAATCCAAGGCTGATTTTGTTTGGGATTCTGGGTTTTGTGGCGTCATTCGCCATTTCTATCGGACCGGTAATGTGGGTGATGTTTTCCGAGCTTTTTCCTCTCCGGGTGCGCGGACTGGCGATTTCGTTTGCTGGTTTCATCAACTCGGCGGTCAGCTTCCTGGTACAGCTGGTCTTCCCGTGGGAGCTTGCTACTTTGGGCAACAGTATCACATTTCTTATCTACGGTATCTTTGCCGCAGCCGGTCTCATATTTATCTATAAAGTAGTGCCGGAAACAAAAAATAAAACACTCGAAGAATTAGAAACTCAACTTGTAACGAAAGATTCATGACCATAAAAAGTATTCATCTTGCAACAGTATCACTTTTAGTAAGTTTTTCTCTGTTGATGAACGCCTGCTCGGATAGCAGCGCTCAGCAAGACGCATTTACCTATCTCGATCCCGACGCTCCGATAGACGAACGGGTAGAAGACCTGCTCAGACGAATGACCATCGAAGAAAAAGTAGGTCAGATGAACCAGCTGGATATTTCTGTTATCAATCAGGACGATGGCGAGGACATGGTACGTCTGGATATTGAAAAAGCCCGTGAATTTATCCTGGAGCATAACACGGGTTCGTTTATTAATGGTGAAGCCGTGCCGCCTGAGGTTTGGTTCGAATTTATGGACGGGCTTACCCGCGTTGCTGTGGAAGAAAGCCGGCTCGGCATTCCGATAATTTTTGGTATCGACCATGTGCACGGGCCGAGCTACATGTCTGAGACCACGATTTTCCCGCATGCCACAAATTTAGGAGCATCGTTTAATATTGAAAACAGCCATAACTCAGGCTGGGTCACAGCTCTCGAAATGGCAGATGTTGGGCATCACTGGAATTTTGCGCCAACGCTGGATGTGGGCGTAAATCAGTTTTGGTCGAGATACTATGAATCATTTGGGGAAGATCCTTATCTGGTGTCTGAAATGGGTCGCGCATACATAGAGGCGTATCAGAATAATGAAGAGATATACCCGTATAAGCTGGCCTCTAATGCGAAGCATTTTATCGGGTATTCAGCTACGGAAACCGGATGGAATAAAACCCCGGTTCAGCTTGGCATGCAGCAGCTGTTTGAGTTTCACCTGCCGCCGTTTCAGGCCGCTTTCGATGCTGGTCTGATGTCCGTTATGATAAGCAGCTCCGAACTGAACGGCACACCTACGCATGCTTCCCATGATATCCTTACCAAGCTTCTGCGTGAAGATATCGGCTTTGAGGGCGTCATCCTCACAGACTGGGATGAGGTTGGCAAGCTGGTGGCTTTCCATCGTTCAGCGCCAGACTTCAAAGAGGCCACCTACATGGCCGTAAAAGCCGGAATTGACATGAGTATGACCCCGCTTCATCTTGGTTTTTATGGTAATCTGCTGGAGCTAATTGAAGAAGGCAGAATCTCAGAAGATCGTATTGATGAATCCGTTCGCCGTATCCTTCGCATGAAGTTTAAAATCGGCTTGTTTGAAAATCCATTTCCGCGCAACGACCGTTTGGATCGGATTGGTTCGGAAGAGAGTCGTCTGAAGTCGTTACAAGCAGCGCAGGAATCTCTGGTGCTGATCAAAAATGAGAATGAAGTACTCCCGCTACGCAATCCGTCGCGCATCGTGCTTGCGGGACCCTCTGCGAACAGCAAGCGAAACCTGGCCGGAGGCTGGACTATCGCGTGGCAGGGAGGTGAAGAAGAGCAGTATCCCGAAGAAATGCATACCATTTACACAGCGCTTCAAGCTGAGTATCCGGATGCAACAATCGACTTCATTCCTGAACTGCCTGCACGCTCCAATGCGCTTATGAATCGCCTTAACCGCGCAGATATGATTGTCTATGCCGGCGGTGAAGAGCCCTATTCGGAGTTTTTGGGTAACATCACAGATTATAATCTGCCGCAGGAACAGCGCGATGAAATTAGCTTGCTTTCCTCGTCTGATACCCCGGTTGCCCTTGTTTTGGTTCAGGGGCGCCCAAGACTTATTACCGATATCTATGAGGGGCTTGATGCCATTATACATGCAGGACTTCCAGGTTTTGAAGGTGCAGAGGCGATAGCCAACGTGTTGAGCGGAGCCGCAAATCCAAGCGGCCGCCTTCCGTTTTCATATCCTATGCACTCGGGTCATTATGTGAACTACAACTACAAGCCGAGCGAAATGTATTTCTTCCATCCGGACAATCAGGATCCGTTTAGTGAACCAAATCCCGGTACGATGCTGCACATGTTTGGGCACGGGCTCAGCTATACCACGTTTGCATATAACAATCTGGAGCTAAGCTCCGATGAGGTAAGCAAGGGAGGAAGTATAACAGCTACCGTAGATGTAACGAATGAAGGTGAAGTAGCTGGTCGCCATGCGGTCTTGTGGTTTATCAGCAATAAAGTGGGGACGGTTCCACGCCCGGTAAAAGAGCTGAAGCACTTTGAGAGTATTATTCTCGAGCCGGGTGAAACCCGTACGGTGTCGTTCGTAATCCAGCCGGAGCAATCCCTCTGGTATCCGGATTCAAACCGTCAGCGGGTATACGAAGATGGCGAAATTTTGGTTCGGGCCGGCGATTTGTACCTGCCGTTTCATTTCAAAAACTGAGCCTTCGTAAGATGAATGATGATATACTTGTCAAATACTGTAACATCATTCTGACAAAGTAATATCAACTGCTTAAAACTGTTACCAGTTATGCAAGTTTCAACTATTATCAAATTAATTATTCCGATTATCGTGCTATCAATAACATCCTGTACACAAACCGAAAATCCGCAGGAAAACCAATCTGCGGTCACTGAGGAGTCCGGTGCGCTTATGCTAAATTTCTGGAATGGTAACCGTTCCGATGCCAGAATGGATTACGAACGTAAGGTTTTAATCGCGCTTCTGGAAGCCACGGAAGCAGATTTTGGAGCCTGGGAAATCAATGAGTACGACGATGAATATCCCGGAGACGAGGAGTCGCTCGTGTTTACCGAAAAAGGACACGACCTTTTTGTTACGATTGCAGGTAACGCAAAATTCAGCGGCCAGGATGCTATCATAATACCGGAGCTGCTCACACGAAACCTGCTTGGCTACCGCATTCCGATTATTCGCGAAGAGGATGCCGAAAAGTTCAGAAACATTGAAACAAAAGAGGAGATTCAGCAGCTGGTTCACGGTATTCCGGAAACCTGGAGCGATGCGGTAATCTTTCGCGAAAACGGTTTTCAGGTTGCTGAAGAAGGAGATTTCGAAGATGTATTCGACCGCCTTGCCGCCGGAAGATTCGACTACAGCGCCTACGGGGCCAACGAAGTTCTCAGCATTTACGAAAACCGTGCATCCCTGCGCGAAGGCTTAACCATGGATCATAATCTGCTTTTGTTTTATCAGTTTCCGCTGGTTTTTTACGTGCATCCCGAAAAAACGGATCTGGCCGAAAGAATTGGTGAAGGCATGCGTATCATTTCAACCAACGGTGTGCTCGATTCCATTTTTGAGCAGCATTACGGCAGCATCGTAGATGAGCTGGACCTCACGAACAGAAAACTTATCATTCTGGATAATCCGCTCATTCCGGATGCATACCGCAACCTGGTTCCTGAACTCGATAAGCTGTAGAACGCAAAAGCAGTTCGCTTTACATTCCCGGCTGGGTTATCTCATAATCCAGCCGGTCTTTTTCGGCTCGCACCATTTTTCTCACGTCTTCAAGCAGCTGTTTTGCATCGAAGATAATCCCGTCTTTAATGGTGTATTTCACGCCGCCTGACCTAACGGCCTCGTTATTCTCGTTAATGGTGATGGCACCTGTGCCGTAAAGCAGCTGCAGATTCTCCAGCGGATTTGCGTCGATAATCACAAGGTCGGCCAGTTTACCCGGCTCGATGGTTCCAATCTGATCGTCCATACCAATGGCTTCGGCTCCCTTAATCGTAGCAGACTGAATAACCTCTAATGGATGAAATCCAGCCTCACGAAGCATCTCCAATTCCCTGATGTAGCCAAAACCATACGTCTGAAAAATGTATCCGGAGTCTGATCCTGTCGCCACCCGACCGCCTCTGTTCTTGTACTCGTTGATGAAGCTCATCCAGATCCGGTAGTTTTCTTTCCACTGTATTTCCTGTTCCGTGCCCCAGTTGAACCAGTAGGAGCCGTGCGCAATGCGATTGGGCTGGAAAAACTCCCAGAGCGATGGAAGCGTGTATTCTTCATGCCACTCAGCCCGCCGGGTTCGCATCAGGTCGCGGTTGGCGTCGTAAATGTTGAAGGTCGGCACCATGGTGAAATCACGCTCAATGAGGGTATCCATTACGTAATTCCAGCGGTCGGAACCGGGCTCAGAGGCCTGCTGCCAGAGTTTTCCGGCTTCCTCAAAACGGTGCTGCTCGTTCATGTAGTTATAGTCGAGCCGGTAATCCTGTATGATTCGATCCGAAAACAAGGCCTCGGGCAGTCCGTACCAGTGCTCCATGGTGGTGAGCCCCAGCTCGGAAGAATCCAGCACGTTCATGCGCGTAACGTTCAGCTGATTGTGGTGTGATGCCGAGCCCAGACCGCGTCGGTTGGCCTCATCCAAAGCGGCTTCCATGATGTCGGGCCTCAACCCAAAAAACTTAATGCCGTCGCCACCTTCATCAGCCAGATTCTGAACCCAGCCTCGCGCCTGATCGGGAGTGGTAATCGGGCCGTCATGACCTCTTCCAAAACTCAGGTAAACGTGCAGACGGGGTGCGGTAATTTCGTTTCGCTCGCTGCGGTGCTTCTGGTCCAGCGACCACTCCAGGCCGTTATAACTTCCCGGATCCCGAACCGTGGTGATGCCGTGCGCCATCCAGAGCTTAAAAACGTACTCGGCCGGCGTGCCCTGTGCTGTGCCCCCCATGTGTCCGTGCAGATCCACAAAACCGGGCAGAATGTACATGCCCTCAGCGTCCAGCTCGCGGGTGTTTTCATCGGCCTGCGGACGCCTTTGTTCGTTTATCGGTACTCCCGGGTAGCCCACATTTACGATGTTTACTATTCTGTTATTTTCGATGATGATATCAACCGGGCCGGAGGGAGGCGCGCCGGTTCCGCTAACCACAATACCGCCCCGAATGATGAGCCGGTCGAAAGGGCCTTCACCCTCGGCACGATCCGGAGCCGGCTCTACCTGCGCATGCAGCAGGCTTCCGGCCGTAAGGGTGAAAACAAAAGCGAGAAAAAGAGAGAAAATTCTGGAAGTCATGGGCCTGATTTAAAATCGAATCGAAACGTTAAACTGCATTTTGGAAGCAGGAATCTAAGTAAAAATGATGGGAATTGTTCATTGCTGATAAACTGACCTCAAAATAATTCGCAGAAGTTGATGGTCTTTAGTAGTTTAATGTCGCTTCAGAGCATTTTGCCAAAAATCACCAAACATCTTATGTGTCATGAAACTTCATATCGCCGCAGGTGCCATCACCCTGCCTCTTCTTCTTCTGTTTATTATTTCCGCATGTTCTACAGATCCGGAGCCAATCCGAATAGGGGCAACCATGTCTTTAACCGGATCATTATCGACGCAGGGCGTTGCGGCACACAACGGCTATCGGTTATGTGAGGAGGACCTGAATAACGCTGGCGGCCTGCTCGATCGCCCGGTGGAATTTATTATTTATGATGATGAGTCCAGCTCGGAACGAGCGGTTGAGCTTTACAGCCAAATGATTACCGAAGAGGGTGTACATGCGGTGATGGGGCCGTACGGCTCCACGCTTACTGAGGCCGTAGCTCCGGTAACCGAACAGCACCGTATGGTGCACGTTTCGCCGCTTGCTGCCACAACTTCTATATGGGAGCAGGGGCGCGAATACCTGTTTATGGTGCTTCCTCCAGCGGAGCTTTTTCTTGCCGGTGTTATCGATATGGCCGATTCGAACGGCCTCACCCGCGTAGCTGTGATTCAGCAAAACGCGCTGTTTCCACGAGCTGCGGGCTCAGGTGCCGCTGAACTCGCAGAAGAGCGTGGAATGAACGTTGTAATTAACGAAACCTACGAAACCGGCACCGAGGATTTTTCTGAGTTGATTGAACGTATGCGTGATGAAGAAGTAGAGGTGGTAGCCATGGCAGCCTCCGCTCTGGATGATTTCATTAAGGTGATGCGACAGATGAACGAGCTCGATGTGAACGTGAAAATGTTTGGCACCTCGGGCGCGGTGAATCAGTTTAGGGATGAGCTCGGTGAGCTGGCGGAATACGCCTACGGACTATCGGCCTGGGAGCCGGTTTTGGATAACCCCGGTATTGAGGACTTCACCGAGTCGTATAGGGAGAAATTCGGACTGGAGCCAAGTTTCCACGCGGCCGGTGCCTACGGAAGCTGCGAGCTGTTTGCCGAGGCCGTACGCCAGGCGGGAAGTATGAATCAGGAGTTAATCCGAAACAAACTACTTAGTCTAGAAATGAGAACCGTTTTCAGCGAGTACGCGGTCGATGAGAGGGGATATCAAACGGCAAATACGGGATTAATCATACAGTGGCAGGACGGCGAGAAAGTAGTCGTCTGGCCGGATGAAGTCGCCACGGCTGAGGCGAGATACCCGACTCCGGAGTGGGCGGAAAGGTGATGAGGGCCGTAAATAGCTATTGATATGAAAAACTCATGTGTCTCAATTTTGAACAGTTTTTTCAAAAAAAAATAATAAACAGAGTTTGAGAAGGTTAACCTAAATGTTAACTTATTGATTAATCATGAAAGTCCAATTTTATAAGACCCAAAATGGAAAAATACCTGCTAAAGAGTTTCTGGATTCTTTAGATTCAAAATCAGCGCAAAAAATTGCATGGGTATTAGACTTGATTGAAAACCTGGATTTTGTACCTGCTCAATATCTGAAGAAATTGAAAAATACTGCTGATATATGGGAGGTAAGAGCAAGGATTGGGTCAAATAGTTTTAGGATCTTGGGTTTTATTGAAAATGATGAGTTCATCATTTTGACAAATGGATTTTCAAAAAAGTCTCAAAAAGTACCAAAATCAGAAATAGAATTGGCAGAACAAAGAAAAACGGACTATCTGTCTCGAAAGGACATCTAATTATGAGTGATTTACAGGCATATATAAGTGAACGTAAAAAGCGTGATCCTGATTTTGCGGAAGGTTATGATGAAGGTTTTCGCAATTTCAAGATTGGCTTTCTTTTAAAACAAGCCAGAGAAGATGCTGGTCTGACCCAGGATGAGCTTGCCAAACAGCTGAACACCAAAAAGACGGCAGTTTCAAGAATTGAGAATCATGCTGAAGATATCAGGCTTTCAACTCTCGAAAAATATGCGAAGGTTTTTGGCAAAACGCTCCGTGTCGAGCTTATAGATTAAAAAATGCAGCCCCGCTTTAATTCCGAGCAGGAATGTAATCCCGGAATTTTACAGTCTATCCCTTTGTCTGAACTGTGATTAAGATGATTAAATGCAGGAACTTATGGATTCTTTCTGAGCATCTTAAAAATCAAGGTAATCACAAGAATCACAAAATTTACAGTTCAGAAAAAAAGCTGCCCCGCATTATTGGAAGCGGGGCAGCTTTTTGTGTTTAAAAGATATTTAAGTTTACATCACCCGGTTGTGCCAAGACCGCTGGCTATGGCGTTTAGCACCAGAAGCATTTCCGGAAGCATTTCCTGAGCTTCATTATCCTTGCCTTGTTTTTTTAGTTCACGCCAGGTTTTTAGCTGCTCAATCTGAACCTTATGAAGCGGCTTCAGCCTTTCTGACCGAAATGCAATCATCTGATACATTCGAGGTCTGCGTTCATCCAGTTTATGGCCGTAAAGATGTTCCAGCATTTCCTTGGTGAGGTCGTACTCCGATTTAATTTCGTCGTAATAACGGTCACCAATTTTCCCATCTTCAGCAAGGTTGCAATATTCCCTCATTATCTCAGGATCAGTAAGGGCGATCGCAGAAGAGGCGTTTGTAATAATGTACCGGAAAGGCATGTAATCTATCGCATGCTTACTTAGAAATTCAAAGGCCGCTTGATCTGCTTCGCGCAGCTGCTGCAGGGCAGAACCTACTCCATACCAGCCTGTGAGGAAGAAGCGAGACTGGCTCCAGCTGAATACCCAAGGTATGGCGCGTAAGTCACCAAACGAGCGCTTGCCGGTGCGTCGTGCCGGGCGGGACCCTATACTGCTGGACTCAATAATATCAATCGGTGTGGCTTCAGAGAAAAACTTCACGAAATCATCTGATTTCACCAGCTTCTGATAACTTTCGAGGCTGTATTTATATAGCCTGTTTACGATTTCTTCCAGCTTGTTGTGGAGTTTGGCCTGTTCTTCGCTTCCGTTGAGTTTCTTGCTTTTGTCGAAAACTCCAAGTGTTAATCCGGCGGTACCCGCCTGAAGCAGCTCAAGGTTGTACAAAGCCGTAACGGGGTTGGCATATTTTTGAGAAATAACCTCTCCCTGTTCAGTAAGGCGCATATCACCCTGAATTGTGCCCGCAGGAAGTCCTGAAATAAATCGGTGAGTTGGTCCTGCGCCACGGCTTATAGTGCCTCCGCGACCGTGGAAAAAGCGGATTCTTACATCATGCTTTTTACCGGTTTTAGTGAGGGCATTCTGAGCAATGCTGAGACTCCAAAGGCTGGCCAGAATACCGCCGTCTTTGTTACTGTCGCTGTAGCCAATCATTACCTGTTGCGCATCACCCGGTGAGTTAGGATTTCTGCGCAGAGCAAAGCTGTTTTGGGTTATGGGATGGCTTAGAAATGCATCGAGGATTCCGGGGCCACGTTCGAGGTCCTCGATGGTTTCGAGCAATGGTACAACCGGTAGCCAGCAGGCCAGGCCATTTTCCCCCAGTTCCATAAGACCAGCTTCGCGGCAAAGCACGTATACGACTAAAAGATCAGATAGGCTGCGGGTCATGCTTACAATTAAAGATCCGATTCCCTGGCTTCCATATCTTCGGATGTATTTTCTAAGAACACGGTAGCAGCTTAGTACGGCATCAGCCTCTGTTCCAAGACCGTGCCGGTGTCTTATAAACGGGCGGGAGCTTTTAAGTTCTTCATTTAGAAACTCAACGCGCTTTTCTTCCGGCCAGTCGGTGAAGTTTTCTCCATCTTCGATTCCTGCAGCCTCTAGCAGCTGCGCAAGGGCTTTATCGTGGAACGTACTGTTCTGGCGAATATCAAGGGCAGCCAGGTGGAAACCGAGGGTTTCAACCTTACGGGATAGGGGCTGCACATCCGTTTTGAAGACCTGTTTGGCACCAATTTCGATAAGTGATTCTGAGAGCAGATCCAGATCGGCAAGAAGCAGCTCGGGAGATGCATAATAGCGCTTGGGATCCGGAGTCTCAATCGGCTCATCCTGCTCATCGAGCGGAATATAGACCTGCATAAGGTTGAGAAGCTGTCTCCAGGGTTCTTCAGGGTTTCTGTCTGCAGCTGCTATTGCCTCGCTGTCACCATCTTTTATTAATTCGTCTATTCGGTTAGTAAGTATTTTTGGCGGTGCGGCTTCGAAGCCGGAAATACTGATTTTACGTGCCAGCTTCCTTAGTTCATCGCGCAATGAAATCAGCGCATGTTTTCTAAGCTCCAGTAACGTTTTACGGGTTACCTCATCGGTTACAAAAGGGTGGCCATCGCGGTCGCCGCCTACCCAGTTGCCAAACCTCACTTTGGGTAGTTGTTCACGATGTTCTATGAGCGCGGGATCGAAGCCGGTTTCGGCCCATGCATCGCGCAAGCGCTGGTCGAGGTGTGGGATTACGCGGGGGAATACATTTTTTAAATAGTGGAGTATATTCCTGAACTCATCGTCGATAGATGGTTTGTGAAGGAACACCTGCCCGGTATACCACAGCCGCTGCATGGCAGCCCGTATATCTTTTTCGATATGTTTTTCCTCATAGGTAGTCCACATCTTGTTTTCGCGCTTAACCATAAGCAAATAGATTGAACGCAGCTGATCAATCATTGTTGATCGCTTGGACTCTGTAGGGTGTGCAGTAAGAACGGGCTCGATCGAAGTAAAGGGAAGTTCTTTGGCAATATCATTTTCTGATACTCCATTTTTATTCAGATCACGAAGCGTTTTACCCCAAAGACCGGATATGCGCGCAAGACCATGCTCGTTTTCCAGTTTGCGCCGAAGCTGTACGGCCGCATTTTCTTCTACAATTGTAATAAGCTGGAAATATAGAGATGCTGCTTTTGTGAGTTTTTCACGGCTTGAGCCGGTTATGTCGCCGTTATCGAAGAAATTGGCGACATCACCTTCGCCAGAATCACGCAGCATTTGTACAAAACAAGTGTGTAAAAAACTCAGATCTGATTTAATTTTACCTAGTTCGATACTGTCATCAGTGGTACTGAAATACATAGCTTTTATCGGTAAAGTGAGAGGTTGAAATAGAATAATAAATATCGAACCAAAGTACGATATTTTGAGCTCATTTGTAAGTAAAAGCAGTGGAAGGGCTTTCATAAGCACTTATAATTCAGTACACTTAAAATCTAACCCCAATATGCCTATTAAGAAGAAAGTGTTAAACCTTTAAAACAGTAAATGCATTATGCGCGGAATCGATGGAGTAATTCAAAAGATGGATCAGATTGCGAACCAGTGCAGCCGCGAGGCAAACCCTGCCGGTTACTTTGTTGTGTTATACCGATTGGTTACCATCGAAATTAAAGAACAAATGGAGCATGGATTTTTCGATAGCAACGATCGCGTTGAAAAGCTGGATGAGATATTTGCACAGCGGTTCTTTGATGCCTTTGACTCCTGGTACAACGGAGAAGACAAACCGGTTACAGACAGCTGGCGCGTAGCTTTTGAAGCTGCTGAGCAGCAGCACGGCATGTTAATGCAGCATATGCTGCTGGGAATTAACGCCCATATTAATCTTGACCTGGGTATAGCCGCTGCGGAATCGATGAAGGGGCAGGATATGAAGCTGCTCCGCGATGATTACAACCGCGTAAATGCTATCCTCAATTCGCTGGTTGACCGCGTGAAACGCAACATAGGCTCAGCTTCATTTTTATTTAATCCGCTTATGCGATTAGCATCGGGACGTGATGAGGTGCTGGTAAACTTCAGTATTCTAACGGCCAGAGAGGGGGCATGGAAGTTTGCGCTTAGGTATAAAAACAGCAATAACTCTAAAGAATTACTGTTAAAACGCGACAAAAGCATTGCATCACTCGGGTCGCGTATTATAAGTCCGGGTCGATTTCTGGGAGTAATAGTAAGAATTATTCGTATAGGCGAGCGGCACGATGTACCAGAGACTATGAATCGCCTTGCCAGTGCTGCAGCAGGGGATGGAGAACAGAACGTTTTATTAACGACTTAGTACTATTGAAAATAAGTAAGAAATAGCTTATATTTGTAATCTGTACAGAAATAGACATTGCAAAAGCAAGTAACGTTATTATGGCTAAAAAAGACATACATCCGGAATACAACGAGATTACCGTTTTGATGAGTGATGGTTCTGAAGTCAAAACCAGAAGCACCATGAATACAAAAGACGGCGTTTATCGTGCGGAAGTTGATTCCAAGAATCACCCGTTCTTTAACGAAGATCTTAAGATGATCACTACTGCCGGACGTGTTGATAAATTCAACAAACGCTATGGCAAAAAATCCTGATCAGATTTTTAAGCTGTATTTCAAAGGCGGTTTTCACTAAGTGAGAATCGCCTTTTTTTATGTACCATTGGCAACTTATGTTTATCAGCTATAATATATTCTGAATATCCTCAACTACTTATTTTTCCCGCAGACATGCACATTGAAATTCTCACCGTAAACCCGTTCAGCCAGAACACCTATCTGCTCATACAGGATAAGGCTGCGCTTCTAATCGATGCCGGCTTCTCGGCTCCATCCGAATTCAACAGCATGGTAGATGTGCTTCGGGAGCATAATGCCGAGCTCAAAGCCATCATCCTTACCCACGCCCACATAGATCACATTATGGGCTTGCAGCGTACAATCGACCGCTACGACGTGCCCGTGTATTTGTCGCACGCCGATTTGTATCTGTGGCAGAATTCACATACTCAGGGAAATTTCTTCGGTATAAAACTCAACCGATTCGATTTTATGCCAGAGCCGCTTCCCCTTGATGCCACCTTCGAAGTGGCTGGTTTCAGAATGATGGTTCTAAACACGCCGGGCCATTCGCCGGATCACGTTTCTCTGTACTTCGAAGAGCACGGTTTTGTAATTGCAGGAGATGTGCTCTTTAATGGCAGCGTGGGCCGAACCGATTTGTATAAGGGGAATTTCGACCTTCTGGCTAAAAGTATTCGTGAAAAAATGTATGTTTTGCCGGATTCAACCGAGGTTTATCCCGGCCACGGCCCAAAAACCTTAATCGGCCACGAAAAGAAATTTAACGGTTTTGTGACAGCAGAGGAGTAGGGAAGGAAGGCTTTTTCGGGGTGATGCGCTCATTGCCCTGAAACTATCTGTCAGGATTTATAGGCTTTATTTTTTTGCTTTTACCAGGCTTTTTATCCTGCTGCTGGGCGGCCATCAGTTCATTGAGCTGTTCGATTTTGGAATCGCAATCTTCGGCCCGGTGCGGTTCCCGTCTTTTAATCTGTTTATAGGCTTTAATGGCCTGTTCGTACTGCTGCTGATCTTCATAAATCCGGGCAAGCGTTGGGGTCGCAATGCCATCACCTACTTTAAGCGGAAGGTGCTTTATGTCATGTTCAGACGCCTTTTTTAGCTTAATCCGCTGCGCCTCGGGGCTGGAAAGTTTGTTTATAAGACTGTCGATATTAATAAAAAAACGACTGTCGGTACTTCCGTCGATGCCGGAAGGCTTCATTTGCCGCGACTTTTCAGGAAGCCACGCTTCGAAGCGCGAAGGATGTTTAAAATAGTATGGTAGATAATTGAAAAATGGCGAGCCCGGCGCGAACGCTTTGGCTTTTGCAGCGTATACGCGTGCTTCTTCATCTTTTCCCAGCTGCAGAAAAAACCAACCAAGCAGAAAATAACCAACGGCATCATTGCCACGCCTTTTTAAATGGCGCATAAGCATGCCCGTGGCCTTTTCTGGATCTTTTTGAAAAAGCTCCAGGTGGCTTTTGAGCGAGTCGGGAAGTTGAAATGGAAAGGTATTCATCGGGCGCTAAAAATCGGTAAAATAGAACTGCCGTTCAACAGAAGATAGCAGGAAATTAGCAACCCTTTTGTAAAAGAGTCAGGAGCTTGTTTAAATAGGGAAATGAAGTTTCTCAAGGGTTCTTACCAGTCGCCCAAAGCGTCGTTGAACATGTTTCTGGCAATGCTCTGCATGGCTTCGAGAGCGGCTTCCCGTTCTCCGTCTATGGGATCCTCATTAGGATCAAATTCGAATACCCCGTTAAAACTGCGGTCCCATTCAGGTTCAGTCTCGGTGCGGTACTTGAAATTGGCTCTTACGGTTACCTCCACACGGTTGAGGTCGGTACGCGTTTCACCAGGTACGCTGAACGGCCGGTTTCTGTAATTGATGATACTGCCATCCAGAACAATGTCTGCTTCATCGGGGTCGGAAGATAGGCGCAGCCGGCTTTGGTTTACGAATCGTTCAACGAGCGCCTCATTCAAATCTTCTGATAGAAAACTGAGGCCCGAATTTGAATTGTCCGGGAAAAATGGGATATGTACCGTACGCACATCCGACGGTATAGAAACCCCGGTAAAGCTGTACGAAAAGCAGGAAGTGAGCATCATGCCTGCTAAAGCAACAAACAGCAGACGAATGGTTGAAGGCAGCATCATAAACAGGCTAAGTTTGGGCCGGGCCGTTCGGTTGGCCAGAGTTGTCGGGTGGCTGTTATCATTAGTTTATAAGCCCGTACTGATCAAGTTTGCGGTAGAGTGTGCGTTCGCTCATTCCAAGCGTCTCAGCCGCCTTGCGACGGTTGCCTTCGAATCGCTCGAGTGCAAGCTTGATTAAAAACTTTTCGGCCTCCTCAACCGATGGAATGGTTTCCATCTGGCGGAAATAGGTCATAAGGTCTTCGGGTTCATCTATGTCTTCGTGGTGGGCGTCGGAGCTGTCGCTAAAGTTTTTGCGAGTATACCCAAGAGGCACTTTATCTCCGCCGCTTGTTTGTACATAATCGTCTAAAGCACTGCCTGCAGAAGTTTGTGCAGACCTTTTATCTGTTGAACCTGATGCAGCAGAAGAAGAAGAAGAAGAAGTGAGTAGCGGGAGCGCTCGGGAGGGTTTACCATCACGATCCATGTTGTTGTAAATAAAAGAACCGAGCATTTTCTTCATATCAGAAATCTCGCTTCTGAGGTCGATAAGCGCACGGTACATGAGTTCCCGTTCCTGCTCTCCAAACCCGTTGCTGTAGTTCTCCGACTCATCCTTGTAGGATGAAGACATAAGCGGCATAGGCAGGTTGTCAGCCGAACCCGTGTGTTGTCTTCCCTTTAGGTATTTCTGAAGTTTTTCGGCCGTAACGAACTGAGAACGCTCAAGCACAACGAGCTGCTCTGCCACGCTGCGTAGCTCCCGAATGTTGCCGGGCCAGCGGTAGGAAACCAGAAGGCTTCGGGCGTCATCGGAGAAGCCCTGGAATACGGAGTCGTATTTTCGGGCAAATTCTTCGACAAAGCTCCGGAATATAATTGGAATATCTTCTTTGCGATCCCGGAGGGGCGGCAGGTGTACCGTTACAGTATCGAGTCGGTAGTATAAATCCTCACGAAAATGACCCTTTTCTACATCATCCCAAAGATCGCGGTTGGTGGCTGTAATAATGCGAACATCGGTCTTGCGCACCTGAGATGAACCAACGCGGTAATACTCACCGTTTTCAAGAATGCGCAGCAGTTTTACCTGAACGTTTTTGGGAGTATCGCCGATTTCATCCAGAAATATGGTTCCGCCATTGGCCATTTCGAAATAACCCTGCCTTGTTTGCTCAGCGCCTGTAAATGAGCCTTTTTCATGACCAAACAACTCGCTTTCAATAATTCCCTCCGGAATAGCGCCGCAGTTTACGATCACCAGCTTTTCATCCTTGCGCTCGCTGAGGCCGTGAATCACTTTAGCCATCACGTCTTTTCCAACCCCGCTTTCACCTCTGAGCAGAATGTTGATTTTAGTCGGAGCAACGAGAGCTGCTTTTTCAAGTACCCTTAACAGGCTGTCTGAACTTCCGATGAGCCCGAACTTTTCCTGTACCTTCTGGATGTCTGTTGTCATAATCGGGTGTTTTTTTTAATATTCGGAGTCGGAAAACTGCATGGCTTTATCCATGCCCTTTTTTAAAAAAAATATCAGGCGTTCTGCATTGCCGGAACAGTGCTGCCATACTTTTCCTGAAAAGCTGCAATCGTGGTTTTATGCAAACCCCGGCCTCTTAACGTGGCAGATGTTGAGCCAGTGATTTCAACGGCTGCATAATCACCAATTTCGAAATCGGCGCGGTCAAATACCACCATTTTATTGGTATCTGTACGTCCGTTTATCTGATTCTCGTCGCGTTTACTTGTACCTTCTACAAGCACAAGATGTATACGTCCTTTTTCGAGCAGGTTGGTTCTCTCCTGATTTCCCATCTGGAGATCAATTATTTCGCTAAGGCGACGTTTTTTTACCTCTTCGGGCACATCATCCTCGTACTTGCGCTGTGCCAGAGTACGCTCCCGCTCCGAGTAGGCGTACATATAGGCCAGGTCGTAGTTCACCGTGCGAATAAGCGAGAGGGTATCCTCATGCTGCTCTTCGGTTTCACCACAAAATCCTGCAATGAGGTCTGTGGAAATTGTAAGTCCCGGAATAATTTCCCGCATGCGTACAGTAAGGTCGAGGTATTCCTCGCGGGTGTACGGACGTCGCATACGCTTCAGAACCTCCGTACTGCCGGACTGTGCCGGCATGTGAATATAGTTACACAGGTTTGGCCTCCCGGCTATCAGATAGAGAAGCGGCTCAGGGAAGTCTTTTGGGTGAGGAGAGGAGAAGCGGAAACGAATTTCCGGGTGGCGACCACTTGCTTCATCCATCAAATGGGTGAAGTCGGCGTCTTCGAACTTGTAAGAGTTTACGTTCTGGCCGAGCAGGGTTATTTCTTTGTATCCGTTTTCGCTTAACTGCTCAATTTCCTTTAAAATGCTCGTCATCGGGCGGCTGCGCTCACGACCACGGGTGAAAGGCACCACGCAGAACGAGCACATGTTGTCGCAGCCCCGCATAATGGATACAAAAGCGGTAACGCCGTTTCCGGTGGTCCGGACGGGCGCAATGTCGGCATAGGTTTCTTCGAGCGAAAGAATAACGTTTACGGCTTTACGGCCGTCATCAACCTGGGAGAGCAGGTTGGGAATATCGCGGTAGGCGTCGGGGCCCACAACCAGGTCTACCAGCTTGTGCTCGTCGAGAAACTTCTCACGGATTCGTTCGGCCATACACCCCAGAACACCTACGATTTTATCCTGCTTCTTTTTAGTCCGAAGCGAGCGGAAGTATTTAAGCCTGCTCCATACTCTGCGCTCCGCATTGTCGCGGATGGAGCAGGTATTTACGAAAATTACATCGGCCTCTTCCGGACTTGGCGCAGCTTTATGACCCTGCTCGAGCATAATCGAATTCACGATCTCGGAGTCAGCGAAGTTCATCTGGCAGCCGTAGGTTTCAATAAAGTAGGTTTTGGAATCCAAAGTGTATCTGGTTTTTAGGTGTTCGGTTTTCTAAAAGAAATTAAGGGCTAAAAATACGAAATATTCCGGCGATATGACATAATGCCATACCATGCCATAAACTTCATAAACTACGCGCGATTCGGTAGTGTTTCGTCTAAAATATCGTAAACAGACTGCATTTCTCGTATGCACTGATCGGTATGCAGAGCTTCGGGCAGGCTGCTGTTAGCCAGGTCTTCATTATTTTCGTCTGCTGACCAGATTCGAAGCTGATTGTCGAGCTCCGGAATTACGGAAATAATATAATCTGCGGGCATTTCGAGCAGGTCGTGATGAAGTGTATATAGCTCATTATTGATCCGCTGCAGCATCAGAACCAGTGCGGCAGTGTAGCCTTCTTCATATTCGGAATCCTCATAGCGCTGGAGAATATTCCGGTACGACTGCATGTTTAATATGATGTCGTCCGTACGGAGTAGTAGCGCATCCCGCGATGGTAAAGACGTTCGGATGCCGTCACCCTGACCGTCTCCGGAGTTTTCGTACCGGCGCCTGTTGTAGCTTAGACGCTCGATAGTGCCAAGCGCCAAAATATGTGAGGCGCCCCAAAGGCGGAAATCTGTTTTTCTGGAAGAGTCGGACATACTAAGCCCCCGTAGCGGGTTGATCCCCGTTTATGTGGAAGCAGGAATGCAGTGTTTGCGGATGGTGAATCAGACTTTCTGGCGCGGCCAGGTATCCGGGTCTTCGCGCCACTGATTGAGCAGCTCAAGATCTGTTTGTGCAACGTACCCAAACTTGACGCCCGCCTCGATAAGAGTAGCGTAATCGGTGAGGTAGTGCAGAGGCAGGTTGCGCTCTTCAAAACGCTTCGTGGCCTGATCGAAACCATAGCTGAAAATGGAGATTACGCCTATAACTTCAACGCCTACAAATTCAAGCGCCTTAGCCACGGATATAGCTGATTCTCCGGTAGAGATAAGGTCTTCTATAATTACGGCTTTTTCGCCCTGCTGTATACCGCCTTCAATCTGATTGGTAGTTCCGTGCTGCTTGGGCTTGCTGCGTACGTAGCACATCGGCAAGCCAAGGCGGTCTGCGATCCAGGATGCATGTGGAATGCCGGCTGTTGAAGTTCCGGCGATTACGTCGACTTCAGGGTATTCTTTTTTAATGAATTCGGTGAAGTTTTCTGCAAGTTTAGACCTCAGATCCGGGTAGCGAAGGGTAAGTCTGTTGTCGCAATAAATGGGCGAACTCCAGCCGGAAGTCCATTTGAAAGGGGTGTGTGGGCGTAGGACCACAGCATTGATTTCAAGCAGCTTGAGAGCGAGTTCTTTCGAAAATTCGGTGTTAATAATCATGTAGCGTTGTACTATAAAAGTCTGAAAAAAATATGTTAATGCGTTCGTTCGGCCGGTGAATCTATCTCCGGTTGACATCATAACGTACTAAAGATGCCGTGATTATATAGCTTGAAGAGCTGTTTTGTGCCGGGAACACATGCTTTCGAAAACAATAACAGCCGAACGGGTTGAAATTGATTAAGCTAACAATATAACAAATTTCAGAATGATAAGCGCATATATGCCCGCAAGCAGATCGTCGGCCAGTATTCCTGTGCCTGCACCCAGTTTTTCGGCCCGTTTTATTCCCAGAGGTTTGAAAATATCAAATAGTCTGAACAGCAGGAAACCAAGCAGCAGGATCCACCATTCTTCAGCAAGGTTTCCAACAAAGGAAATACCAATAAAAGGCACGGCCTGCCCGGCCCATTCATCGGCAACAAAACGGGAAGGATCCTCCCCATAAAATCGTTCAAAAGACGGTGCTGTAAGCATGCTAATGAGAATCCAAAGAAACAGAAAGCCTACTACTCCTGCGGTACCCAGCCACAATGCGGTTGCGTAAATAAACGGCATGGCAGCAAGACTTCCGGCTGTTCCGGGCGCAAATGGAAGCAGACCGGAATAAAATCCGGTACCCAATAAAAGGCTAAGCGCTCCGGGTGGATTTGGACTTGGATTTGAAGATTTCACGATTGTTGTAGATATATTGAAAACCCGTATAAACGGTAAAGAGCATTACCCCGTAGTAAAGCCAGGTTAGCAGCCCGCTGTCGAAAAACCAGCCTTGAAAAAATGCCTGTGTTGCAGGTAGCATAAGCAGGGTGAAAGAGAGGAGGGCGACATACAGAAAAATAAGCTGAATGGCCGTTTTAAGCTTGGCGGTATAGCTGGTAGCCATAGCCTTGCCGCGTTTATTGGCAAGAGTGCGCATATAGGTTACAAATACATCCCGCCCTACAATAAAAGCAAATACCCACCATGGGAACAGTTCAGCGTTGAGGACAGACAAAGACGCAAAGCCCAGAAAGGTGAGAACCTTATCAGCCAGCGGATCCATGAAATTTCCAAAAGCGGAATGGGCCTGAAGAACCCGGGCAAGATATCCGTCGAGGTAATCGGTAATAGCTGCTACTGTAAACACCAACACTGCAGCAAGTCGCATCATCCAGTCCTCCTGAAGAAAGAGGATTAGAAAAACGGGAGCGAGCATTATCCGGATAAGAGTAAGCAAATTCGGAATACGCTTGAGGGCCGGATAATCGGTTGTGTTAAAGCTGGAGTTTGGAAAAATGGTCATGCGCCGAAGCAATGGTTAAAGACTGTGCGGGAAAATAGAAGTTAACACCCTTAATTAAAAACCAATTTACGCATTGTCTTTACATAAAAATGGAACAGTATTGTATACCGCACAGGTTTGTTCCTGTGAAGCGAATCCCTATTTTTGAACAAAAACAAATCCCGGATGAGAGCAAGTATACTTACGATTGGTAACGAGCTGTTAATTGGTGATATCGTGAACACCAACGCCGCATGGCTAGGCACTTTTCTAACACAACGGCATATCGAGCCCGTTCGAAGCGTAACGGTTGGAGACAGTGAATCAGAAATTGTACACATGCTCGACGACTGCAGCCGCGTTTCGGATGTTATAATAATAACCGGCGGTCTTGGTCCCACCCACGACGATATTACAAAACATACTTTGGCAGCCTATACCGGAGGTAGTCTTAAGGAGCACAGCCCGACAAAGGATTTTATAGTAAAAAACTTCGAAAAGCGTGGTATTCCGGTTAGCCCTTCAAATTTGCTTCAGGCACAAATTCCGGATACCTGCGAGGTTCTTTTTAACACACAGGGGACAGCTCCGGGAATGTGGTTCAGTAAGGATGATGTCGTTTTAGTGTCGCTTCCGGGTGTGCCGGCCGAAATGAAACACCTGATGGAAAAAGAAGTCTGGCCACGTCTGGCCAGAATCTCCGGTACAAACGGATCGCTTTACCGGCATTATCTGCACACCGCTGGAATCGGTGAAAGCACTCTCAGTGATCTGGAAATCGGTGATGTTTCCCATCTGCTTGTTGATGGCGTGGCGCTGGCCTTTTTGCCCCATACGCACGGCGTTACCATGCGCCTCAGTGCTACCGGTAGTTCCGATGAAGAAGCCCGAAGCAAGGTGAAGCCTTTGCTTAATCATATCCGCAACCGGGCCGGAAGCCACATTTTTTCCGAACTATATGATGATGACCTTCCCGCCGCATTTGGCCGTGTGATGCTTGAAAATAAACTTACGGTTGCCACTGCGGAAAGCTGCAGCGGTGGCTTACTCGGAAGCATGATAACAGACGTTCCGGGTTCAAGCAGCTGGTATAACGGCACAGTTGTGGCCTATCAAAACGAATTAAAAACGAAGCTGCTTAATGTACCGGAATTGGTTCTCAAAGAGTACGGAGCAGTAAGTCGTGAGACTGCGCTCATAATGGCGAAAGAAGTCGCGGCGAAACTGGGCTCAGATATTGGTATTTCAACAACAGGCATTGCCGGCCCCGGCGGGGGAACCGACGAAAAACCGGTCGGTTTGGTTTGGTTCGGCTTCTGGAGTGAAAAGCATCATTTTGCGATGAAGGCAGAGTTCTTCAAAAACCGAAAATCGAATAAGGAGCGCACGGCCTTTGTTGCCCTCGACCTTATGCGTCGCGTTTTATACGATATTAAAACCATGCCCTATAACGCAACAGTCTCAAAAGCCTGATGACTCAAATCGCAGTTATACTACTTCAGTCGTGGTTTCTGTTTGCTGCAGCAGCAGATACGATTGAAGTACCTCCGGTACCCATTCATCAGGATACGCTGGTAACCGTCCCAAACGATACGACCGACACGCTTGAGCTGCCCGGTCTCCCGGATGAAGAACCTCCGCGCCCGCAGCCGGAAATTGTACCCATGGAAACAGAGCTCAATCCAGGGTTTCAGAAGGTGTTTGGCGACAGTTTGCTTCGGTGGGAGCAGTGGTACAATCTGGCCGAGCGTCAGCAGGCCAGCCGTGGCGCCATTTCGTACAGACTCGGAGCTCATGGCAGAAACGATGGAATACTTTTCCGTGCGCACGAGCCAAGACATCAGCTTTTTTTGTATGAAGGCATCCCGCTGAATGATCCCGTAAGCGGAACGATGAACTCCAACTGGCTGCCGCTGGATCGTATGCAAAACTACGCCGAACACACTCAGGGGATTCGGTACACTTCTGAATATACGCTCAATCGTTTTTATGTGAATCAGCCGCTGACCTGGATCAACTTTGAGGAAACCAGAAACAGCCAGAGGCGGGCCGAAGTGATTCTCACGCAGAACATCAGCCGGCGGGGGAATATCGAGCTGGCCTACCGCGGAAACAACGATGAGGGCGAATACAGGCGAAGCGAGCTGGACGGACGGCAGGCATCGGTTCGGTACACGCACTACATTTCCAATAACTGGATTGCCCAGGCGATGCTGACCTACAACAACCATCAGATGCAGGAGTCTGATGGGTATCAGATTGAGAACCTGCAGTTTTTTGATTTTGAGCCGCTGCAGGTCAATCCGGTTCTGAACAGCGCAACATCGTCTTTTCGAAACACCTTAGTTACTGCATCTTTATACCACCGGCCGGATTCGCTGTCTCCTCAGCAAAGCAGGATTCACTTGTATCACGAGCGGAACAGGCGGGTATTTAACGATATCGATCTCCGAGAATTTCACCGATCGCTGAGTTTTGGAGCCTACGCCGATACCCGGCTAAGCGCGGGCCCCTTCACCCTGCAGCCACTGGTTCATGCAAAAGCCACGCAGCTGGATGACGACTCGAACACCATCATAAACCGTTCAGCATGGACTGAGGTGAGGGCAGGAGCGAGATTGGAGTTTGAACCCGCTCCTCAGGTTCGCCTCAGCGGCTGGGGACTGGCCGACTACCGCACTGATCCGCAGTCGGGTTTTGATATTGGCTATCGTTTCGATCTTTTTCCCATTGAGTCGCTGAATCTATACCAGTCACTTTCGATTGGCCAGCTAATTCCGAGCATTCAGCAGCTGTACTGGTTTTCGAATGATTTTCTTGGGAACCCGGACTTGAACAACGAGCAAATTGTGCGGGCCGAAGGCGGCCTGGATTTGTCCTGGGGCTGGTTCAGCGCGCTGGGGGTGAAGGCGTACGGAAGCTTGATCAGCTCGCCTATTGTGATGGATCCTTCGACAGGTGTGTTCACCAATATCGATTCCTATCAGACGCTGGGCGCAGAGGTATATGCCGAGCTGGAAACCACTTTTGTTGAAACGGGCGTTTCGGCCACGCTTCAGCAGTACGTGAGCAGCTCGGGAAGGGCGGAAAATCAGTTTCTGGACGACAGTGGCCTGCGCAATATCAACCGCGCGTACTTTTACTTCAAAAACTACTTTTTCGATTTTGCGACCTATGCAAAGATAGGTGCATCATTCACCTTTTCTCCAAACGCGTATTACTCGTCGACCTACTACTCCAGGCTCGACTACTGGGATCCGCTGTCTGTTGATGCCCCGGTGCCATCATTCTATCGACTTGATTTAGAGACATCGGCCCGTATCCGGACTTTTATGCTGCTGCTAAAATATGAGAACGTCCTGGATGGTGTTGGTCAGGCGGGCTATTTCGAAACGTCCCGCTACCCCATGCCGCCACGAAGATTTCGCATCGGTATCCGCTGGGTATTGCGGAACTGAGGCCATAATACTGTGGCTTGAAAAAATGGTCTGTGATTATGGCAACTGTTTCAGGCAGCTATGGATTTAATGATAATATCTTCCGGCTCAGAAGGAGCCGCATGTGCGAAGATCCATACGTGAGCGCGAAGTAGCGTGATCTCGATATTCACGGCTAGACGGGGCGGCACAATATATTTGATATCAGATTAAATACGATTCATTATCCATCATTGTTGAACCCCTTCAGGGTTCGCGTGTTTGTTGCGCTTTTCCCCGGGCTTACGCGCCGGGGCTACGCACGTTAGATCCTTTCAGGATCTGTGGGTTTGAACCATGTTTGAATATTTTTAGAGCCTGCTACATTCAATATTACCTCTTCAAGGTCACATATCAAAAAAATCCGGCTCTGAAGGAGCCGCATGTGCGTAGCTCCGTGCCTGAGCGCGGGGTAAGTGAGCGGCACAATATTCCCGCCCTGAAGGGGCGGCACATTAATTTGAATATCAGAAAATGTGCGATTTATTAAGTTGGGTTACATACTCCGTACTAATCTAAATTTTTGATTCAAATAAATAGACATATAGTCAGCTCTAAATTACCGCATGATTTATTCCATACCGTTACCTAATTTAGTGCGCAGTAATTCCGGTTCACACAAATCCATCATTTTAATACGTACATGAGTTTTTCTTACGTGCTTCGCGAAGGCGTGGCTGGTTTCAAAAGAGCCCGGCTTTCGGCATTTTCTTCTATCATTGCTATGATGCTCGCCGTAGTGCTTATTGGCGTTCTCATTCGGGTAAGCACCAACGCGTACGATCTTGCGCAGGCCATAAAGCAGGATGTGCAGGTCGAAATATTTCTGTCGGATATCGGTGATAACCGTACGGCCGAAATTGAGCGCATGCTTAACGAGACCGAGGTTATCAGTGAAGTTGAATACATCAGCCGCGAACAGGCGATGGAGCTGTTTCGCGAAGAATTTGGCGCAGAAAGTGAACTTTTAGGTGATGTGCTTTTTCTTCCGGCCAGCTTCCGGGTGCGAACTGTTCCCGATGCACAGGCATCACAAATCGTATCTTTTGTAGACGAAATGCGGGTTTACAGAGGCGTGGAGGAAGTCCGGTTTAATCAGCG
>PWID01000214.1 GCA_003555145.1 Balneolia bacterium | reverse complement strand
TTAGCAGACCTCAGTCTGGTTTGGTTGTGTCAGGAGCAGGGGGGATATATTCTCACGCTGGATTCCAATTTCCACATCTACAGAGACAGAGGCGGGAAAAAGCCGGAAGTTAAAATGCCCGGATAATACACTGTGGTTATGGGTTGTTACAAAACTTCTGATTTTTCAGCCTTTTAAAATCGTTTAAACGCTGGAGAAGTCCCCATTGTTAAGACGTCATGAATATTACTAAACCTACGGAATACTACAAAGAAGTGGCTTCGTATTATGATGACGACGCCAGAGATTTCGAGCAGCGATACGATGAAAATCCGGTGCTTAAAAGAATTCGGAATTCATTCAGGGAGATTACGGAAAGAAAGTCGTTTCAAAATATACTTGAACTGGGCTGCGGACCTGGTTTCGATGTGGAATATTTTTCAAGGAAATATCCCGAAAGCACGGTACATGCCATAGATATCTCACCGGAAATGATCGAACTCACAAAAAAAAGATGTGAGAAGCTGGGTCTGGAAAATGTGCGTCTTGCCGTTGGCTCCGCAGAAGATATTGAGGAGGCATTTAACGGTCAGAAGTTTGACCTGATCTATGTTTATTTCGGAGGCCTGAATACGGTGTTCGATCTTGGCCAGGCCGCCCGTGACCTTAAGCATAATTGCACACCAGACGGCAGGATGATTCTGACCTTTGTGAACAGATACTACCTGACGGAAATACCGCTCTGGCTGGTAAAAGGCCGGTTCGACAGAGCCTTTGAGCGGGTGAGAAATAGATGGAGAGGCTACTCCGATCACCGAAAAATACCGAGCAGGGTGCTTTCTTACGGTGACATACGAAGCGCCTTTACGCCGGAGTTCAATATCGTAGGTAAAAGAGGCTACAGCATACTATACCCTGCCTGGTACCGCTCTCATTTGCTGAAACCTCTTGGCAGTAAAGCGGAAATGCTCTGGAAAGCAGATAAAAAGCTTTCGGGCACACCTTTCTGGAATACCGGCGAATACAGCCTGTACGAAATGGAGCCTGCCTGAAATTACTGGGTTTTCATTGCTTATTTTCGAGCTCCTGGACGGCCATTGATACAGCGTTTTCCGGATCCGCCAGCTTGTTGGGATGATCAATGATAAGGTCTTTTGTACTTGTAACGTGCATTGAAAAAGTGAGCGCTTCCCACACTGTCTTGCCAAACTTCTTCCGCAGATCTGAACTGCTCATTTTTTTGATTTCAGCCCCGGTCTGCTGTGCTACAAGTTTTATAAACTCCTCGTGCGTGACTGGCGGGCAGGAGTAAAGATTATAGATTTGGTTTAGCTCTTCCTGCGTGGCAACATCTGCAATTTGCGAAGCACAATCGCTCACATGAATCAGGCTCATGAGGTTTGTACCATCACCAAACTGCGTAACCTGTCCGGTCTTTTTTGCCGGATAGTAATAAAACTGACTAAACCATGATCCGGGCCCGATTATCCATGGCGGCCTGACTATCGAAACGGGAAGCTTGTTTTTACTTAGCTCATCAAGAAAAGGATATTCAGCCTTAATGTAATCCCGCTGAAAAGCGATTGGGCTGAGCGGTGAGTTTTCCGTTACATTTCTGCCATCCCGGTCACCATATACAAGCGTTCCTGAAACATAAACCATGTGAGGAGCCTGGGGCAACGTTTGCATCCAGCGTATGAGTCTGTGGCTTGCGCGTTTGCCCTGAAGTCCGGCTATGAATCTGGAAAGCTTCCGCCTGCCCGGTATTCTTGCAAGATGGACTATGATGTCTGGTAAATCATTATTTAGTCTGCTCCACTGGAAGGAACGGATATCTGCCTGTACAGACGTTACGCCCTCGGGTAAAGGTGTTTTTCTGTAAAGGCCCGTAATGCGGTGTCCGCGGTTGGTTAATTCTTTTATAACGGCTTTACCAAGAAAGCCCGAACCGCCGAGAACCAGAATGTGTTTGCTCAAAACAGGAAAGTGAAGTTATGTTTTCAAAGTAACGCTTAGCTAACAGAATCCATGTGATGGACGTTTACGAAGGTTCATATTTTATCAAGTATCCGAAAGCTGGTCAGTCCGCACTAGCCTTGCTGAAACAGTTGCTCACATTTCGGTCATATAATCAGACAAGTCTTCGTGTTCATACGGATCGTACACTATACAACGTGATGGCTGCCGATGCTGCGGGTCTTACGCAAAAGGGTGATGCGGTTCTTATACCATATTACGAAGGTATCACCCTTGAGCAGGTTGATGATGCCCCGGTTCTTCTAAACGCTGTTAAAGCAATCTCAGATTGGTATTCCAATCAAATAAGTGCAGAAAACATGGAAGAGCACGATGTAATCATACATGGTGATCTTCATTTGGGTAACATAATATTTCAGGAAGAATATGGTCGCCTTGTGCTCATCGACGCCCTTTCCAAGCCTGCAGGCCCGGGCCCGGTCTGGATTGATATTCTAACCCTTTTAACAAGTATCAGTATGAATCCGGTTTTGAACACAGAGGATGTAAGCTATCTGCATAAGCACATCTTTGAAGAATTGAAGGCACGAAACCGCAGTCTTTACAAACCTGCACATGTTTTTAGAGCGTGGGTGTTGCTCCAGATCCGGTTTTTAACTAGCGAATATGAATTCATCCACAAATGGCGGGCCTCTGCGGCGCTCTTGAAAACTCTCACACTTTCTCTTAAAGTAGCATAACTGCTACATCTTCTCGCGTTCCCGGGCGGTCTTCTGTGAGGTCGGAGGGATAGAAAAGAGATGTTCCGTAATTTTTTTGAACCGGGCAGAAACCCGGGGCCTGTGATCATTAGTATGCAGCTTGATGCGATGCGCATCCCACAACAGCCCGCCGCTGCCACTTTTTAAACCTCTGCTACTCCACATCCGTGACCAGATAAACATAATGCTCAAATTGATAATTGAGAAAAATGAAAAATGACTGCTGATTTTTTCCGAAACCGGAGGGGGAAAGGCAGGGTGATTTGGAAAGTACTTTTTTACCCATGAGTTTTCCGCACGTATGTGATTTACTTTCGGTTTTAGAGCAATCTTTTTTAGAAAAAGAAGTTGAAATGCCGTGTAATAATCTCGCTGCCAGCCTACTTCCTGTCGTTTTTCATCTATAATATAATTAGCACATACGCTCTCTGATTTACCGAATAACCAGCTGATAATACGTATAAGAGCATACGTAATCCAGACGCAGTCTTTTTTTGCGATTACAAGCAGGTCAAGGTCTGTTTTATCGCCAAGACCACTCCCGTGAACGGTTCCTCCGGAGTAATAAATGCCTTTTATAAACGGTATACCAAGCAGCGTACGAATTATCTTGTAATGCCTTTTCCGCACCCTTTTCGACTCGATAGCTGCTGATTCCGGGCTGTCCATTTGTTCATAAGATTGAAACGCAGTTATCTGAATAATTTCATTTTTGATGTTCAAAACTGATTTTTGACTATTGAGCAGACCGGGCAGAGCATTCCTGAAATTAGAGCGCTTAGTGACGGGAAACGATAAAGCATGAAACAATTTATCCGCATGAATACCGGTATTGAACACTGAGGCATAGGCTATACTGCCAAGTATGGCTTTCTTCATCTTATCTCCGTGCCCCACAAATGTATCTTCCATCAGGTTTGATGGAAAATAGAACTGCTTTGGTTTTATGAGCCGGTCCGTAATTTGAGTGATACCTTCCTTATAGGCATCTGGTCCGTAGCGGTTTTGTAATTCGGAACATGCGTTAATGCACCCTTTTTTGCTGATGAGTTTTTCAATTCCTTCAGCGATGGATTCAGTATGATTTGCTTCGGCAATTAACCCGAATTCTCCGGCAACCTCCCTCAAAGCCGGGTCTGATGAAGTAAGAACAGGTATGTTCATAGACAACGCGTCCATTACGGGTAATCCAAATCCTTCAACGTGGCTGACTAGCAGCAGCCCGGAGGCGTAGCTCAAATAGTCTTTTAGTTTTTGGTCAGTAACGTAGCCGTCCCATACCACGGTGGGCGATGAATCAATCAGGTTCCTAATCATACGGTTCCAGCGTTTGCTGCCGTGAAATTTACCCGTAAGAATAAGCCTGTATCCGCTGTTTTCCCCAATAAGGTTAAAGCTCTGTATCAGCTTAAGGATATTTTTCTTCGGCTCCAGATTTCCGACATACAGCAGATAAGGCTGTTCAGCCTGCGGAATCGGATTGACTGGCTTTAATGGAGCGGATGGAGGGTGAACGAGTATACTTTCCGGATTGACATCAAGGTATTTTACTATTGCTGTTTTAGATGCCTGGGAAACGGTTAAAATCAGATCTGCTCTTCGCAGGGTATGTTTTATCCTGGTTTTATAGTACAGTCTCATTTCAGGACTGTAAAACTGTGGATGCGACAAAAACGAAACGTCGTGTATTGTTACTGCAGATGGATAAGGCCAGCCCAGCGGCATGAAATAATTGGGAAAAATGGCTGCATCAGCCTTGATATTTGTTCTGTTTGCAATCCATTCTGCGTTTAATGCAAGATGAGGGGATAAGGCTTCAGTTGTTGACCGTGCCGGTGACCACGTGCGATCTGCAACAACCAGGCTGCTTCGGTTGTGAAGCTCATCAGACAATTCTTTAGCATAGCGTGCGGTACCGCTGCCGTCTGGTTTGATTGTCGTAGTATCAGTGAAAATAAGTGGCATTGTCTTTGATTTAAAGTCTCTTAACAACGCTCATGAAAAGTCCATCATTCGCGTCAAAGGGGCACTAAGCTTTGAAAAAGAGCGATTGTCAGGCTAAGTTATTCGGCTCTATTGTACTATCATCACAATAATTTCAGAACGTTTCCAAACCCGTGGTCGTTAAACAGTTTTATTAAATAAATTATGTTGAACACAAATACATCCTCTTTACATCAATACAAGCGCATTTTGTCGCTTGCCCGGCCCTATGCGCTTAGGCTCACCCTGGCAATTATCGCCTCGCTGTTTGCCACGCTTGTGTGGCTGGCCGTGCCGCTCGGGCTGCGGGAACTGCTTGATGCCGTTTTCGATGAAGGCAACCGTGATGTCCTTAACACCATCACCTTTGTGCTTATTGGCCTGTTTATCACTCAGGCGTTTCTTGGATTCTGGGGCAGCTATGCGCTTGACTGGGTTGGTGAACGCATCGTTGCCGATTTGAGAAAAGCTGTTTACGAACACCTGAACCATCTTAGCCTGCGCTTTTTTGCCAATAAACGACTGGGTGAAATCACCTCCCGACTCACAAACGACGTGGCCGCTATCCGTGATGCGGTAACAGGAACGCTTTCGGAGGGCATCACCCAGACCATCAGCCTTGTTGGCTCGGTTGGTCTTATGGTCTACCTGAACTGGCGGTTGAGTCTGGTCATTTTTGTGACCGTGCCGGTGCTCACTATTGCGGTTCGTTATTTCGGCAACATGATTCGCGCCCTTTCCCGTGAGGTGCAGGACCGACTGGCCGATACCACCTCCGTTGCTGAGGAAGCGCTAGGAGCTATACAATCCGTGAAATCATTTGCGCGTGAAAAGTATGAAACCGGTCGATACAATCATCAGGTCGAGGAGTTGTTTGGCACGGCGCGGAAGCGGGTATTGTACAGTAATTTGTTCTGGTCGTCGGTGGGGATGCTTTTCCTCACAACCATGATCATCATTTTCTGGTACGGCGGAACAGAGGTTCTGGCCGGTCGTCTTACCGCGGGTGACCTGGTGGCGTTTATCTTTTTTGCGTTCAATATCGGACGCTCACTGGGCGGGATGTCGCGCATCTATACTGTGTTCAGCAGCGCGGTTGGAGCATCGGAGCGGGTGTTTGGGCTGCTTGATGAAATCCCGGAAATAAGCGACCACCCGGATGCCATCACCCTTGAAAAAACGGACGGCTCAGTGTCTTTTAAGGACGTTTCGTTTTCATATGATGAGGGTCAGCCGGTGCTGAAGGACATCAGTTTTGAGTGTAAACCTGGGGATATTATTGCGCTTGTCGGGCCGAGCGGTGCCGGAAAAACGACGCTGCTTAATTTAATCCCGCGCTTTTATGAGGCTGGTTCCGGAGAGGTGCAGGTTGATGGCATTGATGTGCGGAGTCTCACACAGGAGTCGCTTCGGAATCACATTGCGGTGGTGCCACAGGATATTCAGCTGTTTGGCACATCCATCATAGAAAACATTCGCTACGGAAGGCTCGATGCAACCGATGAGGAGGTGGAAGAAGCCGCGGTAAGGGCACAGGCCGATGAGTTCATACGAGAGCATCCTGACGGCTACAAGGCTCTGGTGGGGGAGAAGGGTGTGAAGTTGAGCGGCGGACAAAGACAGCGTATAGCCATTGCCCGTGCCATCCTGAAGCGTCCGTCGATTCTGCTTCTGGATGAAGCCACTTCCTCGCTTGACTCCGAGTCTGAAGCGGCCGTTCAGCTGGCGCTTGGAAACCTCATGCAGACCTGTACAACATTCGTGATTGCCCACCGCCTTTCGACCATCCGGAACGCTACTACTATTCTGGTGCTCGAGGCCGGGCAGATAGCAGAACAGGGTACCCACGACGAATTGATGCAAACAAACGGACTATACCGTCGCCTGTATGATATTCAGTTTCATAAAACCGCTGAAGCGGAATCGGGTCAATTCTGATCTGAATCCAGTTTTGTTGCGGGAAAGCAAATTAGATACTTTTATCGCCAATCTGAACTTGAAGGAAAACTACCAAGTCTGTTAGGCAGGCACTAAAAAAAGAAAGCACTAAAAATCACTATGGTGAAACGTGTATCCAATCAAGCCGGCCTATGGAAAAAATAGCGTTAAGAAGCGGAACGGAGTACGCTTTAGCTAAGTTTTTTCCCCAGCCCGGCGGCTTTTGGTTACCTTTTGTCCGCACAAAAGGTAAAAGATCTGTATCCGATTTCAGCACTTGTAATCTACAATAAGTAAATGGGGTTTGTTTTTTATTAACCCAAAGTAGCCCTTCATAATTTTTTGTAGGACAGGTGTAATTTGAATCTTTTGATTAGCTTAATCGTAATCGACTCATCCATCTTTTCTTATTACAAATTAGAATATTGATTGTGTACAAAGTCGCTATTAAAACCCTCACAGTTGCTTTGCTTATGGTGAGCATTGCTGTTTCTGCTCAGGCTCAGTTTTCTGATGCGTTCATTTCTGATATCGAAAAACGCATGAGTCTGGATCAAATGCCCGGAATAAGCATGGCGTTTGTAGATGAGCAGGGTGAAGTCAGCTACCGGAGTTTGGGCTACACTTCGCTCGACAAAACCCGGACTCCTGACGAGCATACACTTTACGAAATTGGCTCCATCACCAAAACGTTTACAGCTTCTTTGCTCATGATGCTGCTCGATGAGCGCGGTCTGGATGCCGATGTTACCTTCAATGAGCTCCTCGGATCTGACCACCGGCTTCAGCTGCCCGAACCCCACGGAGATGCCATCACCCTTTCCCATATGATGAGCCATAAAAGCGGCATTCCGCGCCTGCCGGATAACATGGTTCCCGCTGATGGTAATGATCCGTACAAGGACTACACCATA
>PWID01000010.1 GCA_003555145.1 Balneolia bacterium | reverse complement strand
TTGAATGTTGAATTTTGAATGTTGAATTTTGAATTGTGAATTAGTGTCCGTGAATAACAATGAACGCTGGTTGAGCGGAGTCGAAACCAGCATCGTCAGAGCTTATATCCTTTATTTTTAACGCTCCACTCTGCCGCGCTTCTTAACTCTATTTTTTTCCATAGGCCGGGTTGATTGGAAACACATTTCACCTATAGTGGTTTTAGTGTTTTCCTTTTTAGTGCCTGCCTGTCTTCGCCGCGGCAGACAGGCCTGCCTAACAGAATTGGGAGGTTTCTCCTCACGGCCAGTATAGTTTCCCCGGACAACAGTGGTTTTTAAGTTTTGAATTAGTGTCGATACCTGAATTGCTGTTTCTTAGATTTCAATTATAGAATGTCACAGATTGATACTGATCACCGACTAGCCCCTGTTTGAAAATTTAAAGCTACGAGCGGATGCGCGCTTTGTTAGCCTTTGGAATTAAGTATATTCTGTTAATCAACTACTTTTCTCCACGCATACTAACTGAATGAGCACGATTCTAAAAATCAGCGGGCTGAGTAAGAACTACGGTGCGCTGCAGGCACTGAAAGATATTTCGCTGGAAATTCCCGGAGGCTCCGTATATGGTCTGTTAGGTCCGAATGGCAGTGGAAAAACCACAATGCTTTCTATAATTCTGGGTGTCACCAAGCCCCGGTCCGGCACATATCAGTGGAAGGGAGCTTCTCCTAATGAATCTTCTTCGCACGTTTCCGCCCTGCTCGAAAAGCCAAACTTCCTTCCAAAAACCCGAATTAGCGATCAGCTGAATATGATTGCGATATTGCGCGGAATTCCACCGGAAGAGCGAAAATTGCGGGTAGAAGAAGTTTTAAAACAGACGGGAATAGCTGAGGCTGCCGGCAGACCCTTCAGATCGCTATCGCTTGGTATGAAACAGCGTCTTGGAATTGCAGGCGTTTTGTTATCCAACCCATCGGTGCTGGTTCTGGATGAGCCTACAAACGGACTCGATCCGCAGGGAATAATAGACATTCGAAACCTGATAAGGGATTTGGCCGCGCAGGGGCGCACCATCATTCTGGCCAGCCATATGCTCGACGAAATTGAAAAGGTGTGTACGCATGCCGCCATACTTAAAAAAGGTGAGCTTATTAAGACCGAGGAAATCCGCAGGGAAAGCCGGAGCAAAGCAGGTTTTGTGCTTAAGCTCGGGCTTGAAAATCAGCCTGTGAGCCATATTATTGATGCGCTTAAGTCCTGGGAGCACAGCATTGAGGTCGAGCAAACGGAAGGCTTTGTTGTGGCCGCATTTTCGCCCGGCGCAGAAAATGCTTCTAACGTAAATCGCTGGCTTAGTGAAAAAGGTATATATCTGAGTGAAATACAGCTACACCGTGCATCGCTGGAATCCTCTTTCCTCAAAGCCGTGGAGGACACAAAATGAAAAGATTACTCCACGTGGAAATCCTGAAGCTGAGATCTTACCCATTGTTCTGGATTGCAATACTATTATATGCTGCGTTTATTCCGATGCTGTTTGGTATTTTTTTGTCCGCAGATTTTAGCACGGAAGGGCAGGAAATGGATTTGTTTGATTTTCTGGCTCCGAACGCGGGCAGCCTCTGGCAGTATCTGATGTTCGTTGGCAGCTATGGCGTATATGTGCTCATTTTGTTTCTGCTGAGCTTTTCGAACCGAGATATCGTAAATGGAGTCTGGCGTCAGTATATCATTGAGGGTGTAAGCCGCAATGAGCTTGTAGCGGGCAGAGTGGTTCTTGTGCTAGTTTTAAGCGCGTTGGCTACGTTGCTGCTAGTCATTGTGGGAGCATTTATTATATCCCAGAAAGGGTATTCCGGTATTGGAAGTGCGCTTTGGGAACTTCGGGCATTTACCGCCGGCTATGCGCTGTACTTCTTAAGTTTTATGATGATGGCGCTTGTGGTAAACGTGTTCATTAACAGTACCACGCTCTCGTTTCTTGGAGTGTTTTTCTGGGGGTTATTTGTTGAAGGCGTCGTCCGCTGGATAGACCCTACAACCATCAGCCAGCTTCTGCCAGTCTATAACTTAAACCGGCTTATTCCTAACCCGTTCAGTGCGCTGGTTGGCGGAGAGGTTTCCTCGGTTCCGGAGTTGCAGTCAGTGCTGGTTTCAGCTGTATGGCTGTTTATTTTTGGCTTCATTATAATAACCGTAACACGCCGGAAAGACTTCTGAGTATCGTTTAAAAAGCACCACAGACGGTTATTTCGAAAAGCATTTTTTCTAATAATGCAGAAAAAAGTTATAATGCACTCCATAAAGTGTTATCAAGAACCTCATAAAAATTAACAGGCTTACAGCAGATGCAGAGAAATTATGTAAAGTGGTGGAGTCCAAGTCTGGGCAGAGAAATGGAAATGCTTGTTTTTGGCCACTCCGGCACGCCGGTACTGGTGTTTCCATCGAGTAACGGGCGGTTTTTTGAGTGGGAAGATTTTAAAATGATTCAAACCATCGGGCATCAGATTCAGAACGGGCAAAACCAGGTATTTTGCGTCGATTCTGTAGATGCTGAAAGTTTCTACAACCGCGGCGTGGGGCCGGATGTGCGTTTTGCGAGGTATGCCCAGTACGAGAAATACATTATTGATGAAGTGGTTCCCTACATTCATCATGCAAATGAAAACAGATATCTAATTGCTGCCGGTGCCAGCTTTGGGGCATACCATGCGGTAAATTTTGCGCTCAAACATCCATGGACTTTTCGCAAAGTTATCGGCATGAGCGGGAAATATGATGTGCGCGCATTTGCAGACGGGCACTACGACGATAACGTGTACTTCAACAATCCGATAGATTATATGCCGCGATTAGAAGACCACAACCATCTTGAGCAGATTCGCAGAAATGATCTCCGGTTTGCAGCTGGCGACCACGATATCTGTCTGGATGCCACACGTAGTTTTTGCAATATTTTGTATCAAAAGGGGATATGGTACGACCTGGACGTGTGGGGACCGGGAATTATCCACGACTGGCCGGCCTGGAGAGGAATGATAGCAAAACATCTGCTTTAAAAAGATCCATTGAACTGAAAATATAGACCGCGCACGGCTCTTGCGGCGACAACGAACATAACTAAACAGGAAAAACACCTATGAAGAAAATTGGAGTTTTAAGAGGCATGGAAACCACGTTTCCCGATGCACTCGTACACAACATTAACAAGGCGTTTGGTTCACGTGAAATAAAGGCCGAATTCATACAGCTTGAAGCTGTTAATATGGATGAAGATCCTGGTTATGAAGTCATTATCGACCGGATTTCTCATGAAGTTCCGTTCTACCGGTCTTATCTGAAGTGGGCCTCGTTGAAGGGTACCTATGTGATTAACAATCCGTTTTGGTGGAGTGCCGACGACAAGTTTATCGATAATATAATAGCGGAACAGGCCGGCGTTGCCGTACCCAAGACCGCAATATTGCCTCACAATCAGCATCCGCCAAACACTGAGTCTAATTCGTTCAGAAATCTCAAATTCCCCGTGGACTGGGATAAGACCTTTGATTACGTCGGATTCCCTTCATTCCTGAAACCATTCGACGGTGGCGGCTGGCGTGCCGTTACCAAATGTCGCAACAAGCATGAATTCTTCGAAGCCTATAACGAATCGGGCATCGACTGCATGATGCTGCAGGAAGGTATCGAGTTTGAAGACTATTACCGTTGTTATGGTATCGGCCAAAAATACACGCAAATCATGCGCTACAATCCGGATGCTGAGCCTCACCGCCGTTACTACGACGTTTCGAAAGATCCCATTCCGAAAAAGCTGCTCAAGAAAATGGAGCGTGATGTGCTTGCATTATGCAAAGCGTTGGGTTACGATATGAACACCGTAGAATTCGCCATTCGGGATGGAATTCCGTACGCGATCGATTTCATGAATCCGGCACCGGATGCGGATTATTACTCGGTAGGAGTGGAAAACTTTGAGTGGATAGTGAAACACATGAGTGAATTTGCTGTTGAAAAAGCCTTGGAGAAAAAGAAAAAGCCGCAATTTACCGCAAACGGAGCTCTGGAGCCCAATGCTAAATCCAAGTAAACAGGCAGTAGATTATTATAACCAGTTAATCGCATCAGACCTGTCGGCTGCGACAGAGCAGCATCAGATGCTGCTTGAGCTTCAGAAGGCGCATGGTGTCAACTTCGGAGGCCGCCCGCTTACCGAATCGCTCCGCCCAATGGTAATGGGTGAAATGACGTATCAGTATATTCAGGATACAGTTTATGTGATTCGACAGGCGATACTCAAAATCGCAGCAGCCTTCTTTAACGACCGGAAAACTCTGGATGAACTCGGTTTGACCGATTTTGAAATCGAACTTTGTGCCATACCAACAAACATCATCCGAATGTCGGCAACTGCGCGGCTTGATGCATTTCTGACCGATAATTCTTTCCGCTTTGTGGAATTGAATGCAGAGGTACCGGCCGGTGTGGGATACATGCACGAAATGTCGAAGATTTACCAGAAGCTTCCCGTATTCCAAAAGTTTACCGAGCGATATCCGGTACGGTTTGTTTCTCCTATGGAGCATACGTTTCAGGGATTGATTCGCCTTTACCACGAAGAATTTTGCGGACTTGAGGAAAAACCGACATTTGCGATTGTGGATCATCTGGACGTGCCGACTTATCCGGAGTTTGTAATCATCCGTGATTATCTCCAGCGACTTGGTTACGGAGCCGAGATATGTGATCCGCGCGAACTCGAATGCCGGGACGGCTGGATATACGCCAATGGCAAAAAGATCGACATACTGTACCGCCGGCTGCTCATGAATGAGTTCTTCGAGATTCAGTACGATTGCCAGGCTTATCTCGAAGGCTACCGTGCCCAGAAGACCTGTTATCTGAATTCATTCAGGTCTAAGCTGGTACACAAAAAGATGATATTCTCCCTTCTTACCGATCCGGACTACAACCGCGTGCTTAGCCAGCCCGAGCTAAAAGCCATACGGGACCATATACCCTGGACCCGTAAGCTAAAATCGGCCAGGGTTCGTTACAGAGGTGCCGATGTTGATTTGCTGGAGCTAATTCGCCGTAACAAAGATAGTTTCATAATGAAACCGAACGACGACTACGGCGGGCATGGAGTGGTGCTTGGATTTCAGGAATCTCAGGATACCTGGGAAACTGCCATCAACCGTGCGCTGCAGCTGGATTATGTAGTTCAGGAAGCCATCGAAATCGGGCGCGAGCCTTTTCTGCTGCCCGTTAACGGCAAGTGGGAATCCGTAAGTACAGTTATCGATTTTGATCCGTATCTTAATGGACCTATGATGGGAGGCTGCCTCACCCGAACATCTCCTACCAATCTGGCTAATGTTACCGCTGGTGGTGGCAGTATTCCTCTGTTTATCGCACGACATCTGTGATAAAATGATTTACCGTTTATTATTTCAAAATTATGATTCAAGCAAAACCTCTTCGTGCAGCAATAATTGATCTGTACGATAACGTGCCCAACCAAGGCATGCGCTGTATAAAGAACCTGGTTGAAGGCGCATCAGGGGCAAATTATGGTGTGCCTATCGAATACACCGTTTTTGATGCCCGTGCCAAGGGTGAAATTCCCGACCTGAACTACGATATTTATATTTCCACCGGCGGGCCCGGAAGCCCGTTCGACAGCGCCGGTAAAACCTGGGAAAAAAACTATTTTAATTTTCTGGACGATCTGTGGAGCTACAACGCCGCAAAGCGTACGCCCCCCAAGTATGCCATGTTTATATGCCATTCTTATCAGATGGTGGCCAGGCATTTCGGTTTTGCCGAAGTAACTGAGCGCCACAGCCAGTCGTTTGGCGTGTATCCTATTCACCTCACCGACGCGGGCAAGCGCGACCCGATGTTTAAAAATCTGGGTGATCCCTTTTACGCTGCCGATTTTCGTGAATGGCAGGTGTTGCAGCCTAAAAAAGAACTAATGGAAGAAATGGGCGCCGAAATTCTGTGTATGGAAAAAGAGCGTCCGCACGTGGAATACGAACGAGCCGTTATGGGAATCCGGCTTCTTAAGGAAATGGTTGCGCTTCAGTTTCATCCTGAAGGCGATCCTGAAGGAATGCTTTATCACTTTTCCACTCCCGAGCAAAAGGCAAAAATTACCGATGAATTTGGTATAGCCAAGTATGATGAGATAATGGTCAGATTAAAAGACCCCGACTATATAGCGCGCACGCACGCTTCGGTTATTCCGGGTTTTCTCCGCCGTGCTGTAGAAAACAACCGGCCAGAACTCGTGCATGCAATTCAGGAAAACGTAGCCGGTTAGCGCCTGCAGTACCCCAAAAGCTATGAACCCTCTTTACCGGAATATTCTTTCGAGGCACAAAGACTCCCTTAGGGGAGCGCTTCGTCTGCTTCCATTCCGGTCGAAAGCGCTGGGTCTTTCAAGAACGGTTTTTGTTTACGAGCCCCCCGGAATGCGTAACATGAGTGAGCTCCATCTGCTGTATCTGCTTCGTGGCCACGAACGTGAGTACGTGTATATAGACGAAGACGAAAGCCGCAGCATAACCAGCATCGAAGATCTGGACGAGCTGATAGTAAGTGGTCAGGTCCCGCCGGTGATGGCCGTTATGCCCGGACTCACCTCCCTCGACGGAAAGCTCCACAGCTTTGGCTTAAATATGATGGGTTCCACAGGCGATCCGCGCGACGGAATGGGAACAGGAATGTTCTGGGATTTCTTTATTGATGATCTCATTCCCTACATAGAAGCCCGTTATAAAAAGAAACTCCGGACCGGGCTGCGAATGGCTTCCGGGTTCTCTGCAGGCGGTTATTCGGCTGCGCTGCTTGCAACGGCATTTCCAGGCTATCTCGATCATGTTGGAGTCTACGACGGGCTTTTTATGTTCGACAGTCAGACCGATATCCGAACCGGCGAGAACGATTCAGTCTGGATGGCATCACCCTACCTTACGGCCGCACTTGGCGAGCCCGAAGATCGCTCGGCAGAGCAGCTATCCCCCTGGAATCCTGCCGAACTTATTTCTTACGCCGATCCAATCGCCCTTGAAGAGATGCAGGAAACTATGTTTTGGATACGAAGTGCAGCGGGAGACGGCGATGAAGGCAACCTGGATCGCAGTAGCTATTTTACAAACCTTTTACGGGAAAAGAATATTACGGCGGGCTTTAACCGGGTGCCGCTACATCCGGAGGCTGCCCATAACTGGCACTGGAACGACCGTTTTTTGAAACTGTTTCTGCTCAATATTTTTGGAAACTGATTGGTCTGCAGGTAACTAATGATTCGTGCGGATAAAGTTGTTTTCGGTATTTTGAAAAAGTCTCTCAATATAATTTCACTCAATTTAATCGCAGACGTTATATGAAATTAACCTTACCATTGCTTCTCATACTGGGACTTCTTGTATCATCCTGCTCCGGCAGCTCAGAAATGCAGTCTGTAGAGCTTCCAACACTCCCGCCTGATATCGAGATCTACACAGATGTAGATCAAATGCCTGAGATGATTGGAGGCGTAATGGCGATTGGTGAGTTTCTGA
>PWID01000115.1 GCA_003555145.1 Balneolia bacterium | reverse complement strand
GTCCGCGTAAAGCTCGACGATCGAGATCAGTACAAGCCGGGCTGGAAATTTGCACAGCACGAAGTTGAGGGCGTTCCGGTACGCCTGGCAGTAGGACCGCGCGATGTGCAAAACGGCAAGGCCGAATGCGTGCGACGCGACACCCGCGACAAGCAGCTCGTAGACCGCGATGATTTACTTACAACCGTTCGCGGCCATCTCGACCAGATGCAAACCGACCTGCTTGATCGTGCCCGTAAGCGCATGGCCGAAAATACCCGCCACGTGGAATCCTATGAGGAATTCAAAAAAGTACTCGACGAACACGGTGGTTTCATTTACGCACACTGGGACGGTACGGCCGAAACAGAAGCTAAGATAAAAGAAGAAACAAAGGCCACAATTCGCTGTATTCCACTTTTTGAAGACAATGAATCCGGCAAGTGTATGGTAACCGGTAAGCCGTCCGCCAGAAAAGTGCTTCTCGCGAGAGCATACTAAGGTAGTTGTGACATAAAGTTTTTTCTGAACAGAAAAATTAAGATGCATCCGGAAATCAGCCTTCGGGTGCATCTTTTAATTTAAACCAGCCGGAGTATGTACTGCACCGTTCAAAACAGAGATCGGCAACCGGGAGCGATGCTATTTGCAAAAAGCATTTCCATCCTGTTTAATCCCCTCGTTCTGGTACTCCCGCTTTTCTATGTGCTGGCTCTGGAAAGTCCGGATACAACAAAAAAGTTTGCCATCGCTATTCTTTTTTTTAGCCTGGTTCCTTTGTTGGTCCTGGTTTTGTTCAAAGCACTTCGTCGTATTGAGACGCTTGAAATTCGCAATCAGCATAATCGTCATCTGCCGTTTTTATTTGGGATAACATCATTCATGGCAGGATACTTGGTACTGATTTACCTGTACGGAGCTATCGGAATTGTGCAGGCCGCGGGATTTGCATTGGCCGGTAGCAGCGCGATTGCTGCGCTCATCAATGTGAGGTGGAAAATCAGTATTCACTGTACAGCTGTAGCTATGACCTCTGTTTTTTTGCTTCACGTTGGCGGGGCTTCAATTTCGGGCCCGCTCTTTATTACGAGTGTCGCCTTGGCTATATTGATATGTGCAGGTATGATGTGGTCTCGTGTAATACAAGGGGCACACAGTCTGCCTCAAACAATTGCTGGTATACTATTCGGCCTGTTATATGGTTTAACCATTCTATCAATCTATCCAATCTGACCTTATATCACCTTACAGAATGAGCCAGTCGCATCATTCATATTTATTCTCCGCGAAAGATTCCCGTTTAATTGATGAACAGACAATCGAATCGTTCGGAATATCCGGTTTTACGCTCATGGAAGCTGCTGCTACAGGAGCATCTTATCACATAATTTCGAATCATGCTGCGGGTACGAAAGTTCTGGCCGTTTGCGGAAAAGGAAATAACGGAGGCGATGCGCTTGCTGTATCGAGATTGCTTGCAGAAGAGGGCTTCAGGGTCGACATATTTTTCCCACTTGGATCAGAAAAGCTGAGTCCTGATGCCAGCAAAAATCTGGATCTGATTCATGTTCTTACAAAGAACGGCACACCGGGGACTTTGGGCATGCTGGAGGATTTTCCCAAACTGGATTCGTATGATATCATTATAGATGGGATTTTTGGAACCGGTCTTGAGCGTGATATAGAGGGTGATGTATCCGGTATAATCGATGAAGTCAATCGAGCTGAAAATGCGACTGTCTATGCAATGGATCTTCCCAGCGGATTAAACGCAGATACCGGCAGGGTGATGGGCACCGCGGTAAAAGCAGACGTCACATTCATGTTTGGCACCCGGAAAACCGGTGCCTATTTTGGCGATAGTTTTGATTACTGTGGAGAGCGCGTATTGTGCAAACTCCCTTTCCCTGCCTATCTCATGAATCAGGAAAAACCGGTGCAGCTTCTGTCGCCCGGGTTAAAGGCTGATTTCGTATCTGATACTCATCATAAAAAAGCATCTCACAAATACGAGAACGGAAACGTTTATGTAGTGGGAGGCTCACCGGGGCTGACCGGAGCAGTGATTATGGCAGCTAAAGCAGCATGGTCAACCGGCTGCGGATCGGTTACCGTATTTACTCCGGAAGAATTATTGCCGGCCTATGATTCTCATTTTGTGGAAATAATGCGAAAAAGAGTTAAGTCGGACGGAAACGGAGTCCTGGACTCCTTCGCTGCTAATTCCATCATAAAAGAAATTGAAAAGCGGCCGGGTGTAGTTGTGATCGGGCCTGGACTTGGTCAATCGTTGGGATCCGCACAGCTTGTTAGAGAACTGCTTTCGAAACTAACCGGAGTTGTTGTACTCGATGCCGATGGCTTTACCGCTTTAAGAGATGAGGCCACAATGAAAGCCATCAATCCAGAGCTGCGATTGATTATTACGCCGCACCCGGGTGAGCAGAAAACGGTATTTGGCTCTGCACCTGCATCACCGGCTGAGGCGCGCATTATGTTTGAAAAGCTTCCGTGTCGCAAAAACTCGGTAGGGCTTTTTAAAGGGTTACCGTCTCAGGTAATTTCCACTGAAAAGACCCATGTTACGGCATACGATACCCGCATTTTTTCGCGTACCGGTTATGGTGATGTACTGGCCGGCTTAATTGCGGGGCGTTGTTCGAAAGCCGCCAGTCTGGAATCAGTCGGTGCGGAATGGCTTCATAAGCAGGTTTGTGAAGCCATGATATACAGCTATAAGCGAGTAAAGCACCATCCGCAACCCTCACCCGGGGTACTGCTTTGATACTATATCGTTTTCTCAAAACAATTATACCCTTTCTGCCTGTTCTTCTTGTAGTCTGGATGGCCCTGGCTCTGTATCTCACGCTTTTTCCCGGCGACCTGTTAACCTCTGCAGCACGATTAGGTAACCCTAAAGTTGGCCACGTGATCCTCTTTGGAGGGTGGACGCTATTGTTCGGTCTCACAATTATGCTCTATTTTGAAAAGAAATCGATTTCCATTTTGCTGATTGTGATATCGGGAATCGTATTTGGGGCTATTGTGGAGCTAATGCAGTTTATGATGCCATTCGATCGCTCCGGGTCTTTGTATGATGTGGGGCTGAACACCATTGGAGCAGGTATTGCTGGCATTATGCTTCTGATTTTTAAAATTTGGTACGTGCGAAATAGTGAACGGGACATTAAGTCCGCGACGGATTAAAAGAGCCCAATTGCCGTATATTCGAATATAATTCCATTATCGATATTTGGATATCACTGAATAACAATAAGTTACGCAAGGTCTTCGTTGTATAAAATGAACGATGTAAATTTGCCTTTTGTATATTAAATAGTATCTTTACGCTCCCAAGCTAAACTAAACTTATCTTTACCATGTCGCTTAAGAAAAAACCCGGAAAGGATTTACGAAAAGATTACCAGATTACACTGCAGAGTTCTCTGGTGGTTGCGTTGCTTTTAGGAGTTATACTTTTTAAAGTAGAACTGCCTCAAGGCGAAGGTTTTCAAATCGATGAAATTGAGCGCGATGAGCTAGAGCTGGAAGATATTATCCAGACAGAAATCATCGAAACACCACCACCGCCTCCACGCCCGCCGGTGCCGATTGAAGTACCCGATGATGCCATCATCGATGACGATCTCCTCGACATGGATGCGTTCCTTGATATGGATGCCGGTTTCGACGCTCCGCCACCACCTCCGCCGCCAGACGATGGAGATGAAGATGAAATCTTCGTGGTTGTGGAAAACATGCCGGAAATGGTAGGTGGACAAGCAGCACTTTACGATGCTCTTCGTTATCCTGATATGGCACGCCGTGCTGGAATCGAAGGACGTGTAATTATTCAGTTCATTGTAGATGAATCGGGCAATGTTACAAACCCTCAGGTTGTGCGTAGCGCCGGTGCAGGTGGTCTCGATGAGGCTGCACTTGCCGCCATTCGCCAAATGACATTTACTCCGGGTATGCAGCGCGGTCGTCCTGTTCGCGTTCAAATGACCCAGCCCGTAATCTTCAGATTGAATTAAATTTTTCGTCTGATTACTAAGTCAAATTTTAAAAGCCATCCTGATTCAACTCAGGATGGCTTTTTTTATGGGCAAGCGGCATTTGTTAAATAAAAGCTTTTCATTTACAAATATTTTCATAAGTTGAGGTAGTGTTTCAATCCAATCCTGAACTAAACCTCATCGGTTATGAAGTCTGCGGAAAGCAATAAAGATCTGAGAAACGACTACAGAATTACCCTGAAAGGAAGTATTGCGCTTTCAATTATTATCGCGGTTATCTTTTTTAAACTCGATATTAGCAGTACGGGAGAACTGGATGTGCGGCCTCTCGACAGAGTTGAATTAGAGATCGACGACGTCCAAATCACTCGTGTAATCGAAACACCACCTGCACCAATGCCTCCGCGCCCGCCTGCCCAGGTTCCGGACGATCAGCTAATAGATGATGAATTCATTAGCTTCGATGAATTTTTGAATACAGACAACCTTCCGGCTCCTCCACCATCTGAGCCGGACGATGACTTAAACGATGAGCCGTTCTTCGCGGTGGAGTTCATGCCGGAAATGCAGGGCGGTCAGGCTGCTTTATATCAGCATCTGGAATATCCTGCTAATGAAAGACGGGCGGGAATTGAGGGCACCGTCTGGCTTCAGTTTGTAGTGGATGTGAATGGTAACGTAACCAATCCCGAAGTCCTGAGAAGCTCCGGCTATTCCGGGCTGGACAGCGCTGCACTAGACGCCATCCGAAAAGTAAGCTTTAGCCCGGGAATACAGCAGGGAAGGGCTGTTCCGGTACAGATGACGCAGCCCGTGCGTTTTGTGCTTCGCTAGTCTGTTTTCACTTGTTGTGTGATGGCTCTTTAACGGGAATTACTTTTATAAGCCGCTCGAGAACTTCCCGGAGGTTATCAAAACCAACCAGCCCAAAGGCTTCACCAACAGGTTTCCAGCAAATCTTTGTGATGCCTTCCGAGCGCTGTGGCGAAAAATGCTTGGAATCTGTAGTCATGGCATACCACCACGTTGTCTTGTTAAAGCTTCCCCATTTGTCGGTATAGCTATGATTTGTCGTGCCTAAATCATGCGTAATGCGGGGCGGTTTCGAGGCTGTTTCCTCACTAACTTCGCGAATTGCACAGGTGCGAATATCTTCACCATCATCTTGTTTACCTTTTGGTAAATCCCAGACGTCTTTGCGGTATATCAGCAGTACGTATAATTCTCCAGCCGTGTACTTATACAACACACCACCGGCAGCGTTTAAAGGCTCATAAGTTGTGGTCCTGTCTTTACTCATCAGATTGGGCTGCTTGCTCGGCAGAATCGCCGTCGGCTTTTTTCTGCTTATCGGCTTCTTCTTTCTTGCGGGCTTCTTCTGCATCAGACTTGGTCTTTAACGAAGCGGAGAGCTCGTTAAAAAGGGTGTCTATGTACTCTCTGGTTTCTTTATTGAGGTTGTTTTGAGTGAAGTCACGGAGCATATCGAGTGTATCGATGGCAAATCGGGCCGACTGCAGATCTTCCTCTACCTGATTGTGAACAGGGTTTGGTACTTCACCTAAATTCATGCGGGCAATCTTTTCATACTGCTGTATAAGCATCATGAAAAGGAGCATGTTTTTTTTCTCTTTAGAAAGGGATTTAGAATTGATATCCATAAGGGATTAACTATCTATTTTATTATTTTGATGCGCAGCTATGAGAACAAATTAAGCTAAAATTGATCCCATGGAAACGAATATTTCAGGGGTTTAAATATACCATTTTAACAGGCGGTATGCGCATTTCAGTTTCTGTTAAGGACATAACTAAATCCAACTTGTGAGATGATTACTATAAAACCATTCAGAGCATGGCGACCCGAGGCCGAACGTGTTGAGCGTGTCGCATGTGTACCTTACGACGTTATTAACGCAGAAGAAGCCCGTGAGATGGCTTCGGGCAACCCGGAGAGTTTTCTTCATGTGGTTCGTCCTGAAATAAACCTTCCAGAATCGGTAGATGAACATGCCGATGAAGTATATGAAGCAGGAGCAGAGAAGCTCAAATCATTCATGAATGAAGGAATATTGAAACAGGATGATGAAGAGTCACTTTTTGTGTACCGACTCACCTGGAAGGGACGTTCGCAGACAGGCCTGTTCAGCTGCGTGAGCGTGCAGGATTACGATGAGGATAGGATACTCAAGCACGAGCTTACGCGCCCGGACAAGGAAGACGACCGCACCCGCCACATCCGCGAGCAGGAGGCCCATGCCGAGCCGGTCATGCTCACCTGCAAGGGCTCGGATGCCATCACCAGGCTCTTAACAGAAATTGAAAAGCAGAGCCCGCTCTACGATTTTAAGGCAAACGACGGCGTACAGCACACTATCTGGAAAATAGATGCCAATCATCCCTTGCGCAAAGCGTTTGAAGACCTCGATGCGCTGTATGTGGCCGATGGACATCACCGCTGCAAAAGTGCATCTCGTTTGGTCGAATACAAAAAAGAGCATAACGAAGCGCATACCGGCAAAGAAGAGTACAACTTCTTCCCGGCAGTTATTTTTCCAAAAGATCAAATGGAGATACTGCCGTACAACAGGGTGATCCACAAAGCGAATCCTGATATTCTCGGCCAGATGAAGAATGATCTTAATCTGAAGCCCGTATCTGAGCCTGTACCCAAAAAGAAAGGCGAAGTTTGCCTGTATTATGATGGCAGCTGGTACGGCTTCACCCTACCTGAACATCAAAATCCGGATGCTGTACAGAACCTGGATGCTGCCCGTTTGCAGGATTTTGTTTTCAATAAGTACTTCGGAATCGAAAATCCACGAACGGATTCTAATATCTCTTTTGTTGGCGGAATCCGGGGCACAAAGGAACTGGAGCGCCTTGTTGAAAACGGTAAAGCTGTAATGGCGTTCAGCGTCTATCCAACGAGTATTCAGGAGCTTATCGATGTATCGGACGAAGGACTTCTGATGCCCCCAAAATCGACCTGGTTTGAACCAAAACTACGCTCCGGATTGTTAATTCATTCTTACTAAGCGGAGTCGCTTTTGAATGTAAGAAAGCAGCTTCAGATCAATATTACAGAAAGTGACAAACATCTCTTAACATCATTATTTGCTATGAAACGTGCACACAATTTTAGCGCCGGACCGGCTGCTTTACCCCTTGAAGTTCTTGAAGAAGCTCAGAAAGAATTTACGCTATACGGAGACTCTGGTTCTTCTATAATCGAACTGAGCCATCGCGGGCCAGAATATATTGAAGTCGATGCTCAGGCCCGTGAGCGTCTTAGCGGACTGCTTGGGCTTGGTGATGAATTCGAGATCATGTTCCTGCAGGGCGGGGCAAGTCATCAGTTTATGATGGTGCCCTTTAACTTCCTTGATAAGGATAAAACGGCCGATTACATCAATACCGGCACCTGGTCGAAAAAAGCCATTAAAGAGGCGAAGCTTTTCGGAAATGTGAACGTGCCGTATTCGTCGGAAGAGCAGAACTTCAACCGCGTTCCGGAAAGCTCCGAGCTGAAGCTAAGCGGGAAGGCCGAATACGTACACTTCACATCAAATAACACCATATTCGGTACGCAGTTCAGCAAAGAACCCGAAACCAACGGAGTTCCGCTGGTGTGTGACGCTTCATCGGATTTCCTCAGTCGTCCGCTCGATATGAAGAAATACGGATTGATTTACGCTGGTGCACAGAAAAACGCTGGTCCGGCCGGACTTACCATCGTAATTATCCGCAAGAGTTTTCTCGAGAAAGGTAAAAAAGAGGGAATTCCGACTATTCTGAACTACAATACGCACGTCGGAACCATGTTCAACACGCCGCCGGTTTTTGGGGTGTATATGTTCAATAAGGTGCTTGGCTGGATCGAGAGAAAAGGCGGGCTTGAAGCGATTGCCAAACGAAATGAGGCCAAGGCGAAAGTGTTGTATGATGAAATTGATGCTGATGATTTCTACGCTGGTACAACTGAAAAAACATCACGATCGCTCATGAACGCCACATTCAGACTAAAGGATGAAGCCCTCGAAAAAGCATTCCTCGCTGAAGCTGAAAAGCATAACCTGAATGGACTTAAAGGGCACAGAAGCGTAGGCGGTATAAGGGCAAGTATCTACAACGCCTGCGAACCGGAAAGTATAGAAGCATTGGTGAGCTTCATGAAGGATTTCCGCAGCAAAAACGGATAAATCCTGATATATCGCAACAGTAAATAAGCCCGTCTGAAAACTTCCAGCAAAGTTTCGGGCGGGCTTTTTTTGTATATATAATTATTATTTCGTATCTGTATGATTATAATAAACGTAACCATATAGTTTGTGCTCCGGTTAATAAAACCATTATAAAAAATCCTGATTAAAATGGAAAAGCGTAGCGGTAAAACATCATACAGACAAATACTAGCAGCTGTTGTTTGCCTGTTTGTTGGAGCTTCAGCCTGCCAAAGTGATAACGATGCTGAAGCCGACTATCACTACCATCCTGATAGCACAGATTGGGACACCGTCGAAAACCTGGTAACTGCCGATTTTCGGTCGCTTGAGCAGGCAGGGATGGAAATTACCAATTTGTTTCCCGATTTATCGGCAGCATCAGAAACCATGATAGCTCAGATTCAGGCTCCCGAACAGGCTGTGCTGCCTTTGAGGTCAGATGAGGATAATGAGGGAAATGTCTACATCAGAAACAGTAATGAAAATACAGTGGATGTTTACTCCGCGGAAGGCGCACATTTGTATTCAGTTGGCAGTCCGGAACTTCTGTTGGGATTTACATTGAGCCCGGATTATCAAACGCTGTATGTAATGGACATAAATAATACGGAAGTCTTCAAAAGAAACGGGGGCGAGTTCGAATCTTATGACAGCTTCTTTCACGGTTTGCGGTTTGCTACCGGAATATGCGCAAGTAATGATGCCGTGTTTATGAGTGGTCAGGGCCTGATGCCGGAAGCTGCTCAAAGCGTAATGAATCAGGAGAGCTCGGTGGAAGATCATAATGAATTTCAGGGCCCTGTAACAGTTTACAGCCGTGATGATTACGAGTTTGAGCGTACTTTTGGGCGGGCTATTGAGTCCCAATTTGAAAGAGCAGCTAGTTCTGCGTGGCTTTCAGAGTCTCATTTGGCCTGTTTTCCTGAGCAGGACACCATTGTAACATTCAATAAACACTTCGGGCAGGCCGACGCCTATAGATTGGACGGTGAAAGGCTCTGGTCGCTTAATCTTGAGAACTTTGCCGGGGTACGGTTTCGTGAAAGCAGGGAGTTTCAGTTAGCCCCACTCCCGGAAGATAGTGACCGTACTTATATGCATTCACTGAGTGCCGTAACGGATCAGCCTTATGCTGTACTTGGCTTCATGCATACGAGTCAGGGCTCATCGGATCAGCCAATAACCGTAAAATCCGTTCTTTTGGATATCCGTGACGGATCGATGATGGAGCTCACCAGAGATCAGGATTTGGTTACTTCACTGAGCAGTTCAAGCGCAGTAATCCAAAGGTTCACAGAAGACGGCAATATTGAAGTTTACCTGAACAGGTAGAGTCAACTGCCTCAGATTAATCCCAGAAGCGTGAGCAGGTGATCGATTCCTCTTGGTACGATAATCATTACGTAAAGCAGGCCGGTTACCGCTCCTGCAATGTGGGCTTCATGATTAATCTTGTCGCTGGCTTTGTTGTGTGCCCAGAAGCTGTAGCCAATAAACACTGCTCCGAAAACCACGGCCGGAATGCCGATTGGAATGAAAAACAGATAAATCGGCTCCATAGGGAAGAAGTAGATAAACACAAACAAGACGGCTCCAACCGCGCCCGATGCCCCAAGGCTTGCAAAGCGGGGATCATCCCGATGGCGGAACAGGCTGGGAATGTTTGCAAGAATTAATCCTGCTAAATAAAGCCCAATGAAGTAACCGCCGCCAATGGCCCGCTCGACCACCGGCCCGAAGAAAAACAGAGTTATCATGTTAAAAAGCAGGTGCGTGAGGTCGGCGTGCAAAAATCCGGAACTTACAAGCTGATACCAGCGATCCTCACGAAAAACCAGAAACGGTCTGAGCATACCTTTTTGTTGAGCCTCCGGATTTATGTTCCAGGCGTACCAGGTTGCTGCAACGGTAATGATGATGATATAATAGGTTAACCACATAAAAAATCTTGAATCGGGATTATCAGTAGAGCGTATACGAAAGCAAAACGTAAAAGATAAGCTGATGTCTGAACTCAGAAAAAGTTAAATTCATTGCATTAGTAAAGGAACCGCAATTCATAAAAGAGGAAAACTATGTCGTGGACTATTTATCTGGCCGGCGAAATTCACTCTGACTGGAGAAGTGAACTCAAAATGGCCGCAAAAGACAAAATGCTGGAATTAAAATTTACCGGCCCCGTTACCGATCATCCGGCAAGCGATAACTGTGGTGTTCATATTTTGGGCGACGAAGACGATCCCTTCTGGAAAGACCGCAAAGGTGCCGGACTAAACGCCATCAGAACGCGCACGCTTATCGAAAAGGCCGATGTGGTTGTCGTTAAGTTTGGCGATAAATACCGGCAGTGGAACGCCGCCTTCGATGCCGGCTATGCATCTGCGCTCGGTAAGCCGCTTGTAATTATTCACCCCGAGGAGTTCGATCATGCGCTCAAGGAAGTGGATGAAGCCGCTAATGCCGTTGCCAGGGACCATCATCAGGTGGTGCAGATTCTGGAGTATATTACCGAAGGAAAACTCGACTGATATCGAAAGAGAACTACTGCTTTAGGCAGGCCTATTGCGATAGGCAGGCCCGGAAACCTTCATCGAGCAGCTGACGATTCAGATTTTTGCCGATAAACACAAAGCGATTCCGGCGTTTTTCATCCGTTTTCCACGGGCGTCCGAAATTGCCCTGTAGCACGCTGAACACGGCCTGAAAAACAAACGTCCGTTCTTCGTTTTCCAGATTCAGAATGCCCTTCATTCTGTAAAGCAGCCCGCCGTGAAGCATCGGAAGCATATTCAGCCAGGCGTCGAGTCGTTCAAGATCCATGGTGCCATCGAGTTCAAGGCTGAAAGATGACACATCGCTGTCGTGACTGTGGTTGTGGTCATGCGTGTGCTCATGGGAATGAGTATGTATGTGATCGCCTTCATCTCCGGAAAAATTCAGTGACGCTTCTATGTCATTAAGGCGGTCGGGATGAAGAAGCGAGATATTGAAGAGTTCATTAATGTCCGTTTCGGCAAGCGTGGTTTCTTTAACCGGCGCTTCCTGGTTGAATTCCTCAATAGCTTTCCGGGCGCCCGTTTTCTGCCCGGCGTTTGCGAGGTCCGTTTTGTTCAGGATGATGAGATCCGCGCAGATAATCTGCTGTCTGGCCTCGGGCGCTTCTATTAACTGGGTTTCGATATGAAGGGCGTCTACCAAAGTAATGATGCCATCCAGCCGGAAGTCCTTCTGAATGTGAATGCTGCTGAAGAACGTTTGTGCAACGGGAACGGGGTCTGCGAGGCCGGTGGTCTCAATAAGAATACGGTCGAAGTCCTGCTTCCGCTCCCGAAGCGATTCCAGAATACGGATAAGGTCATCGCGGACTGTGCAGCACAGGCAGCCGTTCTGCATCTCGAAAATGCCCTCTTCCTCCTTCACAACCAGCTCGTGATCAATGCTGATTTCGCCAAACTCGTTTTGGATTACGGCAAACCGGTTTGAATCCGGTCCGCTGAGGATTCGATTGAGCAGGGTCGTTTTCCCTGAACCCAGAAATCCGGTTATCAGCGTTACGGGTATGGGGTGTTGCTGTGTTTCTTCTTTGTTACTCATATGCAGGATGAATCAGGAGTAGATTCGGGTTAAAAGGCGGTAAAAAAACTGCTGAAAGCGATTGTGGTTTTCCACGTTCAGCAGATGCGGATAAACGGTTGCCTGAAAACTGCCGGCAGGCGATGGCAGGCCGGGCTCACCCGAAATGGAAAAGGCCGGCGGATTCTCATTGAGCGGGACATCGTATCGTACCATGGTACCCGATTTCTCAATTTCAAGAACCAAGTGGTGTTCGGTCAGCTCGGCGTGCCGGACTCCGGGATGATTATGAGCTGCCGTATTGTTTCTGATGTTGAACAGATAGGGCGTTTCGCTATCATCCGATTCCCCGAAGGTAATTAGCCACGAATGTTCAGGAAGTTCCTCTTTGTATTTATGAAGCGCGGCCGTTACGGGCGCATAGGGTGGTTCATGTTTTTGCAGCAATACTTCCTGGGAAACGGATCGGAAATTGCCCAGAATTGAGATAGCAGAACGTACTTCCTCTGCGGGCCTGGAATCAAACTCGTCGGCCGGCATGGTTATGAGCTGAAGATAGAAAATGCTGAGAAGCCCGAGTATTAATCCTGCAGAACGATGCTTCCGGCCGTGGAAATACCCGGCCAGCCAAATACCAAGGCCGGCGAAAACGAGTCCGGCCAATACTGGGATGAAAAGCTGTATTCCGGAATAGGAGAACATCGCAATAAGCAGCACCTGCCACGCGATGATGAGGCCGCCAAGGAGGAATTCGGGTTTATATGAATGCTCTGCACCGCGGCTCACGGATCACGGCGCTCTTCAAGCTGTTCTTCCTGTTCCTCCCAGAACGAGCGGATTTCGCGAATCTGATCGTTGATGTGCATAGGGCGGCCGTTCAGGTATCGGTGGAAGCTGGTGAGAATAACCTCGGCCATCTCCGGCGGACTGCTGATACCATTTCTGTTGAAATACAGATTTAGCGGAGTCGGGCTCCACAAGTCCCATTCGTTGATTAACCAGCTGCCGAGTCCGGTTCCCGAAACGGCATTTCCAACAAACTCAAGCTCATCGGACTCCCGTATTAAATCAAGCTCATCTTCTGAAAGAAAGTTGTTAAGGTAAAAAACAGCCTGATGCACCGTTTCCGGAACTTCAGAATCGGTTGTGTCGGTCGCGGCCGGATTAGTTGCGAGGCTTTGGCTTAGAAAACCTGTAAACGGCAAAAAGAGAAATATGAAAAGAAGGGTCTTCATAAAGGTTTAATCTGAATAATGTGAAGTTCCAAAATACGAATTATTGTTCTGGTAAAGGTGATGCGGCAGAATCCTCATTGGTCTCATTTTCTTCATCGGCTGACTGCGCCAGAGCCCATTCGGCCAGGTTCGTGGCGAGGTGTTCACTAACCTCGCCAAAGCTGTTCAGAATGGCGTTGTTGTATGTTCGTACAAACCAGCGTCCGGCGTCGGTAGTGAGGAAATCAGCATGTCGTTCTAGTATCTCAATTTCAAAATCGCGCGTGGAGTACAGCGTAACATAAAGCATGATGTTATCAAAAAGCTGGCGGAAATTGGCGCGAAGCGAGATAATGAGATCGTTCACCTGCCGGTCGGATAGCTGCTCGTCTTCCGGGTTGGTCTGGTTAAGCGTGAAAACAATTATGGTTAGAAAATCTTCGAGGGTCTGTACAGTAATTCTGGTGGTTTGCGAACGGTTTATGATGTCACTTACAAGTCCTATACGCTGCTGATGCGGATCGGGATTAACCTCCACCCGGCTGATGTAATCTTCGAACTGCTCGATAACATCGGGATCATCAAAATCGGTCTGGTTATCATACAACCTGGTCATCAGCTCTTGCATTTCGGGCAGCGCTATATGAGACAGCGCCTGCTCTGCATTTACATCGCTGCCGCGTAAGCTACGCCTGATGCTGCTCAGAATTACTTCCTTCATATCCGCCTGTTCGAAAGAATCCAGGATGATGGTCTCAAAAATAGCATCATCCTGCTCTTCGGTTAAATCGGTAACAATTTCCTGAATGCTCTGTGAGGTATTCGTGGTAAAAGCGCTCAGAAAACCGAGTTCATAAAACTGGAGCACTCGCTTGTCGCTTTCGGAACTAGTTCCAGCCGATTGAAAGCCTGAAGCCTGTTTAGGGGAAGCCGCCATCATACCGAAAATTATCACGCTTAAACCAACCATTCTGGTGTACAATAGTAGCGCGGAAGATTTCTTCAGGTCTGGGATAAATTTCATGGACTGGATACAGTTATTAAAAATCAGCTTATTGGATGAGTATTCGGTGTTAACGGCTTAAAGCACGTTTTATGTGCGGTATTAATATCGGTTTTTTGACTGGAATTCGTTCGCGTCAATCTCAAGGATTTCTCCGCTTGCCAATCGGATTGAGTCAGCCAGATTAATGAGATGCCCGCTAAGTTCGTTTCCAGAGCTGCCGAAGCTGTAGACACGCGTATCCCGGTAAAAACTGCCGCGGGGCCCGAACATATCTTCTGATCCGTACCAGTAATTACCTGCCGCATAGCTAATGGTGAATTCACCATCGGGCAGACGGGTGCTTACGCTGTTGCCGGACCGAACAAAAACCGTCTTTACCGGAAATCCGCTCTGTTCATGCTTTATGCGCACGAGAAAGTGCCGGTGCTTTTCGGCATGAAGCTCGAGAGGGGCTCTGGCTTCACCATCAAAATAGTTGACCTGAGAGCCGTTATGGGGCAGCATTTGCGAAATGATGCGGCTTCCAATCTGCGGTTCATTGCCCCGGTTTTCCGAGAATAAAAAGCCAAATGCCACCATCATAATAAGGGCCGGGATACCGTAAGATGCATATTTTGTTTTCGATAAGTCTTCTGGCAGATGCGTTTGGGCGTGCTTGAAATCATCACTGCTGCGAACATAGTCGTAATCGTATTCTGCCATGGCCTGATCGACCTGAGAGCGGTACTGCTGAATCATATGCACGCAGTTTCTGGCTAGCTGAATGGGTACAATATTAAGCTGGACAGTCTCAGAGGCGTATTTTAACTTTAGAAAAGTATCGCGGGCCGAATAGTATTTTTTCCCGCTTGTGATGCGGATGTCCTCGATTCCGGTTACCGGCCACCAGCGAACCAGCCCAAGATTTGTTTCTATGATGTAAAGCGGCGTGATGTAAAGCCGGCTGAGCAGGGGAGAGCGGTTCCATCGAATAAGCCAGAAAAGGTGCCTGGAAAAATAAATTGTGATTAGCAGAGTCGCTATCCCGAAAAACAGGCTCAGGCCGGTACTCCACTCTCTTCCTAAAGCCGAAAAGGCAAGTATGACAATCCATAACAATATGAGCCCGGTCTTCAGATAGTGATGTGCCGGCTGATCGGTATTGATGTAGTACTGATCCTCTTCTTCGCCTCGTTGGCGTCTCAGGAGAGATTTCTGCAGTGCTGAGGGGAGCAGGGTGAAGGGACTCTGCCCGGACTTTAGTTCACGGGTGGGATCAGGTCCGTAGTCGCGTGGTTCCGGAGCTGACTGAGGCTGCTGCTGATAGGTGAAACCAGAAAAAAGATCTTCGGTGCTGAATGCACTCCGGGGCGTGCTGAAACCCTTCTGCACATCATACCGCTCCCGCTTTTGCGGATCCTTGAGCGTTTGCCAGGCTTCGTTAACTTCACTGAGCATACGGTTGGCCTGCTCCCAGTCTTCCTTTTGCTTTTGAGGGTCGAAGCGGTCGGGGTGGATCACCCGGCTTATCCTGATATAGGCTTTCCGGATTTCAGCAGAATCCGCATCCGGTTGAACGCCCAGCAGTCCGTAAAAATCTTTGGTTGGCATATCAGAAGCCGGTAAAGCCTAAAAAAGTGAGTGATGCTTCGGTCTTTGATTTGTATAAAAAAAGAAGCCGGATCGTATTTTTAACGAAACCGGCTTCAAAATCGTGCTGTGGATATGTCCCGGCAGATGTTATCCAGGGAAGCGTAGTGGCCATGTGCTTTCGCTGTACTCGCTGTTTAGCTGTTTAGAAGCCCGTTCTGCATTGGAGGCAGAGGCGTAGCGGCCCAAATATACCTTGTACCATGTTTCACCATCGTCCGAACTTCTTATCACATGAGTTTGGGAATACCCTCGCTCATTCCACTGTGAAGCGCTTCGTTCTGCCATGTATTCATTCCTGTGCGCAGCAACCTGCACGGTGAAACTACCCGAGGAGTCCATCAGGTTAGCAACGGAGCCGGAAGTTTGCCGGGTTTGTGCTTCAGATTCGGCCCGTGTGCGCTCTTCGGCGGTAGCTTCACGAATTTCCTGTGGCTGTTCTGCAGCAGTATCAGGTTCGGCGGGCTGTGGGGGAGGCGCCGGCGTAGTTGTTTGCGGTTGAGTTTCTGATTCCGGTTCGGGGCCGTCGGGCGTGCATGCAGACCATAGCAGTAAAGCAGAAAGTGTAAAAACAGAAAAAAGCAGATTAAATCGCATGGCAATCAGAAGTTAGGTTTTTAAGGCGGCTGATTAAATAACAGTAGATTAAGATATTAATTTAATTCAATTTTACCAGTAGTCCAGATAACAGTCGGCCGCTAATCGACCTTTACTATTAAAAGCGTGGTGTCGTCTGCCAGCTCGTAATTGCTGAATTCCAGAATATACTTTTTTACTTCGTTACTAATTTCAGCAGCGCTTCTGTCATTCGTTTCAAGAAGGGTGATGTATTCTTTTACCTTTTCGAAATCCAGGCGCAGTCCGGCTTCATTCTGTGCTTCTGGAAGACCATCGGAGTAGAAAAAGAGGGTGTCGCCGGACTGCAGATTAATTACTGAATCCACGTAGGTAATGCCTTTTCTGAACCCAAGCGGAAAACGAGGAGCCGGCAGGGATATAAAGCTGCAGCTTCCATTACGTTTCAATAGCGGAGGACAATGCCCGGCATTTGCAAGGGTAAGCGTCTTGTTGGTAAGGCTAACATGCCCGACCTGGCAGGTTATAAACGTCTGATCGTCGGTTTTGTCGCATAGGATTGGGTTAATTCCTGTGAGTACCTCGGCTGGAGAATCGGTGGTTATACGGCTAAGAAGCAACCCACTCGTAAAAATAGCATTGAAAGCAGACTGCATCGCTTTCCCGGAAACATCCACAATGGCCAAAGCAAGCCCTTGCTGTTTACCTTGCTTATCCTGTAACACAGTAAAGTCGTAAAAATCCCCGCCAACCTCGTGTGAGGGAACAAAAAAACCATGGATGTCTAAACCTTCAATCTTTGGAGGGGTATCGGGCATTAGCGCAGCCTGACTTTCTTTTGCAATGGCCAGCTCTTTTTCGGAGCGGAGTCGCTTGTTCAGTTTCTCCTCATATTCAGGCACGTATTGTTTGATAGATTCCAGGTTTGTGCCATAAACCACGGAAATGAGCCCAAACATAAACGGAGTGAAAAGTATGATGAGCAGTATCCAGGCCTGTCCAGCCATAAATGTACTCTCGGATCCGATGTAAGGAAGAAGACGAATGCCCATGAGCAGAACGAACCACGATATGATGGCCGACACAATTCCAAAATAGCGATATGCCAGCACCAGCGGAATGCTCAAAGCCAGGTAGATGCTCAATACCTGAAAGGTCGATCCGTTAGAAACAAAAAACGGGCCGATTATATATAGTGTGCCGCCGGCAACAAGCATTGCCAGTATCATTCGCAGGCTGTCTTTTCTAACAATGAAGGCAATAAGGTTGTAGGCAACGCCAACCTGAGCAATTACAAATATCATGGAGCTGAGCCACGCGTTCAGGAAAACGCCGCCAGCAGGAAAGGATGATGAAGGTTCCCGGAAGCCCATCACAAAGCTGTCGCTCTGAAACATCAGGATTTCGAAACTGTAGAACATCAGGGCGATAATCACGAAGTAGATACCCGCAATTCCGTATCCGGTAAGAATACCTGCCCCTACTTCTTTTTTCATCAGTTTGCCGCCCCAGACTGCATCAATTACGGGTATTTGGCCGCTTTTCAGCTCTCGAGCCAGAGACTCCCAGGCTACGTATGCAAAGGAAGCGTAAACGCCATAGAACCCTGCTATCAGGAGCTGTTGGAGCGCGTCGACAAATATGATGTCGCTTTCATAAAAAGAGTAATACGTCGGAAATAAGAAAAGCAGCTGCCAAACGTACTGTGCAATGGTTACGCTCCCGAAGATGAAAAGACTTCGTTTCCACTCCATACGACCACGGAATATTTGTCGGATAGCCGTACCCAGAATAATGATCATAATTATGGAAATAACGATCAGAAGAATAGTATTGCCGGCAACTGCATAAGGAGTTGCCGCTACTTCTGCCTCGCTGCTTACGTAAGAAACTTCAAACGAATCGATGGAGAATCCCGCCGTATCACCACGTTCTCTTTCGCTGTATGATAGCGTGATGGTGGCCGGTCCGGGTGCTGATACAGCAATTTTTGTGAATTCTATAGACTGTGTATCCCCGTTCGGAAAATCGGACGGCGGTGAAAGATCATCAAAATCTGCTGCGAGCCTGTAGTTAATCAGGTCGTATCTAAAAACCTCTTCGATTACTCTGCTGAGATTGTCCCGGTCGGGCGAGCCTTCTACAAAAGTATGGTTTCTGTCAGAATTGCTTTGGTAGCTCAGAATACGGCCCTGATCGCTTATCTCCGCCTTAGTATAGCCAATCCGGTTGAAAAGGTGGGTTAAGCCTTGAATAAAATCAGGTTCAGTGAAAGTACCTCCGATTACGACCTGCCAGCCGTTAATGGGCACATTATTACGATTCAGCTGAAACGGGGTTGTATTTCCCTGCGACTCCTGCCGAATTTGGTTGTACAGCGCTGCATCCTGAAAACGATGGTGAACTGCGTTCAGAGAATCGGACTCAAAGCCTAGTTGAGTATTAACTGCATGTATCAGCGCTTCTGCTTCCTGGCCGGTGTTGTTAATCCGCGCTCCCGCATTAAAATCGAATGAAGTACGAAGCAGCAAAAACACGATGATTCCGAATACCCCAAAATAGGTAAACTGAAAGCCGGGTTTGTGAATAATATTTGCCGGTTTGAAGGACTTCACGCAGGGTTGGTATTAAAATGATTGAGCTGGTTGTGCAGTTGCTGTATACGGCTGTTAAAGAATTTGTTACAATAGGAATTGAAGGATTATAGCATCGTATATGTTTTAGCCTAAAAAAAGCCGCCCTGAAAAAATCAGAGCGGCTTCTTAAATAGTTTTAGCTAAAGAAATGACTAATGCTTTACAGAATAGGTTTAGTCCTGATCAGCATTTTTAACTTCTTCAATCTGCTGCAGTACTTCGGCTATACGTTTTTCTTTGTCTTCAAGCTTGGTTTCGGCTTTATCGATGTTGCCCTGAATCTCATCGATCAGTTTCTGTCCCTTTTTGTTAGGCTTAAAGTATGTTTTGGTATCGGCGTACTTGGCGATATCATTGCGAAGCTGCTCGGCCTCCTTGCGGAGTTTAAACAATTCGCCGGAGAGTTGTTTCTCCTGAGAACCTCCACCAGAGCTGCGACCACCGCCGCCACCGCCTGAAGGCTGTGAACTCTTGTCGCCGCGCTCGCGCAGTTCGCCAAAGAAAAGATCACAGGCTTCGCGATACTTGTCCCAGATTTTATCTTTGTGCTTAATGGGTACAAAACCGATTTCTTTGTACTGCTCCTGAAGTGCCTTAACCTCAGTTAAAGCTTCTTCAATATTTTCTGCTTTGGCCAGCTCCGTAATTTTATCTACAATATCGCGCTTGGCCTTAAGGTTATCCTGCTGCTCGGAGCGAACCTGTTTGAAATAGCTTCTGCGTTCTTTGTAGAAGTTATCCATCAGCTTGCGAAACTTCTTCCAGGAGGAGTTCGATTTGCGTCGTGGTACAGGCCCAACGGCTTTCCACTCTTCGAAAACCTTTTCCATCTTTTTTGTACTGCCTTTCCAGCCTTCCTGGTCTATCAGCTTCTGAACTTCAGCAATAAGGCGTTCTTTTTCGGCAAGATTTGCTGCTTCTTCCTCTTTAATCTTGTCTGTATTTTCGTCGCGAACGCTGTTGAACTCGTCGGAGGCTTTTTTGAACCGCGCCCAAAGCTCATCGTTTTGAGACTGAGGAACAGGCCCTAGTTTCTTCCACTCGTTGTGCAGGTTGTTAATATCGCGTGCAGCTGTAGCAAGGCTATCAGTGCCTTTAAGTTCTTCGGCACGCGTAATTAGGCGGAGACGTTTTTCGATGTTTTTATCCATCTCTTTTTTGAATTCGGGATCGTTATCCACCCGTGCTTCAAAAAATTGTTCGCGCGCTGCGTGAAATCTTTTCCAGAGGTCGTCCTCTTTTTCTTTTGGTACACGGCCGATTTTCTTCCAGTCTTTGAAAAGCTTCTCAAGTTCGTCGTCGAGTGATTTCCAGTCTTGGGTTTTTTCATCGGCTGTAGAGATCAGCGACTCTATTTTCTCTATGGTGATGAGCTTTCCGGTAAGGTTGTCTTCCTCCTTCTGCCGCACATCAACCAGATACTCTACGCGGTTTTGTTCGAAAACTTCGAGCAGGCTCTTAAGGCGTGCTTCTTGTTCTGCAGTTCCTTCTTTCGGCAGTGGTTTCACGCTTTCAAACTTGCGTGTAACAGAGCTGATTTCACTCTGGGCCGACCACTTTTCTTCATCAATTAGTTTTTGAACACGTTCGATGAGCTCATCCCTGAAAGCCAGGTTTTTCTTACGCTTTTCTTCTTGTTGCTTCTGGTACTCCAGGCGACGCGTTTCGAGATCTTTTTCTACAGCTTCAAATTTGTCCTTGAGCTTGTAGTAATCTATGTGGTCGAATTCCGGACCGCTGGTCCACTTTGCTTTCAGGCTTTCGTAAGCGTCTGAAGCAGCTTTGGTATTCTTAATCTCGGAGAGGTCCTGAGCTTTTTTAGTAAGCTGCTTGTAATATTCTTCGGGTGTTGGTTCCCCCGCTTCCTCAGCTTCTTCGCTCGTTGTTTCATCTGAAGCGGCGGGTTCAGCATCTTCACCCGGTTTGTTTGCTTCAGCTTCTTCCTCTGCTTTAGCCTCTTTTTTTGCGACGTCTTCTGCGGCCTGGGCGCTGTCTTCAGCCAGGTCTGCATCCTCAGGACTGTCTGCCGAAGTGGCTTCGTTTTTTATTGCAACTGCTTTAGCAGAAAGGTCCTGTTCGATGTGAGACATAAGCGCAGGAAAATCTCCAACTGCCTTCACTTCCTTAAGTTCATCCAGGAAAGACTTTTTGAAATTATCCAGTTCTTTTGCAGAAATACCAGCCTGAATATTGCTGAGCTTTTCTTTCAGCTCCACTTCAAGCTTGGAAAATGCGGCCGAATAATGGGCTGCTTTTTCCTCTGCGTTTTCGGCATTAACGTCTTCTTCAAGCGTTTTGCCGGAGAAAAGGGGGTTATCGTTTTGGACAAGTGCACCTTCTGCCGTTACGTGGCAAAAGTCATTTTCGAACAGGTTATCATTCGAACTGCTGGCTTCGGTCTGCATACTGCTAAAGCTGATTAAAAATTAAAGCAAAACGACCCTGAATGGGCCTCAATTCAATTAAGATAAACAAGTTATCAAATTAACTTCATTTTCTACATAAAAAAATTGAATTTAATCAAAAAGCAGAATGCAAATTAAATGGGTGAAAGCCAGTCGCTTATACATCCGATTCTTTCATAAATGAAGCAGCTACCTTCATATTGGTTTTAAGGGGTATTACAGAGCTGACTTTGCTCAGAAATTTTAGTGATGCAGAAGTTGGTACAAGCATTGTGTTAGCAGCAAGCGCATCGAGACCGATTTTCGAAACTTCCCGGGCCGTTTGTACCGTCCGCTCTGGGGCATCACCCTCTTTAGCCCCTGCTACAATAAAGAACTCGGTGCGAACAGGGCCCGGACACAATGTGCTTATATTTACGCCTGTGCCTTTCATTTCGTGCCAGAGCGCGCAGCCGAAACTGCTCACATAACTTTTTGTCGCTGCATAAACGGCGAAATAGGGAACCGGCGACATGGCTGCCATCGATGCTACATTTAATATGCCACCAGTTTTTTTGCTCAGCATATCCGGCAGAAAAAAGTAGGTTAATTCGGTAAGCACAGACACATTAAGATCGGTCATATTCCTGTAGGTCGCGGCATCTCCCTTCAAAAACCGACCTTTAAATCCGAAACCGGCATTGTTGATCAGAATATCAATTTCAATTTGCTGTTCTTTGAGGTGGCTGTATAACCAGGCCGCAGCACCCGGCTCGTTGAGGTCTTTTTCGATTACAACTGCATCAATGCCAAAAGTCTTTTTAATTTCATCAGCAAGTTCTTCAAGGCGGTCTTTTCTTCGGGCCAGCAGAACGGGGCGAGTACCTCTTTGGGCAAGATCAAGGCTCATTTGGCGGCCAATACCAGAGGATGCACCGGTTATCAGCCCCGTTTTATTTTTATAGAAAATCATAGAGTAGTCTTAGAGTTGATAATTGTTGATGCTGTACGACTAAATTACATTGGCCAGACTTTAATCATTCGTTTCTTTAAAGAAATCCCTTTTGCTAGCAAAGTCTGTTGATGACAGATGCCTTAATACCTGTGAAATATGAAATTATAATTTTTGGGATTGTCGTTTTTGTCTATTTTCAAGCGTGTGAGTTTTTTATAAACAAAAAAATATCAGATATGATTGAAGATTTAAATGCAGATACAGCGACAGGCATTGTCGTCACTTATGGTCCGAACATCCTTTTTGCAGTTTTAACCCTTGTTGTGGGTTTGTGGATTGTTAAGTTTATTATCTCGGCCGTAAGGAAGGGGTTAGAAAAAAGCGAAACCGATCCAACTCTCAGGTCTTTTCTTTTAAGCCTTATTTCCGTTTTGCTTAAGATAATGGTCTATATCACGGCTCTTGGGATGCTTGGCGTAGAGATGACTTCCTTTATTGCCATTCTTGGTGCTGCTGGCCTTGCCGTAGGTTTGGCACTTTCCGGAACCCTTCAAAATTTTGCGGGCGGAGTAATGATTTTGCTCTTTAAGCCTTTTAAAGCTGGTCATTTTATAGATGCACAGGGCCATATGGGTACTGTAAAGGAAATTCAGATTTTTACGACAAGGTTAACAACACCAGATAACAAGGTTGTAATTATCCCAAACGGACCGCTCTCAACCGGATCGATGACTAATTTCTCTATTATGCCAACCCGACGCGTAGACTGGACATTTGGCATTGCTTACGGCGATGATGTTGATAAAGCCTATGAAGTACTCAAGCGCCTTATCGCTGCTGATGATCGCATTCTGGCAGATCCGGCTCCTTTCTTTGCTGTTAAGGAGCTTGGGGATAGCTCTGTGGATTTCACCGTTCGTGCATGGGTTAATGCTCCGGATTTCTTTGGCGTATTTTTCAGAATGAATGAAGAAGTATATAAGACATTTGAGAAGGAAGGTCTGTCTATTCCGTTCCCGCAGCGTGATGTTCATCTGCACCAGGTTAAAGACTGATCAACCTGAAGAACGTAGGGTATAAAAAAAGCCGCCCGGTTAGTGCCGGGCGGCTTTTTTTATAAATACTTGAGCTTCGGCTATCAGAAGTAATAGCGCACGCCGATACCGCCGTTAGCGGAAAAGTCGGTTGATGGCGCCAGGTCGAGAACCGGAGCGACTTCCATAAACAACTCAATAGGGTCGTTAGCAAATAGATAGTTAAGACCAAGTGGAAGACGAATGCCAAGCTTGTCATCGCGGTCCTCACGAATAAGGAAGCGACCGCCAATACCGTAATAAAAGCTCATGGCTCCGCGCTCAACCTGTATAAGGTTGAAGTTGTGGATTTGGTAATCAAGGTGCATATGCAGCGAACTGCGGCCACTGAAAGACCATGCAACACCACCGGCAAATGCACGGTTGTCGCCGGTCCATACTTTTGGAGTTATACCTGTTGGTTCACCAAGCATTACGCCAAGGCCAAAATTGCCGCCGTTGCGGTTTTGTGCGTCGGCATTTTGCACGGCAAAACCGGCTATCAGGAACAGGCTCAGCAATGCAGCCGAGCATACAGTCATTAAGGTTTTCTTCATAAATGAATATTTTTTGAATAGGAGGTAAGTGCTTTTTTTTAAGCAGATCTGTTATTTAATTGAACTACAGCAAATATACGCAAGTATTCACGAATAGTTGTCTAACTGATATTACACATGTTGGTACTACGAATGACCATCCGAATCTGTTATTAAACGTTTTTTTGATGATTTGAACTCTGTATTGCCGTTATCCGGTTGGATGAGTATAATAAGCGCTGCCAGATTACGGTAAGGTTTTTAACTACCCGATTCTGTTTTGTCGCAGGAATGAAGTAACGACATTTATTTAAGCCTTAGATTAATCCGGTAAGAGCTTAATATGGCCCTATACTTGAAACAAGAGGCCAACATCAATCAACTTAATTTTACTACTTATGAGCAAACCCTATTACGAATCCGGCGATCTGAAGAAATTCGGAGATATTGCTGAATTTGAACCCGAACTGGCAGCAAAATTTTTTGATTACTATGGCAGCGTTTTTGAAGAAGGCGAACTAACTGCCCGCGAAAAAGCCCTAATAGCTCTTGCCGTTGCTCACACGGTTCAGTGCCCGTATTGTATTGATGCCTATACAGAAGCCTCTCTCCAAAAAGGAGCTAACGAAGCCCAGATGATGGAAGCCGTACACGTAAGCTGCGCCATTCGGGGCGGGGCCTCCCTTGTGCATGGTGTACAGATGATGAATAAAGCAAAAAAAATAGGAATGTGATGAAGGAAACTACACTCAGATCAAGAGGGCACGCCTTAAACGATCCGGGAGAACAGCTTGAAATCCTGAACAAACATACGCCGCGTATGTGTACGCTGCCACGGTTCGAACAAATGCTGGAAACGAGCGGACTTGCGCCGCTTCGACCAACGGGAATTGATATTTTCCAGATGAATCTGGGCTATATGTGTAACATGGTTTGCAAGCACTGCCATGTAGATGCAGGCCCCGATCGCAAGGAAATGATGAGCCGGGAAAATCTGGAGCAATGCATTCGCGCAATCGAAGAAATGGACGCTCAAACGGTAGACCTTACCGGCGGAGCGCCCGAGATGCATCCCGATTTCCAGTGGTTTGTGGAGCAAATCAGCAAGCCCGGCCGGACTATTATTGTGCGCTCAAACCTCACCATCCTGGTTACTAATCCCAAGTACCGCGCATTCCCGGAGTTTTTTAAAAAACATAAAATGGACGTGACCTGCTCGCTTCCATTCTACAATAAATACACTACCGACAAACAGCGGGGCGAGGGAACCTACGACCGGTCTATCGAAGCCCTCAAAGCTCTGAATGATATTGGGTACGGGAAAGAAGGTACAGGGCTTCCGCTCAATCTGGTTTATAATCCGGCTGGTGCTTTCCTGCCCGCCGATCAGACTGCGCTGGAGGCTGATTTCAAAAATAACCTGATGCGCAAACACGGTGTAGAGTTCAATAACCTGTACACCATAACCAACCTTCCAATCAGCCGGTACCTGGAATATTTGCTGATGTCTGACAATCTGGACGACTATATGGAAAAGCTGGTTGAAGCCTACAACCCCGCCGCTGCCGCAGGAGTAATGTGCCGCAATACCATTTCGGTGAGCTGGAACGGCATCCTGTATGACTGCGATTTCAACCAGATGCTGGAAATGCCGGTTGAAACCGAGTCTTCAAGACACATCAGCGATTTTGATGCTGAGACTCTCATGAACAGGAATATCGTTGTGAATCAGCACTGCTTTGGGTGTACGGCCGGAGCCGGAAGCAGCTGCGGTGGTGCCACGGCCTGAGAAGCCATCATTATGCAAAAGAAAAAAAAGAAAGATGAAGCGCTTATCGTATTCCTTAAAATCCCGCAAAAGGGCAGGGTGAAAACAAGGCTTGCTACAGACACGGACGATGATACTGCCCTCAAAGTTTACAAAAAGCTTATTTCGCTAACGTTCGATCGTGCAGCAGCCTACGAAAAAGCCGATGTGCATCTTTTTTTTACAGGTGAGAGGGGGGGAGACGAAGCGATTCCTGAGCGATTCTTTATCCACAGCCAGAAAGGAGAGAATTTGGGAGCACGTATGACAAATGCTTTCCGCAAAATTCTTGGAAAAGGATACTCGAAAGTGTGCATTATCGGAAGTGACTGCCCCGAGCTGGAGTCGTCTCACCTCGGCGATGCGTTCTCAGCTCTCGATGCGGTTGATGTGGTAGTTGGCCCGGCCCGCGACGGTGGCTACTATCTGCTCGGGATGAAAAAAGACGACACGGCAGTTTTCGGACTGGAGCGCTGGAGCCATGCTGATGTTTTTGAGCAAACGATGCAAATCATCAAGGAGAAGAAACTGAGTTATGCTCAGCTCCGGCAGTTAAGCGACCTGGATGACATCACCGATTACAACAGGCTGAAGCATCTTCTTGATAAATATGAAGCCCGATAATCCGGCAAATATGTTGAAAATCTCCATCATCATACCGGTATATAACGAGGCAGGGCAGATTAATAAACTGCTCGATTGGCTGAAAAAATTTACGGCTGAGGATACTCAAACCGATATTCTTGTTGTGGATGGAGGTAGTACCGACTCAACGGCTGAGGAAGTGAAATCGGCCGGGGTGCGCATCATCCAATCACCGAAAAAAGGGAGAGCTGCCCAGATGAATTTTGGGGTACGGGAGTCCACAGGTGATGTTATTTATTTTCTGCATGCGGATACGTTTCCTCCGGAAAACATCACTACATCGATACGGAGTGCTTTAAATGCAGGCAAAGAGTCGGGTTGCAGCAGGCTTCGGTTTGATGAGCAGAGCTGGGTAATGAAATTTTATGCCTGGTTTACCCGGTTCGACCTGCTTCCCTTTCGATTTGGTGATCAGGGTTTATTTGTAAAGCGTGATGTTTTTGTTGCCCTGAACGGTTTCCGTGAGGAGCTGGTGGTGATGGAGGATAATGAGATGATCAGATTGCTGCGCAAGCGAGGCTCATTCGTCATTTTGCCTGATTATGTAACCACATCTGCCAGGAAATACCGGGAAAACGGCTTCCTGCGTCTGCAGGTTATTTTCTCCATTATTTTTGCGCTTCATTATGCCGGAGCCTCTCAGCAAATGCTGGTTCGGTTTTATAAAGACGTAATTAAAGGTTCGAAAATCTGAACCTTAATCTGATTTTCCAACGATTTCCAGAAGTGTGGCTTATCTGAGAGAGAGCTTCCGCGATAACATTTCAATCGCAAACACATGGAGCGCAAAGATTGGCGTTCGCTATATGTTTAATTAAGCGCAGGGATAATTAAAAAGTTAATTAGGCGGCACGGTTTGGGTTTCCATATCGTGCCGCTTTTGCTTTTTGCATGAGTCGCGAGGGGTGCAATCCGGCAGGTTTAGATGCCTCTTGATGTAACAATGTATTAAAACAAATTTCATCATGCTTAAAAGTGGTCAAAAGACAGATGTGGCATAAATAAAAATACTACTTTAGCAAAGCCAACATCCACCATCAGATGATCAAAATGAACAAACTGTTACTGTTTATACTCGCATCATTCATATTTGTAGCGGCCTGTGAAGCCGAAGAGACCAAGCGTACACCGCTGATTCTGATATCCATAGACGGGGTTAAGCCATCATACTTTGAGCATACCGATACGCCCACGCTCGATAGCCTTGCCGCCCGTGGTGTTCTTGCCGAAGCCATGATTCCGGTTTTTCCGACATCAACATTCCCAAACCATTACTCGCTTGTAACGGGTTTGTATACCGAAAACACAGGCGTTATTTCAAACACTATGTTCGATGAGGAAATTGGTCGCTACTTCCGCCTTAGCGATCGATCTGCCGTTAGCGACGGGCGCTGGTACGGCGGCGAGCCCATCTGGGTGACTGCCGAGAAGCAGGATGTACGAACTGCAACCATGTTCTGGCCTGGTTCTGAAGCCGAAATAGGAGGCATTCGACCCACGCGCCATTATACCTACGACGGCTCTCTGCCCTACGAAGCTCGCGTCGATTCTGTAATTACATGGCTGCAGCTTGAAGACGATAGCCGCCCGGATTTCATCACCCTGTATTTCTC
>PWID01000323.1 GCA_003555145.1 Balneolia bacterium | reverse complement strand
TCCTTAACTAATAAAACTAAAACCGCTGATATATCAATCATCTATCGCACATTAATAACGAATTTTAACGGTTGTGCGGCATCACCCTTCCAGATAGGCCTTCATAATGGTCTTAAACCGCACGGGCTGATCTAAAAAAGCGTAATGGCCGGCATTAGGGATGGTTACAAGAGCAGCGTTTTTCATGCCTTTTTCCATGCGCTGCGCCTGATATAGAGGAGCGGCATCATCCTTTTCGCCCCACAGCAACAGCACATCGTGATCGATTTCAGGCAGGGTGTGGTCGAGATACTCGCGCACCGTTTTAACAAATACTTCACGCATAACGCCTTCAAGCTGTGCGTAATCGGATGAGCCAAGCGATTTCCAGACGCTCGTTTTCCGAAGCCGGGCAAGACCGCGTTCGCGCATCGAAGCAGGAAGAAGCATAAAAGGAGCCTTCAGGATTTTTGCGAGTGACACACGATAGTAGTATTTCAGCGGACGTTTGGGCTTCATGCCGGCGCCGCCTGTAATTACCACTTTTGAAAAAGAGGATGCGGTTGCCGGTTCCGACAATAGTTTGAGCATCACGCGGCCGCCAAAAGAATGGGCTACTACCGAAACCGGCTGTCCGGGCGAGATTCTTTTTTTTAATTCGATAGTAAAATTGGCATAGTCACCTACATCCCATCCTACAGGAGGTGCCGGCGTTTTTCCGAAGCCCGGAAAATCAATAAAGTAGCATGAATGTGTTTGTTCAGCAGCCGAAGCAAGGGAAATCATTGTCTCGGCACTACACCCCCATCCATGCAGAAAAAACAGTGGCTTGCCTTCTCCCTTTTTAATAACCCGGACCGGTATTTCCCCCAGCTGAACAGAAGATGAACCTTGAGGAATCACTGCTGAATTTTCTAACATTTTTTATTGATAATAGGTGAAACATGAAACTTCCAGACAAAAATTTAACGTGCTTTTGTGAACAAATTTAAGTAAATAGTGTAAGGAATCCTTACGGCAGGACTCTTACGTACAGAGTCTTATAAATACGGCAAACACGGCCGGTTTAAAACATAACTGAACAGAATTATCATGAAACGAGCCATCTACTTTCTCGCTGACCGGCTGCAAATTACATCTGCAGAACGTTTTTCAATTCTTGTTGTGGGAGCGCTTTTTCTGCTTATTAGCGGCGTCCAGCAGTTTAGCTCTCAGTCTGTTGCCTATGCCGATGAAACGTATTCGGCTGTTTTCGCACAGTTTGAGCAACTCAGCACAGTTCCGGCAAATCAGTCGCAGGAGATTCTGAGTCAGTATTATCCTCAGGAAAACCCATTAGCAGAAATTCCTGTGATTGCAGAAACTGAAAAGAAAGTTCAAGAGCCAGAAACGATTACGGCTCCGGCTCCCGTTATGGAAACAACAGTTACCGAAGTATCTGATACAACAGCAGAAGTATTATCCGCAAAAGTTAACATCAATACAGCTGATGCTGCCACCCTGGCTACACTTCCGGGTGTTGGACCGGCTATAGCTGCCCGCATTATTGAATACAGGACTGAGAACGGACCGTTTCGCCAGATTGAAGACATTAAAAATGTGCGGGGCATAGGCGATGCCCGGTTTGAAGCAATCAAGGATCTGATAACGGTAGCTGACTAAAAAAGACTTAATAAACCGCTGGATTGTCCAACGTTTTCATCCTGATGAAGGCAAAGCAGCTGGTTTATTTAAGCTTTTAATTAAATGAATCATTTTACCGACTTACTACCTACCGAATGAGTGCAAAAATTTTATGGGCTGATGACGAGATTGAACGCCTCAAACCCCACATACTATTTCTCGAAAATAAAGGATTTACCCTAAAACCGGTAACCAACGGCGAAGACGCCATCACACTTGTGCAAAAGGAATCTTTCGACCTCATTTTCCTTGATGAACAGATGCCCGGTATGGATGGTCTAACCACTCTTAGTAAAATTAAACAGCTGAACCCGCAGATTCCGGTTGTTATGATTACCAAGAGCGAAGAGGAGATGATTATGGAGGATGCAATCGGGTTTAAGATTGCAGACTACCTTATTAAACCGGTAAACCCGAACCAGATTCTGCTCACCATTAAGCGAATCCTGGACCAAAAACGCCTCACAAATGAGAAATCAGCGCAGAACTACCTGCAGAGCTTTCAAAGCATAAGCGCACAAATTGACAGCCGGCCGGACTGGTCGGAATGGATTTCGATATACACACAGCTTACCAGCTGGGAGCTCGAGCTTGAAAAAGGTGATGAGGGCTTGCTTCAGATTCTGAACGACCAGGTTCAGCAGGCCAACACCGAATTCGGCAAGTTTATCGACAGCGAGTATCAGTACTGGCTCGATAAGAACCTGGATGAACGTCCGCTGCTTTCTCCCGACATCATAAAAGAATACGTGCATCCGCATCTGGATGAAGCCGAAAGTACGTTCCTGATTATTATCGACTGTATGCGGTACGATCAGTGGCTGGTTTTTGAGAAGCTGCTATCGGATTACTACACTATCGAAACCGATTTTTACTATTCCATTCTGCCAACGGCCACGCCGTATTCGCGCAACGCTATTTTTGCCGGTTTATATCCGCTGGATATCGAAAAGCACTACCCGCAGTATTGGAAACATGCTGAGGGCGATGAATCGTCTCTAAACCAGGATGAGCCGGAGCTGCTCTCTGAGCAGTTTAAACGACTCGGCCACAACTTTACACCCCGGTACGAGAAAGTACTCCACAAAGACGAAGGCAAGCGGATTTCTGACCGAATAAGCAACTACATGCAGTCGCCATTCAATGCTTTTGTATTCAACTTTGTGGATACGCTGGTTCACTCGCGTTCTGATTCCGAAGTTTTAAAAGAAATCGCTCCGGACGTGCCTGCCTTCCGCTCGCTCGCAAAAACATGGTTTCAGCACTCAAATTTGCTTCAGATTTTCAAAGAGCTGTCGACCAAAGACGTGCGAATTGTAGTAACCACCGATCATGGCTCGGTAAGGGCGCTGCGCGATACAAAAGTACTTGGCGACCGGAATACATCAACCAGCCTTCGGTATAAATTTGGCCGACATCTGAAAGTCGACAAGAATGCCGCCATCATAGTGGATAATCCGTCTGACTACAAGCTTCCAAAAACCAACGCGAGTACAAACTATATTTTCGCCAAGGAAGACTACTATTTCGTGTATCCGACCAATTATCACAAGTTCCAGAATAAATACAAAGATACCTTTCAGCACGGCGGGGCTTCGATGGAAGAAATGATTTTACCCGTTTCGGTTCTGAAACCAAAACGTTAAGCAGGTCTAAACGGGCGTAATCGCTATTGGTGAATGCGCCCGTTATTCGTTATAATGGAAACTTAGCAGAAAGCGCATGCTGTTTTCTTTGTTAGCACACAGGAAACGGGACTTTTAACTTAAACAATAAAGCCTGTTTTGAACCCAATTCTTTATTTTCTTCGTGACATCAGGAAGACTGGTGCGGTGGCTCCGAGCTCCAAATACCTGGCCAGCGACATGGTCCGTTTTCTTCGCGAAAAGACAGAGACATCAGACAGGCCCCTTCGCATTCTCGAGCTTGGACCCGGCACCGGTACGCTTACCAAAGCAATTATTGAGGTGATGCGGCCTCAGGACAAAATCGATATGGTTGAAATCAACCCGCATTTCTGCCGCATGCTCAGGCGCCGTTTTAAACATCCCGGCATGAACGTGCACTATGTGGATCTACTTGAATTTTCGCCCGATGAACCCTACGACTACATTTTTTCAAGCATTCCCTACGAAAGCATTCCGGAGAAAATAACAAAACTGATGTGGGACAAAAAGCTGTCACTCTGCGGACCAAACGGACTTATTTCGTACTACAAATACATGAACTTCAATTACTTCCGCTGCAAGTACGAGAAGAAACTGGTGAAACAGTACTGTGTGGATAAAACCCTGGTTTTCAGAAACCTGCCTCCGGCCCAGCTGTTTACGCTGAAGGTTATCAAAAGAGAACCATTGACTAAACCCAGGCCGGCTGCTCAAAAGCCAAAACCTGCGCTCAGGCTTGCTGAATCAGAACAATCCCACGTTTCCGTTTCCGCCTGAGATAAAACTGGCTCTACAAATCAGGGCTTCTGAAAAGCCAAGGCTCCGTTCTCCTTCAGCCAGCGCTCCGCCCTCATTCTCTCCGGATAGTTCCGGTCGACTAAAGCCCAGTATTCCGCGCTGTGGTTTAAGTGCTTCAGATGGCACATTTCATGAACGAAGATGTAGTCCTGCACAAACTTCGGACACTTAATCAGGCGCCAGTTCAGGTTGATGTTCTTCTTTCCCGAACAGCTTCCCCACTTTGATTTCTGATTCCGGATAACCACGTTTTCGTGCTTAAATCCCTTTTCTGCCGCAAGCGCTCTGAACCTTCCCTCCAGCCTTTTTTTCGACCAGCGGTAATACAAACGGGCAACTTCATCCGCCTGATAATCACGGGAGTCTTCAGTGCCACTTTCATTTACAGCCGCCCGAAACCCGAAGCCGGTTTCTTCAAATGAAGGCCGTCCTTTTGTGGTGATGATTTCCACAGGCGTCCACTCTCCTTCATAAAGCAAAAAACCCTCATCAAAACGGTTTTGCCGTATGATGCGGGTTTTCTTTTCATTCAGTTTTTTGAGGTTCGCGCTAATCCAGTCGCGCTTTTCCTCCACGAAACGCTCCATTTCCGTACCTGGCGTGCCATACGGAGCAGAAACGATCACCTCGTCGGCCTTCACCCTAATTCGTATGTAACGCTGTCGCCGGCGCTTCACAAAACGCACCGGGCAATCAAACAGATTCTGTGCTGCCATAGACTGATGCGCTTTGTTTCAGCTGGTTAATTTCGGGTGTGGTTTTAAAGGATGATGCCTCTCAGCCCAGACGCTCGAGCGCCGCGTTGATTCTGCTTTCGGTTTCGCTCTTGCCCAGCAGCTCCATGGTGATGAACAGGTCGGGACCAAAGCCCATGCCCGTAACAGACACGCGAAGCGGCTGCATCAGCTTGCCGAAGCCAACGCCGGCTTCATTTACTACGGCTTCCAGATTTTCCTTAAGCGTGGCAGCCTGGAAACCGGCTTCATCCAGTTCCTGGATTCGGCCAAGGTAGTTTTTCATCAAATCAGGCGTTTCTTCTTTCCATCCCTTTTTCACTGATTTCTCATCATACTCGTCCGGAGCCACGAAGTAGTATTTTCCGTGCTCGGCAAACTCAGGCAGCAGCGAAACGCGCTCAATCATAAGCGGAATTACCTTACTGAGATAGTCGTCATCAATATTGGTGATGCCCGCCTTCTCGAATTCCTGCTTCACTTCCGGAAGCAGCGATTCCACGCTGCGCTCGCGCATGTACTGCTCGTTGTACCAGGTGAGCTTGTTGGTGTTGAACACCGCGCCGGATTTACTCACGCGATCCATTTCGAACTCTTTGCAAAGCTGCTCAAGGGACATGATTTCGCGATCGTCGCCCGGGCTCCAGCCAAGATAGGCGAGGAAGTTAACCAGCGCTTCAGGCTCGTATCCACCCTGCTGATAATCACGCACGTTCACCATAATACCCTGCTCCTCGGCTTTGCGCTTCGAAAGCTTTCCGCCGGCAGGTGACATTATAAGCGGCAGGGGGGCCATTTTAGGCGGCTCCCAGCCAAAGTACTGATACAGCAGAATGTGCTTTGGCGCACTGCTCAGCCATTCTTCACCGCGAATTACGTGGCTGATCTGCATCTCATGATCATCCACCACGTTCGCCAGGTGATAAGTCGGAAGTCCGTCGGATTTCAGCAGAACCTGATCATCCAGACCCTGACTCTCAAATTTTACGTGACCGCGCACAAGGTCCTCAAAACGGATGGTTTCGCGGCGGGGCACCTTCAGGCGAACCACATACTCGTCGCCACGCTCGAGGCGCTGCTGGACTTCATCAGCCGGAAGGGTGAGGCTGTTTTTCATGCTCATGCGCGTAATGGCGTCGTACTTCGGACTCGGATTTCCCGACTTCTGAAGTCTTTCGCGCATCTGCTCAATATCTTCGGTGGTGTCGAACGCATAGTAGGCGTGATCGGCTTCGATCAGCTGACTGGCGTATTTGGCGTAAAGCTCAGAGCGCTCGCTCTGCCGGTACGGACCAAACTGCCCTTCTTTGCCCGGGCCTTCATCGTAGTCCATGCCGGCCCACTTCATGCTTTCCACGATATCCTGCTCAGCTCCTTCGACGTACCTTTTCTGATCGGTATCCTCTATGCGGAGCACAAAATCACCGCCGTGGTGGCGTGCGAATAAATAGTTATAAAGGGCCGTTCTGAGGCCACCAATATGAAGCCAGCCCGTCGGGGATGGCGCAAAACGAACACGTACTTTGTTTGAACTCATAAAAATATAATAGTATTGGTGATGTCGCTTAAAGCTAAAATCCGGCTTTGTTTAAGATAACAGAATAATCAATGAATACAGAACCGCCGGGCTGCTCTGCACGGGCGTCTGAGGGCATCAGAAGCGGTAAACCACAGAAACCGGCGCGTGATCGCTCATGTCGTAGTCACGCTCGATTTCGGCCTCGATAGCTTTTTCGCTCATGTTTTTGCTTGCCAGATGATAGTCCAGCCGCCAGCCTTTGTTTCTTTCCTTGGAAGCTGCCCGGTAGCTCCACCAGCTGTAGGTGTCGGTCAGCTCCGGATGCTGCTTACGAAACACATCATCGAAACCAAGCTCCAGGAACTCTGTAAACCACTGACGCTCTTCCGGAAGAAAGCCAGACGTTTTCTTATTCCGCACCGGATCGTGAATATCAATTTCGGTGTGGGCGATGTTGTAATCTCCGCACAGCACCACGGGCTTGTCATCTTCGAGCAGGGTTGCGGCAAAGTCGTTGAAGGCATCCAGAAACTTCATTTTAATATCTTGGCGCACGCTTCCCGTTGTTCCGCTTGGCAGGTAGAGCGAATACACTTTGAAGTCATCATACTCGTGCATCAGCACGCGGCCTTCGCTGTCAATCCAGTCGAGTCCCATGCCTTCAGTTACGGAAACCGGCTTCATGCGGGAAAGAATGGCCACTCCGGAATATCCTTTTTTAACGGCCGAGTGCCAGGTCGCGTGGTAGCCCAGATCGAGCACCTCCTGCGGCACCTGCTCTTCCACGGCCTTGATTTCCTGCAGGCAAATGACGTCCGGCTGAGATGACCTCACCCAGTCCGAAAACCCTTTTCTTTCCGCTGCTCTGATTCCGTTTACGTTGTACGAACTGATTTTAATATCCGGCATGTAATCTGCTGTATTTTTCCTGAAATTTGCGATTTTTTTTTGCAGGGTGATGGCACCTGATGCCCGAAAGTACTCTTTCCAGACAACGGCCCGTCGTTGATTACCCTTTTTAATTATGATGCGGTTACAATACGACCAAACTTCCGTTTCCCGACCTTGAGAACCATTTCGGTGCCTGGAGCAAACGTTATTTCGTGGTTAACATCTTCCACGGTTTCCCCATCGATGGAAACGCCGCCCTGCTGAATGAGGCGTCTTGCCTCTCCGTTGCTCGGGGCAAACTTCACCGTTTTGATGATGTGGATGAGCTTGTGCTCGCTTCCGCTTTCGAAGGTAAACTCAGGAATATCGTCAGGAATTTCCTTGTT
>PWID01000026.1 GCA_003555145.1 Balneolia bacterium | reverse complement strand
GCACCAAACGATACCACACTGCGATATCTAAACTCATCGTGGTTTTCTTCGGGGTCTGATAACCAGAAAGGCACGTCGTAGCGAAGTACAAACCCTCTTGGCTTGCCAATCTGATCCGGAATGTTAAGTGTTAAGGCGAACCCGGCACCGGCATTGGCGAGATTTTCCCACTCTTGTGCAAACTCCGCATAGCCGGTAAATACGTCCGAAAACAAATAAGAACGAAGCCTCAGAAAGTCTCCCAATAGCGGCACCTGCGCAAACAAATAATCTATGTAGTTCGGGTAATCTACCTCTACGTTAAAGGCTCCATACTGATCATAAAATATCGGCACACCATCTGAAGCCGCCTTGATATCTCTTTTAGAATAGCCTCTTATGTTTGGTGCATTTCCCGTTACCTGAAATACGCCGGAATTCATCCAGGGTGATGGCACCGTGCCTTTAGCGCGGTAAAAGCCGGAATTCATCCATTCCATTGCTGATGCCTGTGAAGCCATAAAGCGATGCTCCGGTGGCACATCGCCGGCGATTGCACCGCCCGAAAGACGCAGCCGGATATTAAACGAACGCGTTGGTTCAATCCTTTTCCGAACTTCTCCCTGAATGGTCGAGAACGCATCTTCACCATTCACCATCCCTGACTGTACTGTGCCCCGGAAATACCAGGTTCCGGCTGCAGAAAACCGCTGATGCTCAGTATTCAGGTATAAAAAAGGTGTCCAGCTGTCCTGCCAAAGAACCGGGAAGGGTAAGTATTCGGATTCAAAATGGCGATACGCTCCGCCAAAAGCTGAAAACTCAGTGTACTCATCTTCGTTGAAGCCGGGCTGCCAGCGTTTATCAAAACCCATGCCGTGCCGGTGAAATCCAGTTCTTATGCTGCTAGTTAGGCTGTAGCTCCCTTCACTGTTAAAATCACTGATGCTTTCTATCGGGTTGGTATACTTCACATAATAGGAAACCGGTACGCGCGGAAACCAGGTACCGAGCCATAATCCTGCATCTAATCGATGCGGGCCGTCGTCGAAGGTGCCTGGAACTTGTCCCCTCGTTCTTATACCCACACGTATCCCGTCTACATCATTATACCACAGGTCGGGGGCAAAATTAAACTCGTAACCCTGCGTAGATGATTGTGCACCGGCAACCTGTACCAGTGACACCATAAATACGGCTGATAAAATTAAAGATGCTAGTAATCTGTATACCATGTTCAAACGGTTTGCTAACCTGTGTGTAGAATGCGGTTTTTATTAAGAAGCAGGCGGAACCGGTATCAGCCACTCCCGTGACAATTCCGGCCGAGCAAGTAGTCGTGAAATTAAGCGGATGCACCGCTGCTGTTCCGGCCACAATACCATTTCCAGCGCTTCGGCTTCATTAAACCACTGGAATTCAGCATGTTCATGATTTAAATCGGGCTTAGCTCCGGCTTCACATTCAACTGCAAAAACCGGTATATGATGCGTGATATTTCGCTTAAAATCAAAAAAAGAATTCACAGCCGGAACGCACCAGAAGAGATTCATCCCAAGACCGGTTTCTTCAGTAAATTCCCGTTTTGCTGCTCCAACCGCGCTCTCATTCTCTGCTACCTTACCTCCAACCATTCGCCATTCTCCTGAATAGATAACGCTGTCGGATCTTTTAAACAATAGAAAGTGAAGCCTGTCTTCGATGAATGAGTACACATGAACATCTACCAATGACGGTACAGAATCACGATTCATTTTAGCCTCAATACTGTTTTTCATAGGATGATGGGTCTGTTACCGGATTTTCCTTCTCAACCCAGTAGGATTCGGCTTCAGAATCAATCCTCATGTTCATGGGATCTTTAACCAAAAGCCGCCTTCCGATACCAATGGGAGTCATGATAAAATAGAAAACCAGGCTGATAATCACTTTGGTCATAAAAAGACCAAGTATAATCGCCAGGCCCATCCATCCTTTATAAACGGGGGTGAGAACAAGCGGCCGAATTACCGAAAGAAGGAAAATGACCAAACCAATGGCGAACAGAATCCACGATGCGGTTGAAATCTCCCAGGCGTTTCTCCACATCAGAAAGGCTGGAATAATGAACGACAGCACAACCAGCATCACGCGGCCAAAGTCACGGATACGCTTGGTGCTTACCTCCACCTCTGCCATCACTACAGATAAAAACGATCGCTTTTTAGTCAAGAACAAACTCCTCTTCCCATTTTTCATGATCGTCAAATTCGGGCTGCTCGGATTTAATAAACACCCATGAACCCATCACCAAACGATCCATATTTGTTCGCATGAAACAGCGATAGGCGTCTTCAGGAGTACAAACAATCGGCTCTCCCCTTACGTTAAAGCTGGTGTTAATAATCACAGGGCACCCGGTCTTGCCGTGGAATGAGCTTATCAGATCGTAGTATGCTTTGTTCCACTTGCCGTCTACCGTCTGCACGCGGGCTGAGCCGTCTACGTGTGTTACTGCCGGAATCTCGGACCGTATCTCATAAAGCTTGTCAAATCCTGCGGTGGAACCATCGGTTTTTTTTCGGCGCTGTTCGGCTACATCTGCAACAATCAGCATGTACGGACTTTCATCTTCAAGCTCAAACCACTCGCTTACATTTTCCAGGAGCACGCTTGGGGCAAAAGGCCGGAAACTTTCCCGGAATTTAATTTTGAGGTTGAGGGTGCGCTGCATCTCTTCCGAACGCGAGTCACCTAAAATAGAGCGGGCCCCTAATGCACGCGGCCCGAACTCCATACGTCCCTGAAACCAGCCAACCACTTCCTGAGCCGCAAGGGCTTCAGCCGTTTCTGAAATCATCTGGTTGTATGACATCTTTGTGGCTTTATAGCCGTTTTTTTGAGCAAAAAGCCCAATTTCATCATCCGAAAACTCAGGGCCCAGATAACTTCCCTTCATCTGATCTGCAGAACGCGGCTTCCGCTCTTTACCATAATAATGATGATGCCCTACGTAGGCGGCTCCAACAGCACCTCCGGCATCTCCGGCCGCAGGCTGAATCCAGAGGGAATCCACAATACCCGACCGAAGGAGTTCTCCGTTGCCAACACAATTCAGGGCCACTCCACCGGCAAGGCACAGATTACGGCTTCCCGAAAGCCTAACCGTATGCGCGGCCATTTTGAGCATAATTTCTTCGGTCACCTTTTGTACGGATGCAGCCAGATTCATTTCGCGCTGCCCGATTTGAGTTTCCGGCCGGCGCGGAGGCCCGTCAAACAAGCTGTCGAAATGTTTTGACGTCATCTTCAAACCCGAGCCGTAATCGAAGTAGCGCATATTCATCCGAAATGATCCGTCTTCCTTCAGATCAATAAGTTCATCCAGGATTTTCTGCGCGTAAACCGGCTCTCCATACGGAGCAAGGCCCATTAACTTATACTCACCAGAGTTTACCTTAAAGCCGGTGAAGTAGGTAAAAGCTGAATACAGAAGACCAAGAGAATGCGGAAAATTAAGCTCATTGTGAATATTCACCCTGTTGCCTTCACCAATACCAACTGAACTTGTGGCCCATTCGCCCACACCATCCATGGTAAGAACGCCGGCTTTTTCGTAGGGTGATGGGAAGAAAGCTGATGCAGCGTGCGACTCATGGTGCTCTGGAAAAAGCAGCTGACCATCAAACTCCAGCTCGTTACGAATCAGATCAGATATCCAGAGCTTTTCCTTAATCCAGATGGGCAGGGCCTTCCAGGAGCTTTGAATTCCCGACGGAACATACCCGAGGTAGGTTTCGAGTATACGCTCAAACTTGAGAAAAGGCTTATCATAAAAAGAAATGGCGTCCACTTCTTTCAGTGTGATTCCTGCCTCTTTCAGGCAGTATGAGATAGCGTTGCGCGGAAATCCCGGATCATGTTTTAACCGTGTGAAGCGCTCCTCCTGAGCAGCTGCAATAAGCTCGCCGTCTTTCAGCAGCGCTGCGGCCGAATCGTGGTAATAGCAGGAAATCCCGAGAATAATCATATTGATTGGGCCTTTTGCCTAAATACGCTATCTCACTTTAATCAGCCGTTTCTTGTAATGGAGAGAACTTCCAGCTCTAGCATGCCGGCCGGAACCTTCACTTCAACTACGTCACCAACTTTTTTGCCCAAAAGTGCACTGCCAATGGGTGATTCAACAGAAATTCTGCCTTTAGAAAAATCCGCTTCCTGTGGCGAAACCAGGGTGTAGGTATTTTTCTTGTTCGTCTTCTTGTTAAGAATTTCTGTGGTAGAAAGCACGTATACCTTGGAAGCATCTATGTTACGCTCATCGATTACACGGGCGTTTGAAAGAGCGTGCTCGAGCTCTGCAATTTTCTTTTCATGATGTCCCTGAGCTTCTTTAGCTGCATCGTACTCGGCATTCTCGCTCAAATCGCCTTTGGAACGAGCTTCCTCAATATCTTCAGCTATTTTTTTGCGCCCTTCTGTTTTCAGATAGCGCAATTCCTTTGTGAGCTTTTCGAATCCTTCTTTAGACAGGTGGTTTACTTTCACGGCTATACTCGTTTAAATTTGGTTACCTTAAAAAATAAAAATAGGCTTCACGATAGTATATCTAAATAAACCGTAAGCCTATAAAATGCAATCGGGCAGCCTGCACGTAAGAACAGGCGGCCCGCTTATCATCTTGTATGATACTTCAAATATACACAATAATTCCCAATTCCTTTAACCGCCAATGAGTCAAAACGCCAAAAGAACAACGCGACAGATACTCGAAGATAACATGAACCGGGACGCACCAACGGAAATGGCAAACCTCAAAGTGTGGCTTCACAACATCAGAAGTATGCATAATGTGGGCTCGGCGTTTCGCAGCTGCGATGCTTTAGGAGCAGGGGAGCTCGTTTTAACGGGGTACACTCCCACTCCCCCCCGCCCCGAGATTTCAAAAACAGCACTCGGGGCTGATGAATCCACAGCCTGGAGCACCTTCGAAAATCCGCTGGATGAAATCAAACGTTTAAAAGAAATGGGTTGGCGGCTACTGGGAATTGAACAAACGGAGCATTCACATACGATTGATAAGCTTGATGTAAATCCAGGCGATAACATCATACTGTTCTTTGGAAATGAAGTAACCGGCCTTGATGATGAGCTCCTTCCCCTCATGGATACCTGTTTCGAAATTCCGCAGTTTGGCCGTAAGCATTCGCTTAACGTTTCCGTAAGCATTGGCATCACTCTCTACCACGTGCTCGACCGCTGCCCATAATTTCAATTCATGCCAGTTCGTATTGAGCAAACAGGCCGTTTTCTTTGCTGTTTGGCCGAATTGGGCGTATCTTAGGTAATTATACATTTTTCGGTTTTGCGCATAAGTTGTTGCGCTCCTTCGTGAACGCAAAACCGGTTTACATGCTTGTTTTACTATACTTCATTTTCGAAATCCTGATACCAATACATGTCTGACAGAGTTCTTGTTACTGCTGCCCTCCCCTATGCAAACGGACCGCTTCATCTTGGTCATCTTGCCGGAGCCTATCTCCCTTCCGATTTATACGTTCGTTTTATGCGCCTTGCCGGAAGAGAAGTACTCTTTATTTGCGGCTCCGACGAACACGGAGTACCCATCACCATTGCGGCTGACAAGGAAGGCGTATCACCACAAGATATTGTTGACCGATACCACGGCATCAACAAAAAGGCTTTTGAAGATTTTGGTATCTCGTTTGATTACTACGGTCGTACGAGCTCCCAAACACATAAAGATATTTCGCAGAAGTTTTTTAAAGAGCTCCACGACAAGGGCGTTTTCGTAAAAAAAACTGAAGAGCAGTATTTCGATGTAAGCGCGCAGATGTTCCTTGCCGACCGCTATATAAAAGGAACCTGTCCTAAGTGCGGTTATGATGAAGCCTATGGTGATCAGTGTGAAAAATGCGGCACCGCGCTTTCGCCTTCTGAACTTGGCAATCCCAAAAGCATGCTCAGCGGCGAAACGCCCGAACTGCGCGAAACCGAGCACTGGTACATCCCTCTCGGAAATTACCAGGAATGGCTAAGCGAGTGGATCGACAGTCAGGAAAACTGGAAAGCCAACGTAGCCGGGCAGTGTAAAAGCTGGCTAGAAGGCGGGCTTGGCGACAGAGCCGTAACCCGTGACCTCAAATGGGGCGTGCCAGTACCACTGGAAGGCGCTGATGGCAAAGTTCTGTACGTCTGGTTCGATGCGCCTATCGGCTACATTTCCGCAACTGTTGAATGGGCCGCTCAAACAGGTTCTCCGGAAGAATGGAAGCTATTCTGGCAGCAGGAAGACACCGAGCTGATTCACTTCATCGGCAAAGATAATATCGTATTTCACTGCATCATGTTTCCGGCCATGCTGAAGGCCCATGGTGAATTTGTTCTTCCAAAAAACGTGCCTGCTAATGAGTTTTTGAATCTGGAGGGTCGTAAACTATCCACCTCCCGCGGATGGGCCGTGTGGCTGCATGAGTATCTCGAAGATTTTGAACCCGATTTACTGCGCTACGCCCTCACCACCATAATGCCGGAGAATAAAGACAGCGATTTTTCATGGAAAGATTTCCAGGGCCGTGTAAACAACGATCTGGCCGATGTTTTTGGGAACTTCGTTTTCCGCACCTTTTCCTTCATCGACCGCTTTTTCGAAGGCAAGCTGCCCGAGCTTAAAAATCCCTCAAAAGAAGATCTGGCCCTGCTTGATGAAATCGGGAAGCATGGCAAACTGATTGCTGATGCATATAGCAAATTTCGTTTCAAGGACGCTGCTCAGCACACCATCAACCTGGCGCGCTTAGGTAATAAGTATTTCACAGACATGGAGCCGTGGCACTCCCGCAAAACAGATATAGATAAATGCGGCAACACCCTTCATGTTTCAGCTCAAGTGGTGGCAGCACTCTCCGTCTATTTTGAGCCTGTCATTCCGGATGCGTGTTCAAAGCTAAAAACTGCCCTCAACCTGAGCGTTAACGGAATGATTCTCTGGGATGAAGTCAGCTCCAGAATGCTTGAAGCTGGTCAGGCATTAACTCCGGGCGAGATTCTTTTCAAAAAAATTGAAGACGCTCAGATTCAGAAACAAATAGACAGGCTTGAGGCCAAAGCGGCAGAACACGCTGCACCCGCTGCTGAGTCTGATATTGAGCCTGAAAAAGAAGCTATAGAATTCGATGACTTCATTAAGCTCGACCTACGCGTCGGACGTATTACTGAAGCAGAAAAAGTGAAAAAATCCAAAAAACTGCTTAAAATCAAGGTTGATGTGGGCTATGAAGAGCGCACCATCATGAGCGGCATATCACAGTACCACAAGCCGGAAGAGATTATCGGTAAAAACGTAGTAGTGGTGGCCAACCTTAAACCACGCAAGATGATGGGTACCGAGAGCAAAGGCATGATACTTATGGCAGAAGATTCTGAGAAAGGACTTCTATTCATCAGTTCGGATGCAAAGCCTGGCTCTGTAGTTAACTAAACACTGGAACAAAACAAACCGGATGCACAACGAAACGGACACGGCTGTAGATCAACAAAGAAATTCAACCGAAAACAATCCAAGGCTCGGGTGCTTTCCGTCTGAGCAGCATACCGAATTCAGGCTCTTTTGCCCGCGTGCAGAATCTATTGAGGTCGAGATTTTCGATTCTGCGGATCAGGAAAAAGGAGAAGCCTATTCCCTGAACCGGAATGGCAACGACATATGGCAGCTCACGATAAAGAAAAATCTTGAGGGCAAGCTGTACGGCTACCGTATTAAACCTCCCGCAGATAAACCTTGCTACAACTGCCCGGACGATGATTTACTTGCGGCCGATCCGTACAGCCTCATGGTAGTTACTCAAAATAACCACCTACAGTACCCCAAGAGTGTAATTATGAAACCAGAGCCCTTCGACTGGGAGGGAGACACCTTTGTTTGCCCCGATGATATCAGGGATCTGGTAATTTATGAAACGCATTTAAAAGATCTCACAAGCCACGAATCAGCCGGAACCAAACAGCCCGGTACGTACAAAGGTTTTGTAGATAAAAACGGCAGAGGGGGAATCAACTACCTCAAAAAGATGGGCGTAAACGCAGTTGAACTTCTGCCACTTCAGAAGTTTGCCTACTACGAGCCGGCACACAATGAACCGATTAGCGACGGGGTAATTAACACCTGGAATGCATACGGCCGTAACTACTGGGGTTATATGACCTCCTTCTTCTTTGCTCCTGAAACCATTTTCGCTTCTGACGGCACCACCGAGCCGGATGCCACCATTGGACAATCACAGAAAGCTATCCGGGAGTTAAAAGAAATGGTTAAGGCGCTCCACAAGGAAGGCATAACCGTTATTATGGACGTGGTTTATAACCACGTTTCGCAGTACGACCTGAACCCGTTTAAGCTTATAGACAAAGAGTATTATTTCCGCCTCAATGAGGACGGACACTATATTTCAGAAAGCGGCTGCGGTAACGATTTCAAAACCGAAGCGCCAATGGCGAGGCGTCTTATTATCGACAGCGTTTTGTACTGGATGAAAGAATACCATATCGATGGTTTCCGCTTCGATCTGGCCAACCTTATTGACCGTGAGACGCTCACACAGCTGCGCAAAGAGGCCGAAGCAATCAATCCCGACGTAGTGCTCATTGCCGAACCCTGGGGCGGTGGTTATGATCCTAAAGGATTTTCCGAAATTGGATGGGCATCATGGAACGACCAGATTAGAAACGGAGGGAAGGGTTCCGATCCTGTTAAAGACCGTGGATACATTTTTGGGCACTGGCAGTGGCAAGCCTCCCGGGAAGGTCTGGAGAATTTTCTAAGTGGTACCCTAAATGGCTTTAGTAACGGAAGATACAATACCAGCGCTCATTCGGTAAACTACCTCGAGTCGCACGATGGGTATACATTAGGCGATTTTATCCGAATCGGCCTCCGACCGGAAATGGTTGAGAAAAAACATAAAAGGGATGCACTTGTCAAACTTACAAAAGACGAGTTAAAGCTGAACAAGCTTGCTGCTCTCTATCTTTTCGCCTCTCAGGGTACTACCATGATACATGCGGGTCAGGAATGGGCTCGTACTAAAGTTGTGCAGCCTCAGGAAGGAATCGACGATCCCTATGTCGGCCATATCGATCACAACAGCTATGAAAAGGATAACAATACCAATTATCTGAACTTCAGCGACATTTCGAGGAACCCGGAATTACACAGCTATTACCGGAGTCTGATTGAAATACGACTGAACTCTCCGGCGTTGCGAAAAACAACACCACAAGAGCTTCGATTCTGGAATTATAACGATAGTCTGCACATCACGTTGTCTGTTTCGGGTAAAAGTTCGGGCGATCCTTACGATTATATCATCAGTCTCAACGGAAATCCCTTTGCTGTTCACTCTATCGATTTACCTCATGGGGTGTGGGAAATCGTTGCTTCAGGCAGTTTAGCCTCAGTAAACGGCTTTGATATTGTGGCCGAGAGATTAACGGTCGAACCTTCTTCAGGGTTTATTTTAAGAAAGTTGCGTGATAGGGATTAAATACAATATTTTAATCCATCTTTCATAACCCAAGCAACTTAATCAAATATAACTTTGGCAACTATCGATACTCCCGGCAGAGGGACCTGGAACAGCAAACTTGGTTTCATTCTCGCTGCGGCCGGCTCAGCAGTTGGGTTAGGCAACATCTGGGGCTTTCCAACCCAGGTTGCAGACAACGGCGGCGCGGCTTTCATCCTCGTTTATCTCGTCTGCTGTATTCTTGTAGGCCTTCCTGTAATGATTGCCGAAATTACGATCGGGCGAAAAACCGGAAAGAACCCCGTTGGAGCATTTAAAGCGCTCGATTCCAGTGGATTTGGAGCAATTATCGGATATTGGGGTGTTATTTGCGGGATGATGATCCTTGCCTTTTATCTGGTTATTTCCGGCTGGACCATCGCTTATGTGTTCGAAGAAATTCTCAAGTATACCGGCAATATGACCGGTGCTGCATGGTTCGGCGATCTGGCTAACGGTCCCAAAAATGCCATCTTCACAATTATATTCATGCTATTCACCGTTGGTATTATTAACGGTGGGGTAAGCAATGGTATCGAGCGTGCGACTAAAATTCTAATGCCGTTTCTGCTGTTTATTCTTATAGTTATGATTGGCTATGTCTTCACCCTCGAAGGCAGTGCCGATGGCGTTCGTGAATATCTGATGCCCGATTTCAGCCTGATTGATATCGACCTTACACTTTCGGCTATGGGGCAGGCTTTCTTCTCCTTATCTCTTGGAATGGGCGCTCTCATAACATATGGTTCCTATCTAAAAAAGAATCAGAATATCATGGAATCGGCAGCTTACGTAACCGTTTTTGATATATTTATCGCATTCATTGCCGGTATGCTCGTAATTCCAGCCATGTATGTAGCACTTTCGCAGGGAATTGCCATATTTGGCGAAGACGGCGACCTGATTTCATCGGTATCGCTCGTATTTACCGTGCTTCCACAGCTCTTCGAAAATATGGGCGGTTTTCTTGGACTTTTCGTATCCGTTTCATTCTTTCTGCTGCTAGGACTTGCTGCCCTCACCTCATCCATATCCCTGCTTGAAGTACCTGTGTCTTATGTGATTGACGAGCATAAAATACCGCGTAAAAAAGCATCTTTGATTGTTGGCGGTATTGTATTGTTTTTCGCACTCATTATCTCATTCGACATCGGTCTTATTGATGTCTTTGTGAATATTTTCAACGAAATAGGCCTGCCGCTTGGTGGTATGATGACCTGTATTTTCCTTGGGTGGGTCTGGAAATCCAGCAATGCACTACTCGAAATCGATAATGGTTTCCCCGGAGCATCCGAATCTAACTTTGGAAAAGTCTGGGCCTTCTTTATTCAGTATATCTGTCCTGTGCTAATTGGTATCGTGTTCGTAACCACGGTTCTAAATATCATTAGGTGAGATTAAAAAAAGAGTGGTAAATTGTCATTCTGTAGAAATTTGTTATTATTAAATCATAACTGAAACGGTTAAATCATTATTTATGCCTAAAGTTTCGACCGCTGATTTCAAAAATGGTCTTACCATTATTGTCAATTCTCAGCTTTATACCATCATTGAATTTCAGCATGTTAAGCCCGGAAAAGGGCCGGCTTTCGTGCGCACCAAACTGAAAGGTGTTGAAACCGGGAAAATTATAGACAAGACCTTCAGATCGGGCGAAAGCATGGATTCCGTTCGAATTGAAAGGCATCCTTATCAATTTTTATACTTCGATGGGAGCTTGTATCACTTCATGCATACCCAAACCTACGAACAGGTTGGCCTGATGCCGGAAATTGTGGATCGTCCGGAGTTTATGAAAGAAAGCCAGGAAGTGACTATTGCCATTAATGCTGAAGAAGAAAAGATTTTATTCACCGAAATGGCCGATCACGTAAGTCTGGAAATTACTCAAACGGATCCAGGTGTTAAAGGCGACACTGCCCAGGGTGGTTCAAAACCTGCTACGCTTGAAACCGGTGCCGTTGTACAGGTTCCCCTGTTTATTAATCAGGGCGACCTTGTTAAGGTAGACACACGAACAAAATCATATCTCGAAAGAGTAAAAAGCTAATTTTTAACATTTCATTTTATGGATCTCAAATTAATTAAAAACCTCCTCGACATGATTTCCGAAAGCGATCTCAACGAGGTTGCTATCGAAGAAGGAAATCTGAAAATCAAGGTAAAGAAGCAAAGTGAAGCAGCCGCTCCCCGTGAGCAGGTTTACTACGCACAGGCACCTGCACCTCAGGCCGCCCCTACGGCTCCGGCTTCGGCTCCTGCAGCACAACCTGCGGCTGAGAAACCGGCTGACAATCCATCTTCGAATACCGAAGAAATAAAGTCCCCTATCGTAGGCACATTCTACGCAGCTGCTAACCCGGAATCACCAGACTTTGTTAAAATAGGTGATACCATTAAAAAGGGTGATGTACTCTGTATCGTAGAAGCCATGAAAATTATGAACGAGATTGAAAGTGAAGTCTCCGGTAAAGTTGTGAAGATTCTTGTTTCCAACGCACAGCCAGTTGAATTCGACCAGCCTCTGTTCCTTATCGAACCAATTTAAATACGATGTTCAAAAAAATTCTTATAGCGAACCGGGGTGAAATAGCGCTCCGTGTAATTCGTACGTGTAAGGAAATGGGCATCAAAACTGTAGCCGTTTATTCTACTGCAGATGCAAACAGCCTTCATGTGCGTTTTGCCGATGAAGCCGTTTGTATAGGACCGCCCGCTTCCAAAGAAAGTTACCTGAAAATTCAACGCATAATGGCTGCGGCCGAAATCACGAATGCCGAAGCTATCCATCCCGGATACGGCTTTCTGGCCGAAAACGCCGAGTTCTCCCGCATTTGCCAGGAACACAATATCAAGTTTATCGGTCCTTCACCGGAAATGATTTCGGCTATGGGCGATAAATCTACGGCTAAAGCCAACATGATTAAGTACGGTGTTCCCGTTGTTCCCGGATCCGATGGCAACATTTCCGACCTTAAAATTGCTCAGGAAGTAGCTGCTGAAATCGGGTTTCCGGTTATAATTAAAGCCACAGCTGGCGGTGGCGGTCGCGGTATGCGTATTGTAAACGAAGCATCCGAGTTTAAACGAGCCTTCGACGGTGCCCGCAGTGAAGCGGGTAGCGCATTCGGTAACCCCGAAGTGTATATCGAGAAATTCATTGAAAGTCCGCGCCACGTCGAAATCCAGATTATGGGCGACCGCCACGGCTATATCACTCACCTTGGTGAACGTGATTGTTCGCTTCAGCGCCGCCATCAAAAGATTTTGGAAGAAGCTCCCTCTCCTGTTATGGAGCCCGAACTACGCGAAAGAATGGGACAAGCAGCCGTTCGCGCAGCCGAAACAGTAAACTATGAAGGTGCCGGTACTGTAGAATTCCTGGTTGATAAGAATCTGGATTTCTACTTCATGGAAATGAACACCCGTATTCAGGTGGAGCATCCCGTAACTGAAGAAGTTACCGACTCCGATTTGATTAAAAACCAGATCGAAGTTGCGGCAGGTTTACCTCTTGCAAGAAAAGAGCTAAAGATTCGTGGTCATGCCATCGAGTGCCGCATAAACGCAGAAGATCCGGAGCACAATTTCCGGCCTTCTGCCGGTAAGATAACGGTATTTCACCTTCCAGGTGGCCATAGCGTACGAGTAGATACCCATGCCTATTCCGGCTATGTGGTCCCTCCGAACTACGACTCCATGATCGCCAAATTAATTGTGAGTGCACCAACGCGGCTCGAAGCAATTGCACGCATGAAGCGCGCTCTGGAGGAGTTTGTAATTGAGGGAATCAAAACCACAATTCCATACCACATCCAGCTTATGGACCACCCGAGTTTTATTAAAGGGGAGTTCACTACTCATTTTCTTGAAAAAGAATTCAAATTCGAACCAAATAAATAGGAACTCATATCCATGAGCTACCCAAAAGAACTAAAATATACCAAGGAGCATGAATGGCTCCGCAACAATGGTGATGGCACTGCAACAGTAGGCATCACCGAGTTTGCGCAAACAGAGCTTGGTGATATCGTTTTTGTTGAACTAAACGACACAGGCGAGTCTTACGATCAGGATGATGTATTTGGCACAATTGAAGCGGTAAAAACCGTTTCTGACCTGTTCATGCCCGTTTCCGGCGAAGTAATTGAAGTTAACGAAGACCTTGCCGATAATCCGGAAATAGTGAATGAAGATCCTTATGGCAAAGGCTGGCTCGTAAAAATCAAGTTCAGCGACGCATCTGATGTTGAAGCACTGATGGATGCCGATGCCTATCAGGAACTCATCGACTGATAGTCGCCAGATGATAGAAATCCCAAAACCCCGTATCTCAACCATACGGGGTTTTGTTGTTTTATTCACCATTTTATTTCCGTAAGCCGTACCTTTAGCCCGGAAGACATCACCCTTTCTACCCACAATTTTAATTTTCGCTTAACGCCCATGGTTAACCATCAGCACGACTGGATTTTAATACTTGATTTTGGTTCTCAATACTCCCAGCTCATAGCCCGCAGGCTTCGTGAAGCTCAGGTTTACTGCGAAATACATCCGTTTAACGTAGATACGGATTCCTTCGGCAGCCACTTGCCTAAGGGCGTGGTTCTTTCAGGCGGACCAATGAGTGTTAATGATGAAGGCGCTCCCTACCTCAACACCTCCATTTTCGACTGGGATGTTCCCGTACTTGGCATTTGTTACGGTCTTCAGATCATTTCGCATACCTACAAGCCTGGCAGCGTAGCCCGGTCCGAACACAGGGAATTTGGCAGGGCAAATTTACTCATCGATAAAGAGTGCCTGCTGTTTGCAAACGTGCCCGAAAAAACACAGGTTTGGATGAGCCATGGCGATAAGCTTAACGACCTTCCATCTGATTACGAAATTGTAGCCCACACCACCAACGCACCTGTAGCAGCCGTACAGCATAGTTCCAAACCGATTTACGGAGTTCAGTTTCATCCGGAAGTGGTTCACTCTGAGTTTGGCTCGGCCATGCTCACAAATTTTGCCATTAGCATATGTGGACTCGGTGGCGACTGGACGCCATCATCCTTTATTGAGGAATCAACCGAAAACATCAAAAAAGTTGTGGGATCCGATAAAGTTATCTGTGCCTTATCCGGTGGCGTCGATTCAACCGTAACGGCCAAGCTAATACACGAAGCTATAGGCGACCAGCTGATGTGCGTTTTTGTTGATAACGGTCTGCTTAGAAAGGGTGAGTTCGAAGACGTGTTGAACTTATATCGTTCTGTTCTCAAGCTTCCCGTTAAGGGAGTAAATCGTCGCGATATGTTTATGGAGCGTCTGCATGGTGTTAGCGATCCGGAAGAAAAACGTAAAATAATTGGCAACTCGTTTATCGACGTTTTCGATGAAGAGGTCGCTCACGACTCAACGTTTAAATATCTTGCACAGGGTACACTTTACCCCGACGTAATCGAAAGCGTAAGCTTTAAGGGGCCATCAGCTACTATCAAGTCGCACCACAACGTAGGCGGGCTTCCGGAGAAGATGAATCTGAAGCTGATTGAACCCATGCGCGAATTATTCAAAGATGAAGTTCGCACCGTTGGTCGTGCTTTGGGTATCCCTGAATCCTTCATTAGCCGGCATCCGTTTCCGGGTCCCGGTCTCGGTATCCGCGTTATTGGTGCTCTTTCTGAAGAAAAGCTGGACCTCCTTCGCGAAGCCGACGCCATTTTCATACAGGGTTTACGCGAACACGGTCTGTACGACAGCGTATGGCAGGCTTTAGCGGTTCTTTTACCAGTACAAAGCGTAGGGGTGATGGGAGATGAACGCACCTACGAATTTACAGTTGCGCTTCGTGCAGTAACCAGCGTAGACGGAATGACGGCCGACTGGGCACATTTGCCCTACGATTTCCTTGCCGAAATATCCAATAGAATTATAAATCAGGTTTCGGGTATCAACCGCGTTGTATACGATGTTAGCTCTAAACCACCGGCAACGATAGAATGGGAATAAACATAGTCCTGCAATAAGAGTTATGTTTATCACTATCAATATCTTTCATGCTTTTCCTTTTTAAACATTCAGCTATGTACAGAATACTTGTACTTTTTTTATTTCTGACCGCTCTGGGGTTTAGCAACGCTGCCTCACAAGACGGGGCTCCGTTTTCATATACAGAAGATGAGCAGGCCCTTTTCTTTGAAGCACTCGAAAACTACCGGGCTTTTAATTATGAAGCGGCCGTCGAACTGCTGTCGGATCTTGAAGACATGCCTGAAGCCATGCTTTATAAAGGCAACAGTCTTTTTGCCCTTAGCCGGTATTCTGAGGCTTCAGATGTGTTTCGCCTCGTTCGTTCTCTACCTTTTTCCGACCTCTCCCAAGAAGCTACTTACGGTCTCGCCCTTGTACATTTAGCGCAGCGAAATTACGGCCGTGGTCTTACGCTTTTGGCAGAATTAAGCCAGACCTTTGATCCAGCGCTGTCCGAAAGATCAGAAAGAATGATGGAGTCCTGGATCGGATTTCTGTCTTATAAACAACGAATGGCTGCCCTGGAAGACTCAGAAAGCCAAGCCCTGCAGCGAGAACTTATTCGTACAGGAATCCGGATACATGATTACGAGCAAGGGCGGGAGTTAATTAACCGGGCGCAACGACTCAGACTGGGCAGGGACTTTGTAGATGAAATGCGTGAACTTCATTCTGCAATTGATGAAGAACGCAGCGAAGCCGAAGAAGTTGAAGAGCAGGAGAAATCCCTTATTACCTACTCTGTACCGGAAGAGTTCAGCTATAGAATCGGAGTCGTACTTCCACAGCAGCAGAGGGATGATGACGGTTTTGAAGTAAGCCGTGCCCTGTACTATGGACTCGTTCTTGCTGTGGAAGAGCATAACCAGAATCCTGAAAACACAAATATTGAACTGGTTCTGCTAGATCTTAATAACGAGGAAAGTGATTCCATAAATGTAAACTCTGAACCTCAGCAAGCAGATCTCCCCCGAAGAATTGAAGATTTAATAGAAAACTCAAGGCCCGACATTTTGTTTGGTCCTTTATTCAGCGAAGATGCACGCATACTGGCTGATGTTGCGCACTCATTCGAAATCCCTGTATTAGCACCACTGGCCAATACAGAAGACCTCACAATAAATAATTCCTGGTTTTTCCACGCGAACCCAACTTTTAGCGAGCGTGGTAAACGCATGGCAGAAATTGCGGTACAGTATCTTGGACATCGTAAAATCAGTATTATGGTAGATAATACAACTGTTGGTGTGGAAGAAGCGCGTGCTTTCAGAAGGCGCGCTATCGAGCTCGGAGCAGAAATACCCTACTACATAAGCGAAGATTTCCAGGCGCGGCGTTTTGATCTTTCGGTTTTTTCGAGATACTTCACCAGCAATCCCAGTCTTCTGAATATGGAAGATGATGAGCTTGAAATTTTTGTAAACAGCTGGGTAGAATCCGACGCGCTTTACATGCCGGTTGCCGGGAGCAGCGCTCCTACAATTATCGATTTAATGATGACACAACTATTGGCCCTCAGAAGTAATGTACAGGTACTGGGGTCTCAGGAGTTTGGCCAAACTTCAATTAACAGACAGGCTGCAAGACGATTTAACATTGTCTATTCGGAGGTATTTTACCGCGACAACGAAAGTGAGCAGGTTAAAAATTTCAGGGATGACTATCGCACTGCATACGGCCGTGAACCAGACTTATTCAGCTACATTGGCTACGATAACGGTGCTTTCATGGCAAACGTGCTTACACTGGCCGGAAATCCTGAGCAAACTCAAAAAGCAATGCAGCACGAACCGTTTCAGGGTATTAGTCAGCGCTTTAATTTTACGGACGGGCAAATAAATACAGCCATTCTTCCGATTCATTTCTCAGATGATCGCTTCCGTATTTTGGAACTACCCGACGAACCCGTTTTCGATATAATTGCAGCAAACGAGGCCGTCGAAGAAGTTCAGCGAAGGCTTGAGCATATGCTGGAAACCTACGAAAAGGAAGATATTCTCGAGTTATACGAACAATACAAAAATGATGGCCTTCGGCTTTCGAACGAATTCGAAGAGCTATTCGAACTCTTTAAGTTATTTAACGATAATGAAGTAAGGGCGTTTTTCACCACACCGGATTACGAAGATTCCTAAGGTGCAGAACCTATAAAGTTCCAAACCGAATTCTACCCAACCGGTTTGGAACTCTTGGGACAGACTCATCTACTTCACGCTGTCAATAATACGTTGTGCACGCAGTATTTCATCCTGATTAATAGTGTGTCCCATTCCGGGATAAATAACCGCTTCAGCTTTTGCATTCAGACTTTTAAAAAGCGCTTCAGAATCATTTACACGAGCTTCGGGGATATGGAAATCATTATCGCTGCATCCAAAGAAAGCAGGCGTTCCGTTAAAATCGCCGGTGTATTTCTCCGGGTTGATGGCATCACCAATAACCCCGCCGCTAAACGCAATTACTCCGCCATAGCGGTTCGCATTCCGGGCAGCATACTCCGAGGCAAGGCAAGCACCCTGGGAGAACCCCATAAATACAATTTGGCTGCGTGATTTTCCTTTCTGAATAAGCGACTCAACAATTGCATCCAGCAGCTCTATAGCTGAACTTAACCAAGGTTCATTCTCTGATTCCGGTTTCAGGAAAGAATATGGATACCATGTATTATTTGTGGCCTGTGGCGCAACATAAGCTGAATCATCTGCCCGGAATTCATTCATCAATCCTATAATACTATCGGCTGTAGCTCCCCTTCCGTGTATCAGAATGATTACTTTATCGGCTTCTTCAACCGGCTTTCCGGCATATTGAACGTTTTCTAAAAGATGTTTTTCCATGATTGTAATTCCCTGATCTGCTGATATTATTTGTTTAAACAAGTAAATGAATTAACGGGAGAAATCATTCCATCATTTTGTCTACTGTTGACCGGAAAATGATCAAACTGAATCTATTAATTAGAACTACTTGTTATAAATGCATCCTTCGACTCCGCTCAGGGTGCGCACCAAGGTATAACAGATAACTGAAGCAATGAACGCTGGTTGAGCGGAGTCGAAACCAGCATCGCTGATGTTTCTGATGTTTTTTTAACGCTCCATTCCGCTGTATTTTTTAACACTATTTTTTCCATAAGCCGGGTTAATTAGATACTTATTTCACCTATAGTGATTTTTAGTGCCTGCCAGAAATGGTAGGCAGGCCGTTTTTGCGTTTCTATTCACAGCCGGATTTTAACTCTAACTATTTTCTCCGGTCAATTGCAGGTTCAAAACACAGCTTAAATCAGCCGGAGATATGGAAATAACAGCAGCCTTCAGCCTTCACAAACTTCAGATAAAGGCTGGTTCCATCTTCGTCGTCGGTGAAGCGCAGCCGGGCTTCATCCTGCAGCTCAAGCAGATGAATTTCATTGGGTTTAATTTGCAGCCCTGCCAGTTTTTCCGGAGTCAACTGGCGGAGCTCATTCAGTTTTCCGTTCAGAAAGTCCATGTATTCGAGTGATGGCTTCTTATCCTTCACCCAGTTCAAAAGCAGGCTGTAGACCGCATTACCGGTATGTTTAAACTGGTCCCTGAGCTCTTCATCCAGCTCAGAATGGGGTAAATGATGCACAAAAACATAAAGCTGTACAGCTCTTTCGAACAGCTCCAGCTCACGCTCTCCAATTTTAAGTTTTTCTGTCAGCTCGGGGGTATTGGCTCTTTGCGATGTTACAGGCTGGCGTTTAAACCAGCTCAACAATTTCGAAATCATCTTTCCTGCTACTTTGTGAAATATTCAGTTTTGGCTTAAAGCTCATCAGCGGGGTCCCAGTAATGTTTGGATAGGTCAACGGTATCCTCATCCATGAAGTGGATTCCCTCCTGCTTTAAAAGCATCTCCATGATCCCGGGTCCGAAATAGGCTTTGCCCGACAAGTGTCCCAACCGGTTTACTACGCGGTGGCATGGCAACTCCGGTCCGTTGTGTTTCAGGGTTTCGTTAAGGGCATAACCTACCATCCTGGAACTGCCGCCAACGCCAAGGTAACGGGCAATCGCTCCATAGGTCGTTACCCTTCCCAGCGGAATTTGAGCGACTATGCCGTACACTTTTTCATAAAAGTCTTTCCCGGAAGCTTTGGTGCTCATGCTTGTAACAAATTATGAAGTTCATCAGCCTGTTCTTTACTCAGCTTTCCGGTATCAAAAGCCAGCCTTAATGCAGCTCTGCCGAGCGTTTTGTAGGCTTGTTTCATTTCATGATCCTGTATAGAGTCGATTAATTCCAGGTGTGCTTTAACTGTACCTGCATCACCACGGCTCACTGGCCCCGTAAGGGACCTTGCTGTGCCCTTCCCCTCTATATTGGAAAGCGTTGTTTGAATAAGTGGCTTAAGAAGGTCTGAAAGCGGATATTCAAGGCCTTTTGTTGTTTTATTTACCAGATCCATTAGCGCCACCAGGTAATTTGAGGCAAAGACGGCCGCAAGATGAAGCTGTTGTTTTTGTTCTTCGGTAACCGCCACCGGACGACAATCCAGACTCTTCGCAAAGTCTGACAGTACGACCGAAGATGTATCCGAAAGAATACTGACGGAAATATCTCTAAAATAAGCCCCGCCGGAATCGGCCGGAAAGCTTTGCAATGGATGAACAGAACCAACTTCAGCACCTTTTGCCTTTAGCGGCTGTAGAGCGTCAAGACCAACAGCGCCGGAGACATGGCAACAAACGAGGTCCGGACTCATTGGAATCACGGCCAGAGTTTCAGCTACGCTCCGAATGGCATCATCGCTAACGGCAATTATTATTAGCCCCTCCAGCACAGCAACTTGTTCAATTGAGCCGCTTTTAGTATCCGGACCTGCAATTCCGGCTGCTATATTCCTATTCCTCGCATAAACTCCGTTTAAATAAAAACGGCCATCATCCGTATACCGGATAGCTTCAGACAGCGAACGGGCTACGTTACCACTTCCGATAATTGTACAAGGAACTCTGTCTGGAGTACTGCAAGACATCAGACGGTTGCTTTTTCATATTTGGTGAGGCAGGAATAGCCTGATAGAAACGGACTGCCTTTTACATCAGAAATACCGAGCTTAGTTTCCAGCTCCCAGTTGTCGGCAAGTAGTATCCCCGCGGCAAGAGGTCCGGCACCATTAATTCCGGCGTCTCCTGTATTCAGATAATTCATAAGACGAGAGTGCTCCCGATTGTCGACGGCTTGTTGGATAGACTGCAGTTTTTGATCATCGCATTCGGAAGCATCGGCGCAAATGATAACCAAACCATTCCGTTCGCGCATCAGCTCGGCAAGGGCGCCGGTTAGCTCACGAATGATTGAAGTACGCATATCCACAACCTGTATGCTCACTGCTTTGAAGTCTGTTAACACACACTGAAGCATCATCAGCTGATCATAAATGGCCATATCTTCGCGATAACCCGCATCATCCAGAAAGAAATCGTCGTCTTCATCGCAGAAATCATTCCGCAGCACATCATTTGCTTCAACTGTGCCAATTGGTGTTTCGAATGAGGTGTTGGAAACCAAAGGAAGCAGTTTATCGTGGCTGCCATGGAATTTTTCTATAATGATAACATCATCGTAAGAAGCTCCTTTGAGGTTACTGTACAGCTTACAGGCATGTTCAAACGAATTCTTATCGATGTGTTCCTGCACGTACAGAATTCTAAGCCTGTTGCTTATTGAAGGCTCATATTTCGCAAGACCTTCTAAAATCTGCTTTTTAGTAAATGAAGTAATGCTCATGTGTCGTAATCGTAAAATCAGTGTTAAATTACAGGCTACAATTCCTGCGTTATAAAAGTCGAATCACGTTCAAAATAAGACAATCTTTGGCAATAATCCTGCTTGAACCTCATCTAATACTAACAATTCGGCGGGGCGAAAATGAGAGTGTAATCCGGTGAGACCTGTATACAAATGATATCAGTTCAGCACGTATATCCTCCTCACCAACCTTTGATTCCGCAGTGTAAGTGTGAGGTTTTAACCGGCTGATGTGAACCTTGTTCATAGCGTGCCGAAGCCCCTTACCGGTCATTTTTAAAAAAGCCTCTTTAAGTGTCCAAAGGGTGAGCGCATCTATGCCCTCTTCTTCCAAAGGGTATTTATTAGACCGAATACGATTAATTAGTGATGGTTGCACGCTGCGGGTGCTAATCTCTGTATCAATACCAGCCTCACCATTAAGTGCCAGTGCAACAGCAATAAACCCTTTGGAATGACTTACAGAAAATGAATATAGATCGCTGTCTGTCTTAACGCACGGTTTACCACAGTCCAGCCGGAATACCTCCATGCCAGACTTATCCAGCCCGGCTGCGTTTAGTACCTCATACAGAAGCTGATCCCGGTATTGCTCACAATCAGTTTCGAAACCACCTGCTATGTAAACCAGCGGTTGCTCTTTCTGATCCGGTCTGTAGGTGAAAATGATCGCCAATTGCTCTTTTTTTTCGTATTTTAGGAGGTTGTGCAGTATAACACAAAACTAACATTTTCTTATTTAAAAGAAACATGGAAACCACACCGGCCCGATTGAGCCGTTTTTTTATTTTATTGGGCGCCGGCTTATGGCTGGGCGGTTTCATCATGCTAGGGTTTGGTGTTGCTCCGGTCAACTTTGGAATTGCCGAACAGTGGCAGCTTACCGGCGAAAACCCGGCGATGCCAGCTCAGGAGATTCATTACCGTACTATAGGTGGTGAACTGACAGGTACAAGCATTCTGAGGCTCAATATGATGGAATCTCTGAGTCTGCTTCTTATTGTCATTGGACTTGTTATCGCGTGGAATACACAAACCGGAACCGTCCGGAACCGAATCTTCAGAACCGTTCTGGCAGCCATCATCGCTCTTTCGTTTTATTATTACGCCGTACACGTGGGTGGCAGACTTACCGAACTGCGTTCAACAATACCAATCGATTTCTCGGTAACTGATGATGCTCTAAAAAGCGTTTATCACCTCGAATTCGACCGTTTGCACAAGACGTATACGCGAGTTGCATCGGTAGCCATGCTTTCGATTTTCCTGCTTTTTTCGCTTACCGTTTTCGACAATCTGCCTGGCGACAAAAAGGATGATGACATCCCAAGCTGAAATTCCGGCACACATTTTTAAAATTACATACTAAAAAACAACCTGATGAGTAACGAAACACCCGAATTATCGCAACACGAACTTGAAGCCCAAAGGCGCGAAAAACTGCGACTGCTTATCGAAATGGGTGTAAATCCTTATCCGCACGTTTTCGACGTAACCAGCAGCACCATCGATGCAGAAAAGAACCAGGACGAATGGCTGGCGGATCCGGAGAACACCGAAGCCGCTAAACGTATTTCCGTAGCTGGCCGTATCATGACGCGCCGTATTATGGGAAAAGCTGCTTTCTTTAACCTGCAGGATGGTGAAGGCACGCTTCAGATATACATTCGTCGCGATGATGTGGGGGTCGAGCTTTACAACACCGTTTTCAAAAAGCTGATTGATTTGGGTGATATTGTTGGCGTGAAGGGTTTCCTTTTCACCACCCGCACCGGGGAGCTCACGCTTCATGCCGAAGAATTTGAGCTGCTTACCAAAGTTATTCGTCCGCTTCCGGTAGCCAAAGAGGCCGAGGAAGACGGCAAAAAGGTCACCTACAGCGCCTTTTCCGATAAAGAGCTTCGCTACCGTCAGCGCTACGTGGATCTGGTGGTTAATCCGCACATTCGCGAGGTGTTCCGCAAACGCAGCCGGATGGTACAGGTGATGCGCTCCATGATGACCGACCGTGGCTATCTCGAAGTCGAAACACCTATTCTACAGCCCATTTACGGCGGGGCGGCGGCGCGTCCGTTCGTAACGCATCACAACACCCTGGATATGGATTTGTATCTGCGGGTTGCCAACGAGCTGTACCTCAAACGCCTGATCGTGGGCGGTTTCGACGGGGTGTTCGAATTTGCCAAAGATTTCCGTAATGAAGGCATGAGCCGTTTCCACAATCCGGAATTCACGCAGGTTGAGCTCTACGTAGCCTACAAAGACTACAACTGGATGATGGATTTCGTGGAAGAAATGCTGGGCAAGGTTGCTGTTGAGCTTCATGGAAGCAGCAAGGTAACCGTTGGCGAGCACGAAATTGATTTCAGCAAGGGCTGGAAACGCATTCCGATGCTGGATGCCATCAAAGAGGAAACAGGGAAGGACCTTTTTGGTCTGGATGTGCCCGAGCTTCGTAAAGTCGCGGCCGAGCTGAAAGTCGGCACCGACGACACCATGGGCGTTGGTAAAATCATTGATGAAATTTTCGGCGAGCACGTTGAGCCAAAACTCATACAGCCTACTTTCATTACCGATTACCCGATCGAGATGAGTCCGCTGGCCAAGAAACACCGCAGCAAAGAAGGCCTTGTCGAGCGCTTCGAGCTGATCTGTAACGGTAAGGAAGTTTGTAATGCATTTACCGAGCTCAACGACCCAATCGATCAGAGAAACCGTCTGGAAGAGCAGGCTAAGCTGCGCGCCGACGGAGACGACGAAGCTATGAGCGTGGATGAAGATTTCCTCAGAGCTCTTGAGTACGGAATGCCTCCTACCGTTGGACTGGGCATAGGTATCGACCGCCTGGCTATGATTATGACCAATCAGGAGTCCATCCGCGACGTGCTTTTCTTCCCGCACATGCGGCCTGAATAAAAACGTATCAGAAAGCGGGAGTTTTTCGTTAGTGAAGTGCTCCCGCTTTTTTTGAACGCATCATCTTCAATCTCCCCATTTTCCCGAACCTTCCGTAACCAGCCTTTTTCATGAAATTCGAATGGTTTATTGCAAAACGGTATTTCCGCAGCGGCCGGAAAGGTTCATCCTTTTTGTCATTTATCAAAATAATGGCAGTCGGTGGGGTTGCCGTTGGAGCGGCCGGCCTGCTCATCACCCTGGCCATTGTTCACGGATTTAAATCGACCATTCAGGAAAAGATTCTCGGCTTCGGAAACCACATCACCGTAAGCACCTACACGGGGAATCCGATTAACAGAGCCGACACCCTGCTCACGTTTATACAGGGAAAGGACGGGGTTGATGCAGCTCAGCTCGTCATTATGGGTCAGGGCATGGTACAGGCTACCGACTTCGTAGACGGCACGCTCATTAAAGGTGTTGATGAGGACGGCGATTTATCTGATCTCAGAAATTACATCAGCGCCGGAACGTACGATCTCAGCCGGCAGGAAAACGGTCGCCCCGGAATAGTGATGGGCGAGCGGCTTGCCCGAACGCTTTCTGCTCAGCCGGGGAGTACCATCACCGTGTATACCATTCGCGGAACGCCTGCAGCCGATGAGTTCCCCGAGATTCTGCAGTTTACGCTAACAGGCGTCTATCAAACCGGAATCGACATGTTTGATGACACGCTGGTTCTCGTAGCTTACGAGCACGCTGTACGCCTGTTCGATATACCTCCCAGGGTCGCCAACCAGATAGATGTTCGCGCGGCCAGTCTTGATGAAATTCGGGCGATTCATGCTCAAATACAATCAGAACTGGGTTTTCCGCTTTATGCTGAAAATATCTACCAGACCTACAGCAATCTGTTTGCGTGGATCAATCTGCAGGAGCAACAAATCCCGTTTATTATCGGTGTGATGATTATCGTGGCCGCATTCAACCTGATTGGCGCTGTACTTATGATGGTTCTGGAGCGTACCCGCGATATCGGCATTCTGAAAACAATGGGAGCAACCGACCGGGGAATTCGTTCTATTTTTCTGTATGAAGGGCTATTCGTAGGTTTTCTGGGTCTGGTAATCGGAACGGTGATTTCACTGGCCTTCTACTGGGTTCAGACCACCTGGGGCATCATTCCGCTTCCGGAGGAAAACTACTATATGAGCACGGCCCCTGTTGAGCCGCATCTGCTCGACTTCGTGATTGTGTTCGGCGTGACTATGGTTCTCTGCGCAATAGCATCCTTCTTCCCGGCCTACACGGCTGCCAAAACGGATCCGCTGAAGGTTATACAATTCGGGCGCTAAGTTTTATTCGGCGAGTTCCCCTGATTTAGCTACCGGCTTCAGCAACAACCTTTCATACATCTGCAGCATGTGATCCTTCACCCTGCTGCGAAATTCGACCGGATAAAGCTTGCCACGGGGTTGTTTGATATTGAGGCGCTGTCGCATCACGTTGGCTTCGATAACGATAGCGTTTACCGGAGCGGTGATGGAAGTAATAGCAAGCTGAGCGTCCACGTCATTAAACACGCCGCTTTTCATTCCTTCGTTCATTGCCTCAACAACGATGTTTCGTACGTTGTTGAACTCCTGCACCAGCTTGATGATATCATCCTTGTTCTTCGAGACCGACACGTGTCGGTACACAATTCTGGCATGGTTCGGATTATCGAAAATGTAGTCCACGTAGGCCAGAATCCAGTGCTTTAACCTTTCGGCGGGATCTGAATAGGTATTTTCAATATGCTCAAATACAGAGCCAAGCTGCTCCGAAAAACGCTCTATTACCGCATGAAGCAGCATTTCCTTGCTCCCGAAATAGTAGGAAAGCATAGCAATATTAACACCGGCCTTTTTAGCGATAGCTCTGGTCGTGGTTCCGTTGTAACCGGAATCCGCAAACAGATGCTCGGCGGCATTTAAAATGATGTCCCTTTTGGAATTCGTAGCGGCTGTACTCATCGTAAGATTCAGGGTGATGGTTATTTAGGCTAAAGATCATAATTCCTGAACTTAATAACCACACATGAAGCAAAATTCGTTTTTATATAAGCGATTCCCTTCGCAGCCAACCGGTTAAGCTGAAACGCTCCCGCCCCGATGGCAATACTTCATGGAGCACCTGGTCGCTTCTGAAACAGATAAACCGCCCCATCAACGGCATGATATCGGTGTATTCAGCTTCATTTTCGGAATTATGATACATTCGCAATTTTCCACCATCAGCATCGGTCCAGTCGCTGTTGAGGTATAGAATGCAGGTAATTAACCGGTGCTGCACCTCCTGATGCTGATCCAGATGCTTCTTGTAGAAACTCCCTTCAGGATATACTGCAAAATGAGCTTCAAACGAACGGGCGCTCAGATAGAGCGTGCGGTTCAGCGTCTGGCGAAGCAGGTCGATACGATCCCAATACTGCTGCTGAAGAGGCGTAAGCTGATGCTCATCGAGCCAGTGTATTTTATCAGTCCGTATTTCGGGCCGAAGCTGTAGCTGCACACCCGTGCCAATTCCGGCTTTACTGAACTCCCCCTCCTCCCAGTAGGAAGAAGCTTCCTGTATCAGGCCGTCGAGTAACGACTCGCCTACAAATGAATCAGTAACGAACCACCCCTTAAGGGCGATCTCGTCTGCAATTTGTTCAAAGAAGGCGATATCCTCAACACTGCTCATAAAAGGTATTTTACTGGTTATAAAAAAAGAAATGCTGTGGATTCGAATCGAGCAGTGGGTCTTTTATCCGAAAGGATAACTAATGCTCTTTAAGGATGTGCAAACGGCCATATTTCCCAAATTAAAGGAACAATTAAATTTACGCATGAAATCAATAGGTTGATCCCGTTTTGTAATCTTTATTTTACACATGTTGCCAACAGAGCCCAAAGGGATGAGATCATGTCCTGAAAGCGCTTTATCATTTGTCTATTCTGCATCATGCCCTTATATTCAGGCATCAATTTCACTCAAATATGTATTTAAATCGATAACGCGAATGAGCGTCTTAGTTGGAAAAAACACACGTCTGGTTGTTCAGGGATTTACCGGTAAAGAAGGTACATTCCACGCGGAACAAATGATCGAATACGGTACTAACGTAGTTGGCGGCGTAACGCCGGGTAAAGGTGGCGAAAAGCACCTTAATAAACCCGTATTTAATACAGTTGCCGATTCGGTAGAAAACGAAGGTGCCAACACATCTGTTATTTTTGTTCCCCCTGCATTTGCAGGCGATGCCATTATTGAAGCAGCGCTTTCCGGAATCAAAGTTATTATTTGTATCACCGAAGGTATTCCGGTAAAAGACATGATTGCGGCCAAAGCTATCGTAGACCGCGTTGGAGCCCATCTTGTTGGCCCTAACTGTCCGGGGGTTATTACTCCGGGTGAAGCCAAGGTTGGCATTATGCCAGGCATGATTTTTACTCCGGGCCCGATTGGCGTAATCTCACGTTCAGGAACGCTAACCTACGAAGCGGTTGATCAGCTTACCAAGGTTGGTCTTGGTCAGTCTACAGCGATTGGTATTGGCGGCGACCCGGTAATCGGAACCACCCACATCGATTCTGTAAAACTTTTTAATGAGGATCCCGACACCGAAGCCATCATTCTGATTGGCGAGATCGGCGGAACTGCAGAGGAAGAAGCGGCTGAGTACATCAAGCAGCACGTTAAGAAGCCTGTTGTTGCGTTCATCGCTGGCCGTACCGCCCCTCCGGGACGTCGTATGGGCCACGCCGGAGCTATTGTATCCGGTGGTAAAGGAACAGCTCAGGAAAAAATGGACGCCCTTTCAGCAGCCGGCATCACCGTTTGTGAGAGCCCTGCAGTAATCGGCGAAACCATGAAATCACTGCTTAAGTAAGCTCAGGTTTATTT
>PWID01000118.1 GCA_003555145.1 Balneolia bacterium | reverse complement strand
GACCGCTGAGCGCCGCTGCTTCGAAGGTATATTCCTGATCGAAAGGCAGGGTTTTCGAAAGCTTAACTGATGGCAAAGGATCACCAGCTGTTAAAAATGCCTCGACCACCATTTGCTCTTCGAAACCGTCTTGTGTATACGGATCACAGGCTGCGAAGGCAAAAAGGACCACCATGCTCAGAAATACGGTTCGGATAAGTATGGAATTAAGTGATTTCATAGTGTGATGGTATTGCTAAAAATTAACAGTGTAGGTAATGGAAGGCAGAATCGGCAGCATGCGAACAACCTGCCGTGATGCCGGATTATCATCGAAATCAAACTGGTAAAACCAGACGTTGCGTCTTGAATAGGCATTTATAACCTGAAGCTGAAGTTCGGAATCTCCCAGGCCAAAGAAACTGCTGTAGTAGGTGAAGCCAAGATCAAGTCGATGATAAGCGGGAAGCCTGGATGCATTTACCCTGCCCACGATTAGCGGATTGTCCGGCTGGGTTTCGAACGGATTGTCGACCTGGGTTCTCCCGAGCGGTTCGGTATAGGTCTGCCCGGTGGCGTAGTTAAAAACCGCCGTTGCCATCCAGCGGGAGCTCAGGCTGTAGTTTATCACAAGGTTTATATCATGAATCCGGTCGTATTTCGGAGGATAGAAATCATCGTTATTGAAGGTGGGGAATTTTCGTCTTGTTGTGCCCCAGGTGTAGCCAATAAATCCGTTCAGGCGGCCGGTGTTTCGCTGGATCAGAGTTTCAACCCCATAGGCAAAACCTTCACCAAAACGGAACAGCTCGCTGTAATCCAGCCCTGCAGTGTCCGGAATGCGGGGATCGAACTCGAACAGCTGCCTCATGTTTCGGTAAAAGCCTTCAAGCTCGAAGTTCCACTCGCGAACCGGGTTCCATTTGATACCCGCCAGGAACTGATCGCCCCAGGCCGGCGGGACGCCATCGTCGGTAAGCAGCCATAAATCAAATCCTGAAAAGGCCTCGTTGGTGATAAGCGTCTTAAACTGATAATAGCGGCCATAAGCTGTTTGAAGCCTAATCTCGTCTGTAGGCCGATATTCCAGCTGAGCACGGGGTTCGAGCCGGAAATGCCTGCCGCTGGTGTAGTAGCTGGCGCGCACTCCTCCCGTAAAAATCCACTGAGGCGTAATTCTCCAGCGGTCCTGAACGTAAGCCGCGACGTATTCTGAAGTAATGTCAGGCGACTGCGTTACAAGCCCGTCGAATCGATCCTGAAGGGTTAAAAGAAGGGTTCCGGCCCAGATACCTGCTTTTACGGTGTGCTGTTGTGATGGAGTCCATTCCAGATCGGATTTCACAGAAAAATCGTTTACCGTATTAGTGCGCTCAAAAACGGTGCCGCCAAACTCAAAGCGCGGATCGTTGAAGTAGCGCGAGCCTGTGAAGGTTACCGTGCTGAACAAATCGCCCGACAGAATACGTCTCCAGGTGAGGCTCCCCGTGATATTGCCGTAATTCAACTTGAGAAGAAGGTCGTCGGCAGCCGGGAAGTTCACGTCGTCCTGACCCGCATAAAAGGATAGGCTCAGCCGGTCTTTTGATGACAACTCGTAGTTTATTTTTCCATTGGCATCAACAAAGTAGAAACTCTCGGGAATGTTATCCACGCTGCCACGAAGCGCCCAGAGGAGTGGCTCGAGGGTAGACCGTCGAATGGCAAACATATATGAACCCCGGTTAAATGGCCCTTCTATGGAAGCTCTGGATGAAAGCAGCCCAACGGAAGCCGTGCCGCTGGTTCTGCGCCGGTTACCGTCTTTGTTATAAATATCGACCACCGATCCTATACGACCGCCGTACTCGGCAGGGAAGCCGCCTTTAAAAACGCGCACGTCGCGAATGGCATCGGGATTAAAAGTCGAGAAAAAGCCAAAAAAGTGGGTCGGGTTGTACACGGTGGTATTATCCAGCAGAATCAGGGTCTGATCGGGGCTCCCGCCTCTGATGTACAAACCGGATGAAAAATCGGAAGCGGCTTTTATTCCCGGAAGCAGCTGTATGGAGCGGAAAACATCGGCCTGAAGCACTGCCGGGGTTTCGCGTATCAGCCGTGTGGAAACGGTGGTAACGCCCAGACTTTGTCGTTCTTCGAGATCGTAGTATTCGGATGTTACGAGAACATCATCCATTTCTAAACCGGATTCGTCCAGTTCGACATCAAGACGCAGGGTTTCTCCGGCTGTTACGGTAACCTCAATGCGTTGTTCTCTGAAGCCAAGAAAGCTGAAAACTATTATGTGCTCACCGGCTGGAATTCTGCTTATGGTGTAAAAGCCCGAGCTATTAGACGATGCGCCGAGTGTTGTTCCGGCTATAACGGCATTGGCGCCCCAGATGGCTTCACCCGTTGCAGCCTCAGAAACGTACCCGTTTATTGTTCCGGTTTGAATTTCGCTATCGGTATAGCCGGTATTGGCTAATGAAGGAATCCGGAGTACAAGGAATAAAATTATTGCGATAAGGCTTCTTTTCACAGCTCTGGAAAATGGTTTAAAACAACAAAAAGGGTAAATAAAAACTGTTGAAGTGTATACGGCTAAAAATAAATGGAGTTTCTGTATACAAAAGTTTTGGACTCAACACATTGGCGGGCTTGGGGGTTCGTTCAAATCATACCAATAATCTGTTGTGAATCGTTTAAAAATCTGTATTATTGAGCTGTTTTGTAAACGGGAGAGAGAAATTGTGCGTTTTCAAAAAGCCGGATATAACTTTATTCCAGATTATTCGTAACGAATGCTAAGCCTCCAACCTGGCATCGAGAGAAGACTTCTGCTTTCTAATCAGTGACGTAACTTTACCACTATGCAACTCAAGCAACGTATATTATTTTATTTCGGATCGGTTATGATGATGTTGCTCTTTGGAGCAATGATGCATACCCAGGAAAACGGCAGTACCGACGAGCCTGTTCCCCGGGGTTCTGGTGTGGTTTATGTAGTGCAGGTAGAGGGCCTGGTAGACAACGGACTTCACCGTTATATAGAGAGAGGCATTACCCTGGCCGAGGAGGATGAAGCCATGGGCCTGATTTTGCATATGGATACTTTTGGCGGTCTGGTTGATGCAGCCGATAAAATCCGAAAGAACCTTCTCGACACCAACGTGCCGACGCTTACTTTTATAGATAAAAACGCCGCCTCAGCCGGTGCGTTAATTGCCTTTGCAACAGATATTATTTATATGGCACCGGGCTCATCAATTGGCGCTGCTACCGTAGTAGATGGCGGCGGTGGTAAAGCAGATGAAAAAATGCAGAGCTATATGCGTGGCCTGATGCGTTCTACAGCAGAGGCGACCGGTCGTAACGCCCGCATAGCCGAAGCCATGGTAGACGAGCGCATTGTAATTGATGGCATCACCGAAGAAGGGAATCTGGTAACGCTAAGCACAAGTGAAGCTATTGAACTGGAAATGGTTCAGGGTTCATCTTCCACTCTGGAGCAGGCGCTTGAAAGTGCCAGCTGGCAGGATGCCGAAATCATTTATGTACAGGAAACCACAAACGAGCAAATCCTTCGTTTTCTCGCTAATCCGGTAATGAGCAGCATTCTTATGCTCATGATGCTGGGTGGTCTCTATTTCGAACTGCAGTCTCCAGGTGTTGGCTTCCCCGGCGCTATGGCAACCATGGGAGCGTTACTGTTTTTTGCCCCGCTCTATATCATGGGCTTCGCGCAGCCGTGGGAAATCATTCTGTTCTTTATTGGGGTGGTGCTCATAATCGTGGAAATATTCGTATTGCCCGGGTTTGGTATACCGGGAATAATCGGGATTACACTTGTGTTTTTTAGCCTTGTTGTTTCCATGATAGGAAACGTGGGCTTTGAGTTCCCGGCTCTTGAGCACATGGGACGCGCCATTTGGACTATGGCTATTACACTTATATTAGGTATTTTAATGCTGTTCTCTTTAGGAAAATACTTACCACAAAGCCGTATGTTCAGCCGACTTATTTTAGTGGATTCAACCAGCAAGGAGCAGGGGTATACCTCTTCCGACAGCAAAGATTCATTGATGGGCCAGGAGGGCGTAACCGTTACGGCTCTGCGTCCGGCCGGAATTGCCCTCATCGACGACGAACGTATTGACGTGGTTTCGCAGGGTGATTTCATCGAAAACGGAGCACGCGTTGTTGTGGTAAACACTTCCTCGAGCAGGGTGATGGTGAAGCGCCTCACATCCTAAGCACCTCATACAGACTTAAATTCATTACTTAATAACCATCCACGTAAAATCATTTATATAATCTCATGGATCAACTTTTTCCGTTAATTGTGATAGGTGGTACGCTCGTTGTACTGTTCACATTCTTTTATTATGTACCACTTGGGCTTTGGGTTACAGCCTATTTCTCCGGTGTCAAAGTTGGCATCTTTTCTGATCTGGTAGGTATGAGGCTTAGAAAAGTTCCTCCGGGACCGATCATTAAAGCCGCTATTACCGCTCATAAAGCAGATTTACCCCTCAATGTTGCCAAACTCGAGGCTCACTATCTGGCCGGTGGTAATGTTAATAAAGTCGTTCAGGCACTTATATCTGCCGATAAAGCGAACCTCGGACTCACCTTCGAGCGCGCAGCTGCAATTGACCTTGCCGGCCGTGACGTATTCGAAGCCGTTCAGATTTCTGTAAACCCGAAAGTAATTCAAACGCCAATTATTACAGCCGTTGCCAAAGATGGTATTCAGGTGAAGGCCAACGCCCGCGTAACGGTTCGTGCAAACCTCGACCGTTTGGTTGGTGGTGCTACCGAAGAAACAATCCTTGCCCGTGTTGGTGAAGGTATTGTAACCACAGTAGGTTCTGCCGACGACCACAAAAAGGTACTTGAAAATCCGGATCAGATTTCCCGAGTAGTTCTCGACCGCGGTCTTGACAGCGGTACTGCTTTCGAAATTCTCTCCATTGATATTGCCGACGTAGACGTAGGTAACAACATTGGCGCTGCCCTGCAGATCGATCAGGCGGAAGCCGATCTGAAAGTTGCCCGTGCGAAAGCTGAAGAGCGTCGCGCAATGGCCGTTGCTGCCGAGCAGGAAAACAAAGCCAAGATTCAGGAAATGCAGGCACGCGTAGTAGAAGCCGAAGCCGAAGTTCCGAAAGCAATTGCTGAAGCCTTCCGCAGCGGAAACCTGGGCATTATGGATTACTACAACATGAAGAACGTAATTTCAGATACCGACATGCGCGACTCTATCGCCAAAGGTTCTGAAAAAGTAGAAAGGAAGGATGATGACGAACCAAGACGCCGCAAGAAGTAACAGGCGCTAAGTTCTCCTCTTTTTCCTCGTTCTTAAACGAACATATAAAAGCCGGTTCTGCAATAAGCAGGCCCGGCTTTTTTTATGCATTTATCTGCTCGAATTAACTAAAGGGGCTCCATTTATTTCTTATGCCAAAATCGGGAGCTGTTTAGATGCGCAAGGGCCCTAAACTTTTTATGTGACTATCGGCACTGTAAAAGAAACAGCTAAAAGTAATGATCCCCAATCACAAAGACTTCATGAGGAAAACAACTCATTAAATACCTTTCGGGCTGTATTCCCAACTGATTTCCGTACATCCAAAGGCACCCCCTCCCGATATATCGCCGGTGCGTAACTCTAAGCAGTTAGACGACCGACGGTTAAGCAGACGAAGTGCTAAACGTTTGTTTGCTAAAATTGTCTAACTATCGTAACATTACAGCCTTATTACTAAGCCGGTGTAAGGGGTTCAAAATCCGGCCTAAGTTAAATACTAATAGATATTTAAATAAACGGGAAAACAAGTGGACTTATTGATTCTAACTCCATTAGCTGCAATAGTTGCTCTTATTGCAGCCTTCATTCTCGCCAAAAGTGTGCTTAGCGCTCCTACAGGCGATGAAAAAATGAACGACATTGCTGATGCTGTAAAAGAGGGGGCATCAGCCTACATGAACAGGCAGTATACAACCATTACCTACGTTGCGGTTGCCATTATTGCTGTATTTGCACTCATTGCTTTTACACAAGATGATCAGTCGGCCACTACCTGGTGGTGGACAACCATTGGTTTCGCTGTTGGTGCTCTATTTTCTGCACTTAGTGGTTATGCCGGAATGAGCATTGCCGTTCGTTCGAACATTCGCGTGGCTGAAGCTGCCAAAACAGGCCTTCCGGGTGCGCTGAAGCTTGCTTTTAACGGTGGCGCTGTTTCCGGGCTGGCTGTAGCAGGTCTTGCGCTTCTTGGGGTAGCCGGATTCTTTTACCTGTTCGACAGCGTGCTCGGCCTTGCCGATCCTGTGAATCCACTTGTTGGATTCGCGTTCGGTTCATGTTTGATTTCACTATTTGCCCGTGTGGGTGGAGGTATCTACACCAAGGCTGCCGATGTGGGCGCTGACCTTGTTGGTAAAGTCGAAGCCGGTATTCCCGAAGATGATCCCCGTAACCCTGCCGTAATTGCCGATAACGTAGGCGATAACGTGGGTGACTGTGCCGGAATGGGTGCTGACCTTTTCGAAACCTATGCCGTAACCGTTATTGGTGCATTGCTGTTGGGTTACCTGCTCCCGGATGTTCAGGTTGTTACCGCTTTTGTTACGTACCCGCTTTACCTGGGTGCATTCGCACTTATGGCTAGTATTGTATCTGTATTCTTTGTACGAATGGGCAAAAGTAACAACATTATGAATGCCCTTTACAAAGGTATGTACGCAAGCGCAATTATCTCAATTGCAGGTTTTGCCTGGATTACGCACGCTATTTTTGGGGATGCAACCTTTGCTGAGATGGCGCATCTCACGAATGCTCCTACAAGCTGGTTGAGTCTGTTTTATGCCACGCTTGTTGGTATTGTGGTTGTAATTGGTCTTATTCACATCACCGAGTATTACACTTCTACCAAGTACAGCCCGGTTAGAAAAATTGCCAAGTCTTCGGAGACCGGATCAGCTACCAACATCATCAGTGGTCTTGCTGTGGGTATGGAAAGCACGCTGTACCCGACTATTGTTCTGGTACTGGCACTCTTCCTTAGCTTTACATTTGCCGGCATCTACGGTATCGCAATTGCGGCCGTTGCCATGCTTAGCGTAACAGGTATGATTATCGCCATGGATACCTATGGACCGATTACTGATAATGCCGGTGGTATTGCCGAAATGAGCAACCTGCCGGACAGTGTACGTGCTAACACGGATGCTCTTGATGCCGTGGGTAACACCACCAAAGCCGTTACCAAAGGATACGCTATTGGCTCTGCCGCTCTTGCCGCTCTCGTACTCTTTGCCGACTACATACTGAATCTGGAAAAAGCCGGCTACACCGATGCATTCGCGCTGAACGATCCTATCGTACTTACCGGTCTGTTTATCGGTGCAATGCTACCGTTCCTGTTTTCTTCTTACCTGATGGAAGCGGTTGGTAGAGCAGCCGGTGCGGTAATTGAAGAAGTTCGTCGTCAGTTCCGCGAAATGCCGGGCATTATGAAGGGTGAAACCCGTCCTGACTACGGCGCCTGCGTGGATATCGTTACCAAATCTGCTCTTAAAGAAATGGTAGTTCCAGGTCTTCTGGCCGTTTTTGCTCCGCTGATCGTTGGCTTCCTGTTTGGTCCGCTGGCTCTTGGTGGTCTTCTGATCGGTGTGATTGCATCCGGTCTGATGATGGCCCTGATGATGTCAAACGGTGGTGGCGCATGGGATAACGCCAAGAAGTACCTCGAAGACGGCAACCACGGCGGAAAAGGCAG
>PWID01000022.1 GCA_003555145.1 Balneolia bacterium | reverse complement strand
CATCCTGAGATTATGAAAATTTTTTCGATTTACTGCCTAAGTTATTCTTGTTCATATTACTACAGAAATGCCACTATGTTTCTGAACAGTTTTTAAGGCATTATTTTGTTTAATTCTGAGAACTTTGTTGGAAATATTCATCAAACCAAAGTCTATAAGACATGCTATATATTTAAGCAGGTAAACCCTCTGATATAATTTGCTGGTTCGACCCGTGTGAAATCATTATAAGTAAGTGTTACAATATGAAGGCTGCTGATTAGTCATTAAGCAGCATACGGTATCATCTTTAGGGAGATCATGAGTGGTCCTCTATAATGATATTTTACTTAGACTTTTTTAGCTGATTGGCTCTGAACTGATCTCAAATCACTAACAAATGTAAATAAAAAAACCTGCCCCATTACTCATCACAGAGCAGTGGAACAGGTCTTTTGGTATACATAGCCGCATACACGCTTTGCGGTATTAGGATTTTGAACCCACTCTCCAGACTTAGGATGTGGTGATTAACTCCGGGGCATCAATCATCGGAATAATATCATAGCTGTACACCAGCCGGGCAGCAGCCATGTTTAAATCATACAAACCGGATAAGTACTTTCACTGCTTAATCATCACGCTTTTAATGTTCACGAATTCTTTCAATCCAAATCCGCCGTGTTCGCGACCGTAGCCTGAATTCTTTACACCGCCAAAGGGCATGGCGGGATCGGCAATGCCGAATGTGTTTATGAATATCATTCCAGTATCAAAATGCTTCTCTGCCATTTCGATGGCGGCGTCTTCATCTTTGGAGAAAATTCCTCCACCAAGCCCGTAGCGGCTGTCGTTGGCAATGCGCATGGCGTCTTCGTTGTCTTTTGCTTTGATGAGTGAAGCAACCGGTCCAAATAGCTCATCGTCGTAAGCGGGCTGTCCGGGCTTAACATTTTCCAAAACGGTGGCAGGATAGTAAAAACCAGCCTGATCGGGAATTTTTCCTCCACAAGCTATTTGTGCTCCCTTCTTAACGCTTTTTACCACCTGCTCGTGTAAACCATTGCGCAGATCTTCGCGTGCCATGGGGCCCAGCTCGGTGGATTCTTCATTGGGATCACCCATTTTTACCTCACTCATCGCCTTTACAAATTTATCCCGAAACTCGTCGTATACCTTTTCAGTTGTGATAAAGCGCTTGGCGGCAATACATGTTTCGCCATTGTTGTAAATGCGCCCTTTCACGCAAGCTGCTACAGCTTCATCAATGTCGGCATCTTCAAAAACCATGTAGGCATCATTACTACCGAGTTCAAGCACCGTTTTTTTTAGTTCAGCGGCGGCTTTTTGTCCTATATGTCTTCCTGCTTCGGGACCTCCTGTAAAGGTTACCGCTCGTATTAATTTGTTCTTTATAAGATCATCGGACTGATCGTGACTTATCACCAGTGTTTTAAATAATCCATCCGGTATATCGGCTTTGCTGTAGATACTCTCGAGCAGCTTACCCGAACCGGTAACGTTTGTGGCGTGTTTTAATAAAACAGCGTTACCTGCCATAAGGCAGGCTATGGAGTAGCGCACCACCTGATAGCTTGGATAATTCCAGGGCTGTATACCGTAAACCACACCGATTGGAGCGTATGAAACGCGACCCCTGTTTCCATTTATCATTTTCCGCTCTTCAGTTTTTAACTCCTTAGGTCCGATTTCAGCAGTATACTCACAAATAGCAGCGCATAAATCCACCTCTTGCAGGCTCTGCTCTAAAGTTTTTCCCATCTCGTCGGTCATCAACTGGGCTAAATCTTCTTTGGCATTAATCAGCTGTTCTCCGATAGATTTGATCACTTCGGCACGGTTTTTAAGAGATGTTTTACTCCACGTTTTAAATGCTTCATGGCATTTTAAAACGGCCTCATTCACATTCTCTGTGGTCATGTAATCGTAGCGTTTGAGACTTTTTCCCGTTGCAGGGTTAGTGGTCTCAATGGCTTCTTTTGCTGCTGCTTCACTCATAGTATTTTCCATTTTAGGGAGTCGCTAAATTCACTTTAAACATATTTCTATGAGAGGCGAAATCCGTTATATATGAATGGCTGATATTTATATAAATATAAGAGGGCGGATCTTCAGGGTGGAAGAAGGGAATAGCGTTTAACAGATCAGCTCCGGAACCTGTGGTTTTGGAAAAGAGTATTCGCTGAACCTAAGTGCGATTCTTTTTATCGCCTGCACCCGTACCACGCACCTCCTCACCCTGAGCTGTAGCGGGGATCCAAGCAGACTTGTTTTGATGAATGTTGGAATGATGGAATTAGCAGCTAGCAGCTAGCAGTTAGCAAATAGTATCATCTATCAGGTTGCATTGCCTTCAAAAATCGTATATCAAGCTTCACCCTTTCCATCATAACGAACGGCCATAGCCGTGATGTCGTCGGACTGTTCGTGGGGGCCGGCAAATTTGAGGACATCGAGGAATACTGATTTCACCACTGATGTGACCGGTTTTCCGGCAGTTTTTATCAGAAACTGGGATAGGCGTTCTTCTTCATACTGGTCTTGTTCTTCGTCTTCTGCCTCGGTTATACCGTCAGTGAAGGTGAAGACCGTATCACCGGGTTCAAGGGTGATGGTTTCGCTTTCGTATTGTGCAAAACCGAATTTCCCCAGAAGCAGTCCGCCTACGTCGTTAAGTTCACTTACGGTTCCATCATTTTTCTGGATAAAGGGAAGGTTATGGCCACCGTTACAGTAGGAGAAGGATCCATCGCTGAGATTCAGCACTCCGTAAAAAACGGTTACGAAGGTGGCGATGTCGCTTACGGGAATAAGCATCTGATTTACTTTTGAAAGGCACTGAGCAGGGTCGAGCACTTCCGAACCGATAGATTTGAGCATGGTATCGCAAACGGCCATATAGATAGCGGCCGGCATGCCTTTACCAGCCACATCACCTATAAAAAAGGCGAGCTTGTCATCACCGACTTTGAAAAAGTCATAGAAATCGCCTCCTACGTGCTTGGCGGCAATCATTTGAGCATAGATGTCGAGACGTTCGTCGTTTGGGAAGGCAGGGAATTCTTTCTTTAGAATCTGCTGTTGTATGCGCCCGGCCATATCCAGATCGGTAGACATGGCTTCGAATTTCTTCTCCATATCCAGCGTTTTCTCGATACGCTCGACTTCACGGATGGTCTTTTCGATGGTAGTTTGAAGATCTGTAAAGTCGATGGGTTTAGTTACGAAGTCGTAGGCCCCCCGGTTCATTGCAGTTCTGATATTATCCAGATCGCCGTAAGCAGAAACCATTACTGTTTTAAGGCAATTACATTTTAAACTCTGAATTTCGGTGAGCATGGTGAGACCATCCATACCCGGCATATTGATGTCGCTAAGAACAAGCGATATATCCGGTGTTTCTGATATTATGCTGAGGGCTTCGCGACCATCTTCGGCAAATAGAAACTCGTAATGTTTCGACCGAACCTGCTGCCTGAAACGCTGCAGCATTAAAATCTGGAGGTCTGGTTCATCATCTACAACTAGTATTTTTCTGGGTTCACCGATCATTTATTTAGCCTTCTTTTCGGTCATGGTGAGAATTTCGTCGCGCAGGTTTTTGAAATCGATAGGTTTTGTGAAAAACGCCTTTGCACCTGAATTCACAGCCCGTTTGTAGTTTTCGTCATCGCCATAGGCAGAGATCATGCTTACATAGATTTGTGGGTATTCGGCTTTTATTTTTTCGAGCAGCTCCAGTCCGGTCATGCCGGGCATATTGATGTCGGAAAAGACATATACGACCTCAGGTGGATTTTTGCTTTGAAGTATCTCAAGAGCCTCCTTGCCGGAAAAGGCGAAAACGAGTTCGATGAGATCTTCACGTAATTCTTTTCTGAATTTCTGACGAAAAAGCATTTCAACATCTTTTTCATCATCTACGACTAAAAACTTCATACAGGCGACTTGAGATTAGGTGAAAAACCAATGCGGTTGTTCGCAGTTGTGCAATGCTTATGTTCCTTTTTAAGCCATTTTAGGGTGCTTTTAAAGGTATGGTGCAAATTGAAAGCGCATCTAACTGATAATACTGTATTTTTATCTAAACTTAGTGGTAGAATTTTAAATATGAGCATATTTAGAATCTACTAAATCTATTGATATATACTTTGCACTTATGTAGCAAATGTTTGGACTATCGGCGCATCTTTCCTGTGGCTCACGTACTTAGTGTGAAGCAGGGGAGTTGTAAGCACTTATATATGCTGTACCTGCGTACATGAGGTGGTTTGATGTGAATGTTATTCTCTACCCGTATTTCGCCCATGACTAAACAGAGCTCCGGATTAAAATAAAGTGATGGCAAACTACGCTTCGTAATTTATCCTGCGGGGAAAGTAAGGGTAGCGAAGCGAAGCTGCATTTTGTCCTTTCCGAGGCGGAATTCCGGTCTGTTAATCTACTATAAATGATGGCAAAATCGGGCTTTGGCTAAGTGATCCAACAGGTCACCTCCCGTAGCTGTGTACAGGAGGTGACTTGAGGTGAACTTCATTCTCTAGGCATATTTCGTTTCTGGCTGGACGGGCGGACTTTCAAATACTAATTTCTCCAGTCCTGCTCGTCGGCGGGTTTGTTATCCAGAATCTCATCGATTTTCTCCATCACTTCGTCATTCAGCTTGCCGACTACATCCATGGCGCTCATGTTTTGCTCAACCTGCTTCACATTGGATGCTCCGGTAATAACCGTGCTTACATTCGGGTTCTTCAGGCACCAGGCCAGAGCCATTTGCGGCATGGTGATACCGAGATCTTTGGCCACCGGAGCCAGCTTTTTCACCTTCTCAAGTCTGGATCGTCCATCTTCGGTTTCAAGTAAAATCTCCTTTAGCCAGCTGTATTTTTCAAGGCCGAGACGTGATCCTTCCGGAATGCCGTCGTTGTACTTTCCGGTGAGAAGTCCGCTTGCGAGAGGGCTCCAGATGGTGGTTCCCAAACCGAAATCTTTATAGAGCATGTTGTACTCACTTTCCACCCGATCCCGGTGAAACATATTGTACTGAGGCTGCTCCATCAATGGCGGACGCAGATGCTCCTGCCGTGCAAAATCGAAAGCTTTGCGTATTTGCTCCGCGCTCCACTCACTGGTTCCCCAGTACAGCGCCTTTCCTTCGTTGATCATCTGATTCATGGCCCAAACGGTTTCCTCGATCGGCGTGTGGAGGTCGGGACGATGACAAAACAAAAGATCCACATACTCAGTCTGCATTCGCTTCAGTGATGCCTCAGTTCCTTCTTTAATATGTTTGAAGGAAAGCCCTGTATCATTCGGCCCGTCGCCACCCCAGAATATCTTGGTGGATAGCACCAGGTCTGATCGCTTCCATTCGGCTTTTTTAATCACCTCGCCCATGATCGTCTCGGACTTTCCTCCCTCATAGCCTTCGGCATTATCGAAGAAATTCACGCCTGCATCGTATGCCGTTTTCATCTGATTGTACGCAAGATCGGTATCAACCTGTTCCCCGAATGTAACCCATGACCCAAATGACAGCGCTGATACTTTTAATCCTGATCGTCCTAAAAATCTGTATTCCATAATCGTCCTAATAATATTTTTAAATTCGTTGTTGTACCGTCTTCAACAAAGAGTAATGGTTATTCCTATCTGTGTCAAGGAGCTACAATTCAGAAATGCTCAGAATAACCTGAGCTCGATTAATAATGTTTCTCCGTGAAGATTTAAACATATGTAGGAGACTTCACCCCGGTATTAGATAAGCCCGAATTAGCCAAAACGCACAATTTGCTTATAAAGCCATATGGCGTACCTACGGCACGCTTAATTTGCGGGCACGATTATTCCTACCCATATTCAGTCCCTGACGGGACCATCTGATCATCAATTTTTGCTGAAGTTTCTTAGTGTTAAGATCTCCGTCCTGTAGGGACGAAAATATGGGTAGAGATGTGATTACCCCAGACATTTCTGTGCCGTAGGTACAGAATATATCTTGATTAGCAGTAAAGGACTTTACCCATCGAATGGTCATTTTTAATGAAGAAGGAAGTGCCGGCTTGATTCAAACCTATGTCATTCGTAAGTAATTGATATTTTTTTTAAAACAGTTCGATTTAAAGCGAACTCAGGTTATTTTTAATTCAAAAGTTCAAAACTCAGGTGTTCCTGCATGAGTTTGAAGTGCTTATCAAAACTGAAGAGTGAAATTTTCTGGTCAATTATCTGCTGCAGAATGATCAGGTCGGGTATGCCAACTTTATTAATTCCGTTTTGCAAATTCATGAGCTGATAGTCACGAACGATCCCCCAGTCTATGTTCATCGGAATCATCCGGATTGCCTGCAATCCTTCAAGTAGTTCAGTTTCATTTTTTAGTGATAAAGCTGGGGCTAGCTCTGTAAGTATGAGCTCGTTTGTGCATGCCAGATCTTCCTCAATAATCCGATCAAGTTTTTCAGGCTTGCCGGTCCGGAAATATTCAATCCATACCGAGCTGTCGATAAGTATGCTGTATGCACTCATCAGCTACGGTCTCTGAGGGAATCGAGGTCGATATTAAGGTCTACGGTTCCCTTTTTTGTGATCAATCGTTTTCGCCTGGAGCGATCTATTTCGGCCTGGAGAGCATCCTTAATCAACTGACTTTTTGTAGTTGCACCAGTTGCCTTCATCGCTTCATCGATTAATTCTTTGGGTATATCTAGTGTAGTTCTCATAAATTTATATGTATCAATGCATATTTATATATGCATAATACTTAAGGGGTTCACCAAAGTCAATCCTGCTTATATGACCTTGTCGTGTACTGTATCAGATAATCCAGGTTATGCAGATATGCACAACTTTTTGACAACTATATCACAGATACAGCATGCCATGCCATTTTATTGAAGGGAATCAGCCGTAAGATGCTGTCGTCAGTAATGCTTACCGCTCGCCATAACTCGGACAGAAGATGAAAATCCTTGCTATTTTTTTAAAAAAGCATGACTGAACAGTACTGTAATCCATAATAGTTATAACTATATCGGATTATACTCCCGATAAGTTATGTAATGACTAACCATTTTTTGTTAACGAACTGGAATCCCAAATGGGATATCAGGTTTCCAAAGACATTTACAAAAAACTATTCTCAAAACGTTTACGGAATTCACCGGGATAACTTCAGGGAATTTGTGCTGCCTGAACACAATCCCTGAATCGCATCACCCTAACCTGTGAGTTTAATGATAAACGTCGTTTGTCCTGGCTGTGAATGTACATCCATGCTGCCGCCATGCGCCTTGATAATATCATTGGTGATACTCAGCCCCAGCCCGGTACCCTGCGTGCCTTTCTTCGTCGTAAAAAACGGCTGCATGATTTTGTCTTTGATGTCGTCGGAGATACCGGGGCCGTTGTCTTCGATTTCGATGATGATGTGATCGTTTTCGGATTTGGTGCGGATAGTTAGTTTGGGGGAATAATTTTGAATTATCTTCTCCCTCATAGCGTCGAAAGCATTATTAACCAGATTCAAAATCACCCGACTGAAATCCTCAGCAATCAGTGGCACTTCGCCAATCGAATCATCCAAATCCATTTGAATATCCACATTAATCGGCTCTTTGCTTGCGCGCATTCCGTGGAAAGCCAGATTCACATATTCCTTGATGATCGGATTGAGAGGGGAGGGCTCCATTTTTCCATCCCCGCCGCGCGAGTGTTGGAGCATCGATTTGACGATACCGTCGGCCCGGGTTCCGTGTTCGTGGATTTTGCGGAGGTTGGT
>PWID01000040.1 GCA_003555145.1 Balneolia bacterium | reverse complement strand
TTTTTTTCTAAAGTCCTGTAATACACTAAGCTGACTAAAGACCTGCTTTAGGGTCGTTTTTAAATGTCTGTGCGCAGCCGGGGTTAAAGTGCCGGTAGTTATGAACCTTGCCTGCAAAAAGGTTATAATAATTTGTGGTTCTTTTTTTTCGCGGTCTTAGCTAGAAATCTCAAACTTCTCCAAAAGTGTGAATTAAAATATAATGTAATATCAATTAGTCAAGTTATAATATCCCAAGCTACATTTGTGTATTAACATCACCTTGGCGAATAGTAATCAGGTTTTTCTTGCTCTTCAGCTAAGCTTAAATACGAATGCCGGCACCTGCATTACCCTTCGGGCAAGCCTGTGCCGGCATCATCCAACCACCTTGAGTCTTCTGTTTTATTGATGTTGCTGAGTACCTTACCTGGCTTCGATTATAAACTTGCCGCCCATTCCAGGATGAAAGGAACACACATAGTTTGCCAGAACATCGGCTAATTCATCCGTGAGCGTAAAGGTGATGCTGTTTCCGTCTTTAGCGACATCGATGGATTCTTCATCATTTAGCATTCCGGATGCGTTACTCTGTCCAAACAGCTTTTCATTGGCATCGTTACGGAAATCCAGCGGATGACTAGATGCACCGGCTGTATTAACAAACGTGAACCGCAAACCGATTTGCAAGGTGATGTCAACATTGTCCTCATTTAAGACAGCTGTGGCTCCATCTCCATCGATTGATACAATCCGATACGACTGAGCACCCGAGTTTTCTAATGTGATAACGACCGGTTCTAAAACTACCGGTGGTTCTTCAGGATCGGGCTCATCCATGGCAGAGGTCGCGTTGTTTGAACAGCCTGCGAATAAAAGAGCGAATACAAGCAACAATAATGTTGTATATAACTTCATGGTATTTTTATTTAAGATTTAAATTATAGGGTTCATACAACCTTAACTACGTAATTACTCTTTCGGCGGATTAGCAGGCAGGCATAAAAAAAGCCCGGTCGGTTTTACGAACGGGCTTCACGGACAGAACTTCACTATACAGCTTTGTTTACTTACTCTAAGCTTTCATTTATGGACTTATAATTCCGGCTTATCATTATGCAGAACAGCATTACCTGCATACATTACGGCCGGCAAAGCATATGCCACTCCAATAAAAGGTACCCACACAAGCGCTTTGTTTTTCGTGTTGTCATCAAGAGTTTGCAGGCGCTTAACAAGCTGTGTGGCCATAATAAAGTGCCCGGAAATCGTTGTTACAAATAACAATCCGGGCAACAGAGTCATTGCAGGGTAGGAAATTGCCAGTGTCCACAGATAGCCTGCCGTGAACAATGTAAGCAATAGAGTAGCTGAGAATCGTATGGCAAAAATTTTCTCAATATCCAGACTTACTGATGCAGTTTCAGGTGCGTCCAGCTGGTAGTTGGTAATATCCATGAGTTAATTAATTGGTTGGTATTACATGATTACACAACCAAATACGGAATACCCAATCAAACGGATCATTTTTTTAAAAAAAATAAAAAAAGCCTGACCGCTTCCACAGTCAGGCTTTTGTATATCATACACATTCAAAAAATTATATCAACACCCTTAATTAAGCCGGGGAACAATCAGGCTGCGTTTTCGAGCTCAGACTCCGTACGCATATATGTGTTCTCGTAGTTAAAGTCGTTATCGATAAGAGCCGTAGGCAATGCATACATCACCCCAAAAAATGGTATAAAAACAACAGCGGTATGTTTACTGTAATCGCCAAGAGTACGTAGTCGTTTAACAATGTACACTGCAGCTAAGGTATGGCCGGCAACGGCAATAGCCCAAAACAGAACAGGGAAAACAACAAGTGAAGGATAGTTCACCGAGAGAATCCAGAAGTATCCTGCTATAAAAACAGATAGTGCGGCAGTTGCGAAAAAACGTTTGAGAAACTCAGGTTTATCAATGGTACTTGATAATGAGAAGTATGATTGTTCTCTGCTTTTCATAATGCTTAAATAAGGTTGTTGTCATTAAGGGCTTTTAATCTAAATCAAAAATAGTGAAAAACACTAAGTATTAAAACATTTTAATTAACTAAAATTAACCCTTAGGCGCAAACACCTATACCCATAACAAACAGTATTTTGGGGTTTTATTCACACGTACTTAAACACCTTCTTACAGATCCGTTCCGAATTTATTTAACAGTTCTACTTATTAAAGACGGTTAATAAGTAGAACTATCTCCAAACAGCATCTTTTCCAAACATGTGCATCAGCTATTCTAGCCCAACTCCCTGCCAAGGCTGGCTACCTTCCGCAGTAATTCCGACTGCTCTTCATCCTTCGCCTCTTTGATATAGCCCAGGTTCATCACCTTTACAGAATATATACCGGTTTTTTCCAGCACTCCTTTCTTCAGCTTATTTACAAGCCACCTGCCTTTCAGCCAGCGATATTTCCACCCCTTTTCTTCCATAGTTGTTATGATGCGCGCCGTTTTTCCTTTGTAGATTTTTTTTTGATTAAACAGCATCTGCACAAAAACGCTGGTCCCCCCGGGAAAGCCCGCCTTCAACGACGGCTGAACCCAAACAAGATGATGTGCTGCTTCAATTTTCTTACGGGCTTCAGCCAGTTCATCGCTGTCGAAATTTCGTGACTCAGGCGCTCGGTTTAGCTCGGATATTGTAATTTCATCAACACGGTCGGCGGCATGCTCCGCTGCCTGGCGATAGGCAATAGCTGCCGATGTTTCCAGACTTTCCCGGTCCGGATCTCCATTTATAATAAGTACATTCATAATGAGCCGCCTGCTGTTTTGTCTTTTTTGGGGTGATAGATGATGTTGGCCTAAAAGGATACCTTTTGAATCTGTCGATGCACTTCCAGATATTCTCGCAAAGCCGCTGAGCCGTACCAGCGGAACAGTTCGGCGTCCAGCAGCCCTTCGCGCACGGCCGGGTCTTCCTTCAGGAGCTCCCGGGCTTCATCCAGGGTTTCTACATCAAAGATAAAGATACCGCGGTAGGTTCGCTCATTGGCCTCAAGCGGACCGGCAACGACCAGAGTGCCTTCATCGGAAAGCCTGCTGATGGCAGACATATGACCAGCAAATAGCTCAGCCTGCGTATCGGCATCAGCCGTGGTGTTTTTACCCGTTTTCAGCATCACCAGAACATACCACTTCATACCGTAATCGTCGGCTCCCAGCTCCTCGGCAAGTTCCGGGTTGTAGTCGGGGTTCGGCGACTGTGCAGACACCATAAAAGGAACCAGCAGCAAAATAGAGAAAAGCAATAGCGGCTTCATTGATATTTAAACATTTAAGAAATGAAAACTAAAGGGAAGCAGAGTCCTAAAGTAATCAATTGTGGTATAAATACAATTACAGCTGAGTTGCCCTTTCAAGCTGTTTAACCCTGGCTATATAAAATACCCACCTCCGGATTTCACGCCTTCCCGGCGTGTTTCAGCACCTTTCTTCTTTGTTAAAAACTGACTCAAATAATATGATTCCACAAATCATTTCCGGCACTACGATCAGAAGAGCTTCAGCCGGGATTTAATCAATCCAGCTTCAGCAATCTCGCATTAATCGCAACGATAACTGTACTCGCCGACATCAGCACGGCGCCAACTGCGGGACTCAGAATTATACCCCAGGTAAACAGTACTCCGGCTGCCAGCGGGATGGCAATTACGTTGTAACCGGTTGCCCAGGCCAGATTTTGCACCATTTTGCTATAGGTGGCTTTTGAGAGACGGATCAGGTTGACCACATCCTCGGGGTTGTTTTTCACGAGAATCACATCACCGGTTTCCACGGCCCCATCCGAGCCGGCGCCGATGGCAATTCCAATATCGGCCTGCGCCAGAGCGGGGGCGTCGTTCACGCCGTCTCCGGTCATGGCCACCAGTTTACCCTGCCCCTGCACTTCCTTCACCTTGTCTGCCTTCTGATCGGGCAGGACCTCGGCAAACACCTGATCGATATCCAGCTCTTTCGCCACATACTCGGCCGTCTGCTGATTATCGCCCGTGAGCATCACCACTTCAAGGCCCATCTCGTGCAGGCGCTTGATGGCGTTTCGGGAGGTTTCGCGGATTTCATCACCCAGGGCAACTGCACCGGCCAGCTCATCTTCAATCACAACAAACACCACGGTTTTACCCTGTGAAGAAATCTCTTCGACTTCCTCTTTTGGATAGTCGAAATTATTTTCATGAACGTATCCGGGGCTGACCACTTTCACCATTTTGCCATCTACCTTGCCCTCAATTCCCTGTCCGGTGAGGGAGTTAAACTCTTCCGGCTCTTTCACTCCATCGCCCGCTTTTTCCAGAATACCTTTACCTATCGGGTGCTCGGAATTGGTTTCAAGTGAAGCGGCGTACTGCAGGATTTCATCATCACTGAAGTTATCGTTGAAGTTCAGAATATCCGTAACCGTAAACGTACCTTCGGTGAGGGTTCCGGTTTTATCAAAAATGACGGACTGAAGATTACGTGCCTGTTCGAAGGCAACGCGGTCGCGAATCAGAAATCCGTTTGAAGCGGCAATGCTGGTGGATACAGCAACAACAAGCGGTATGGCCAGACCAAGAGCGTGGGGACAGGCGATAATCATAACCGTAACGGTACGGTTCATAGTAAAACTAAGCTCCTGACCCGTAAACAGCGACCAGGCAATAAACGTAAGCGCACCCGCTGAGATGGCTACAATTGTCAGCCAGAAAGCAGCCCGATTAGCCAGGTCCTGAGTTTTTGATTTACTGTCCTGCGCTTTTTTCACAAGGTCCATCACCTGAGAAAGGAAGGAGTCATCACCGGTTTTATTGATTTCGATGGTGAGCGAACCCTTCTCGTTTACCGCACCACCGATTACCTCATCGTCCTTGGTTTTAGTAACCGGTTTTGATTCGCCGGTAAGCATGGCTTCGTTAACGCTCGATTCTCCTTTCACAACAATACCATCAGCCGGAATTTTTTCACCCGGTTTGATGAGCACCTTATCGCCTTTTTTCAGCTCTTCGACCGGAACTTCTTCGGTTGATCCATCATCCTTTACACGATTGGCTTTTCCGGGCAGCAACTCGGCCAGTTTTTCAAGCGCGGCCGAAGCGCTCATCACCGAGCGCATTTCCACCCAGTGGCCCAGCAGCATGATACCAACCAGCGTGGCGAGCTCCCAGTACAGCAGGTGGCCTTCAAAGCCGAATACCACGGCCGTACTGTAGACATAGGCAACGGTAATAGCCAGAGCAATCAGGGTCATCATTCCAGGCTGTTTCTTTTTCAGCTCATCAATAAGACCGGAAAGAAACGGCCAGCCGCCAAAGAAGTATACAACTGATGAAAGCGCGGCCAGAATCCATATATCACCCGTAAACTGCCAGTCCACGGTCAGGAAATCCTGAATCATGGGTGAAAGCGCGAGGATCGGAATGGTTAACGCAAGCACCCACCAAAAGCGGAACTTGAAATCTTCCACCATCATCTTGTGATGGTCGTGGTGTGAGTGACCTGAGTGGTCGTCGTGATTATGATTTTCGTGATGATCATCATTGCTTTCATGATCGTGACTACTATGATCATGATTGTGATGCTTATGGCTTTCTTCTTTCATAATTCCAGTCGTTAAGCATTAATAATTGAAGGGCACATTTATATAACTTATTGCGGGACAATATCGTTGGGACCCGGACGGCCCTCATACTCAGCTTCATGCATTTAATCTCCAGTGCAAAGACCGGTCAGGTTTTGGAAACAGCCTGATGGCGGCACAAGCACACAGACCTGACAGGTTTTGAAAACCTGTCAGGTCTACTCTTGAAGCAGTTCAAAATAATTTTGTAAGGATTCATTCGCTCGTGGATTATATAAATACAAAAACAACACCTTTACCCGATCCTGCACAGAATGGCCCACTATCCCCCAGTTCCTCTCAAACCTGGCAAGACATACCATATCTGGACACACGCAAACGGGAGCGAGAATATTTTTCGTGAGAAAAAGAACTACGGTTTCTTCCTTGATAAATACAGACGTCATATTGTTCCGGTAGCAGACACCTTCGCTTATTGTCTGATGCCCAATCATCTTCATCTGCTTGTGAGAATAAAAGCAAATGAGGAGTTGATGGAGGTTGTTGCTGATAAAAAGGGGGGTTCTATGACAAACCTCCAAGGTTTTGAAAACCAACTCAGAAGCAGTTCCAGCACAGACCTGACAGGTTTTAAAAACCTGTCAGGTCTGCTCTCGAAACAGTTCAGTAATCTTTTTAACTCTTACACAAAGGCTTTTAATAAGCAATACGGACGAAGCGGATCGCTGTATGCGAGACCTTTCAAACGCAACCCCATCACCTCCCGGACTTATTTCTTGAATCTCCTGGCCTACATCCACCTTAACCCGGTTCACCACGGATTTGTGGAGCAGGCGCATGACTGGCCACATAGCTCGTGGCATGCTTATCGGCTGGATAAGCACACCGAGCTGCGCAAGGATGAGGTAATCCAGCTCACCAGCGGAATGGAGTCGTTTCTAAAGCTGCATCAGGATTTGGATTTAGCGCAGTTTGCTGATTTGTTCGCGAGTTGAAAAGGCACAGACCTGACAGGTTCAGGAAAACTGTCAGGTCTGCACCAGGAATACTCACCAGCCTCACTCTATCCGCTCGATAACCTCGCCGCACATGAGCATACTCTCGGGCAGGTACGGGTTTTGAATCTGCTCTTCACGGCTCAGCCAGTAGCCGCCCTCGTCGTCGAAGGCCATCGGGCAATATTGCTGGTAAACCACGCCCTCGACACCAAATGCTTTCACAGCATCTACCATCAGATTAGAGAGAAAGCGAAATTCGGCTCTGAGCTCTTCGATTTCGTCTGCCCCTGCCGACGGACGCAGGTGGCCCAATAGGCTACCATAGGTTTCCATCCAATGCACATGAGCATCACCTTCGTTACGATGTTCACCAATACTTTCCAGCTGACCGACCATGTCGTTAGCCAGTGCTGAAGCCGTTTCAAAGTCCGACTCAACCAAAGCGTCTTTTACTTCGAGATACGTCTCTACAAAAGCAGTAAACTCGGAGCGGAATTCATCCGAAACGCCGTCGCGCACGTCTTCAACTTCACGACTATGCGGATCTTCAGGTGCCAGTACTCCCTTGTCGCGGTTCATCATGCTGAAGCGGTTCGCCAGCTGCATTTCGCTATCGATTTTAAAGGCGCCATTAAACACAACGCGTTCGCCTTCCTCAAGCCCGGACAGCACTGCAAAGTGATCTCCGGCACGTGGGCCGATTTCGATCTCTCGTGCTTCGAACCTGAAACCATCTGCCGTTGTATCGTGCACATACACAACCGAACGCGGACCTGTCCACAGCACGGCGCTGGCCGGAATCATCAGCTTAGGCTCATCGCTGGCCACCGACGTAACGGTCCCGCTCAGAATCTGGCCCGGGCGCAGTCTTCCGGCGCTGTTATCAAAACTGGCACGGACGCCTACTGTGCGCCTTTGTTCGTCGAGAACCGGATCCACAAACTCAACGGTAGCCTCATGGCTTTGTCCCCGGTTTGAGCGCGCCGAGAACGTAATAACGTCGCCCGCCGAAATCCACGATATGTCGTCTTCGTACGCCTCGAAGCGAAGCCATACAGTGCTGAGATCAGCGATTTCGAACATCATAGTGCCCTGCTGCACATAGTCTTCACGAGCGACATTTCGTTGCACAACCACGCCATCAATAGGCGAGGTGATGGCTACTTCGCGCTGCACGTTACCGCTGTCGATAATGCGCTGAATCTCCGAATCAGACAGCTCCCACTGTCTTAGCTTAGACTTTGCGGCCTCGGCCATGCCCGGG
>PWID01000201.1 GCA_003555145.1 Balneolia bacterium | reverse complement strand
TTTGTGATTCCGACTATTGCAGTATTTATTTTTGCAATGCAGCAGTATGGTTACTGGGTAGCCGTTATCATTTCTAACGGGATGATGCTCGCTCTGGCACTGCTGCTTATTAGTGAAGGAAACCGAAAGCTGAAGCTGGGCTACCTCAATCTGGGGCTGCTGGTACTTAGCGTGCAGATTCTCAGCCGCTTTTTTACGAGCGACTGGCCCCTCTGGGTGCGGGGACTCGGCTTTGTGATGGTCGGCCTCATGTTCATCATCGCGAACCGAAGCCTGATGAAAACCCGCAAAACCACCGATAACCCGAAATTCCGGTTCGGAGGCGACATCGTATGAAGTCCGGACGCCTCGTACTTTCGCTCATGATTCTCACCGCAATTATTCAGCTGGCGGTTTTGGGTGGCATGATGTGGTCGCATCATCAGATAATGGAGAAGGGCGAGCTCATTCGCCTGGATCTTGGCGATGTATATGTGAATAATCTCACCAATCAGAGCACGGTGAGCATTTTCCCAACCATAAATGTTATTGAGAAAACTGCTGGTGGCGGCCAAATCTTTCCCGAGTCAGAGCTGTACGAATCGCAGAGGGGATGGATAACATTTGGTACGAATGAGGAGGGATTTTCAGAGCCGGCGCAGTGGTCGCTCGAAGAACCCCGCGGAAGCTCAGCCTATCTGGAGGTTGGGCTTCGAAGCATGGGGCGCGCATCCACCGAAAAGCTGGGCATCACCTACCCGTTTTCCAGCTACCGCCTCGATGACTTCACCCTTTCGGAAGAATTGCAGCGACAAATCGAAATGCAGGGCGCTGTTTATGAAGAAGGCTTTCGGTCTATGAGCTCATCGTACAAGGGCGAGGCTTATATTCGCATCTACAAAGGCCGCTACGCTATCGAGCGCGTCCATTTTGATGTAGCCCAACAGCAGCGCGATGCGTCTCCAAAACCTCAGCCTCAGCCTCAGTCTCAGTCTCAACCTTAATCTCAGCCTTAAAACCTACCTCCGCCGGTGCTCCCGGATGATGGGCTTCAGCACGGCATCAATCCCGTTGCTTTTGATTTCGAACATGGTCCCAATCTGCTGACCGAGCTTGCCCGCCGGAAAGCCCTCCCGCTCGAACCACTCCAGATAATGAACCGGCAAATCGGTGATATAGCTGCCCTCGTAGCGCCCGAACGGCATGCGGGCATTCACAAGATCGATCATAAACTGCGGGTCAGGGTTCATAAAGGGATAGGGTGATGGCTTTTGTGGTGGTAATAAAATGATAAGAAGCTCTGTAAAATAAGACTTCCGTTCTCTTTTTTGTAAATTAAAGCATGAGCGCATTACGAAAAGTTCATTTGAACCACGAGGTCACGAAGACACAAAGTTTCACTAAATTAAGTGATTGTTTTTAATAATATAAAAGCAGACGGTTTAACTTAGAAGGTAAGCTTGATAAACAGGTACTTTCACAATGAGCAATACTAAGCAAAAAAGACGAATTAAATGTCGATCTGATTGGTGGAGAGGCAGTTTCGGAAAAAGAAAAACAAGAACTGAAGGCGTTTTTTCGGAAACAGAAGGACAAGCAAATGCAAAAAAGACCAACAAAGCGAGACCGATTGAAAAAAAACCTATTTCTGATTAGGTATCACCAGGCATTTGTTTATATGTGGCTTATGAGCTTTTTACAGCTGCACCCAAGGTAGCAAAGGGCGGGGAAAGCATCACATAAATTTCACAGTTTTTTAAACTTTATTTGGGTAGGTTGATGCGGACTTTAAACACATCAAAAACCTATTCGATACATGAAAACATCTGTACTAAGGACTGTTGGCCTTTTTCTCGTTACTGCAAGCCTGCTCATCACCCTCAAGCCGGCTGATGCCGAAGCCTGGGGAAGAACCGGACACTATATAACCGGTGAAATCGCTCAGCGACATTTAAACGCCGAAGCTGCCGCAGCGGTTGAGCGCATACTTGGAGACACCAGCCTGGCCGTGGCTACCGTATGGATGGATCAGGTGCGTTCGCAGGACGACTACCGCTATACGGCCGACTGGCACTGGGTGACCATCCCCGACGGAATGACCTATGAGGAAACTGAGAAAAACCCGAATGGCGATGTCATTCGCTCGCTGGAAGAAAACATTGAGCTGCTTAAAGCTGGCGGACTAACCGAAAAAGAAGAGCTAGATGCCCTGCGCTTTGTAATTCACATGATTGGTGATATGCATCAGCCGCTGCACGTGGGCACGGGTGAAGACCGTGGCGGTAACGACGTGCGCGTAAAGTGGATGGGCAGCAACTCCAACCTCCACCGCGTATGGGATACCAACATGATTGAGTCATGGGGCCTGACCACCACTCAGTTTGTGGAAGCCCTCGATGTGGTAACCCCGGAAACCGTAGCTAAATGGCAAAACTCAGGACCGCGCGACTGGGCGGCCGAATCTGTAACCTACCGCGACACCATCTACGACATACCTGAAAACAACGAGCTGGAGTGGGAATACCGCAACAAAAACTTCCATGTGGTAGAAAAGCGCCTCATTCAGGCTGGCGTAAGAATTGCGGCTGTGCTGAATGAGATTTACGGAGAATAATTGTGAATGGTGAATTTTGAATTGTGAATAAGGGGGGACGCGAAGGCGCGCGGATAATGTCTCGCCGCGCCCCGATTCATTGAGGAATTAACGCAGAAGATTCTCCCTTCAATTGGGACCATGCCAGAATGGAAGAATAATTCACAATTCACAATTCACAATTTGTGAGCGATAGCGAACGTAAGCTCAAATGCCTCTGAGCTAATTCAAGCTATTTCACCAAAAGCATTTTCCTCGTTTGTACGAAGTCGGCGGCCCTTAAACGATACATATAAACACCGCTCGATAAGCGGCTGGCGTCGAAGGAGACGGTATGGGTTCCGGCCGACTGCTGCTCGCTTACCAAATTTGCCACCCGCTGACCCGCCATGTTGAAGACCTCCAGCGAGACATTGGAATTCTCCGGAAGGCTGTACTCAATGTTGGTAACCGGGTTGAACGGATTCGGATAATTCTGGCTCAGGCTGAACGTCTGAGGCGTTTCTTCCTCCGGGAGGTCGGTCGAAATATCCGTAATTGCGCGAATGGATACGTTATTAATGGCCAGTCCGGAGCGTAATTCACCCCCGTCTCCGTCGGTGTTGGAAAACTGCCAGCGGAACCAGGCTGTCTCACCCGGCTGAAGCGGTTCGAAGGTCACCCCGCTGCCGTTGTCGACATTTGTAATGTTAATAACACCCTGAACGTGCGTGCGGTTTTGATCCAGCGCCCCGTCGGTTTTGGAATCGGGTTCGGTTACAGCTGACGGATTATCGGTAGAAAACAAATCGGTTTCGAAAACGCTTCGGACGGTGGAGCTCAGCAAATCATCATACTTCAAACGGATTCTGTTTCGGCGGTCGCCAATGAACCAGGCTTCCACATCATAACTGATTTCAAAATGTGTGAGGGGCTCGTCCGTCTCGTTGGTGAATTCGAAATACAGGCGGGCGTCGCGAAGATCATCGGGGGCGCGCTCGCGTATTCCGAACGAGTAGGTTTCTGCATCAGAGGTGTAGGCCGTAAAGTTGCCGTAAGCCTGTGCCGGATCGGAGCTTTGGAACACGCCCACGCCGGTAAACGGATCGGAAAGCCGCGCCTGATCCCAGTCAATGAACAAATGACCAGGCAGGGTGAGCTCAGAACCCCGGTAGCTGCTGAAGTCCTCAGTCCAGGTATCGTTCTCCATCGTAAAGATAAAAGGCTCGAGCTCCGGCATATCGGGGGGCGTGCCCATCTGAGAATCCATCCAGGTGATACGCTCATCCAGCCAGTTTTTCATCCAGTCCACTTCTTCCTGCCAGGTCTGGCCGATATACCAGTTTGGCCAGACGTAAGTACCAAGCACGGGCCAGCGCTCAAAGTTACGATGCTGGGCTTCCTGCAGTTCAGCAACGTTGTCATCAATTAAACCCATCAAATGATCACGGGAGAAAGCTGTTTGGCGAAGCTGCCACCAACGCTGCTGCATACGCTCGTTATAGCCCGGATCCTCCATCAATCTCACGTACCAGTCCCGTACGGCGCATCCAATGTAGCAGCCCATAAGCGGATAGTACCAGCCCTGAGGCAGCCAGCCCTCAACATAATCACCAATCCCCAGAGCGAAGTTGTAATCCCACACGGGCCCCATCACCAGTTTACCTCCCTGGTCTTTGTACATGTAGGTGCTTAAGCGGTAGCCGTCAATTTCCTTGAGGAGTTCGGTGTGCAAAAAGTGGTCGATAAATGAGTCTACGTTGATATACTGCTCATACCCCGTTACAGGATCGCCAAAATTTGAGCCATAGAGCGCGTCTTCAAAATCTGACATATAATTACGAATCCACTGCTGCTGCTGAGGCGTAATGTCTTCTTCCTGCGGGCGAACGTGCGCCAGCATGGATCCACGGCGGGTATGGAAGCCTGATTGTCCTTCATTGAGGCGGTCTTTTTTTATGATGTAGCCCCCGCTGATTTCCGGTTCCTGATTATCTTCAGGAGTAATTTTGTTAATATTGACCCGGTTGTTATCCCACTTGATGCGCTCAACAAGTACATAAACACCGTGATAATGTGAGTGATTAACGTCGCCATCGCCCTCATGCTTAAAAAGCTCAACGTAGCGGGTCCGGGGCGCGTACCAGCCCATATCTTCCGATAGTTGATAGCTGACTACGTTGCGCATCAGCGTGTAATCGGCATAGGGGCCGTGGAGAATCCAGTTGTGCTCGGCCGGCATTCCGAGCAGGGATTCGTTTCGGTTTTCATCGTATTCATCCCAAAGATGGAATCCCATATTGTTTTTTGGGTAGGTAAGCGAGCTGTTACCCCGAAGATTGATTTCCATCCGGCTGTGAAAAGGTGACTCATCTACCAGCTTCGCGCGTACAGTTTCGTCGCGCTCGATTATGGTGATGGCACCAGTGCGGCGGGTACCGGGTATAATTTCATTATCGTAGGAGCTGATGATCATAAGGGGCAGATCCGAGCTGAAATCCTCCAGAGCTGTGTCGATTCGCGTATAAATCTGTGAAGCAGGTGCGCTTGGCGTGAAACCGTCTTTAAACGCTCTGGCGCGAATGGTGTGCGTTCCCGATACGGTGAACGGGGCGGAATAAAGCTCCGCCGTTCCCGGATGAGGCACGGAGCCGTCGAGCGTGTAGTAAATCTGGGCGTCTGCACTGGCCGAAAGGCTTAACTCAATCGGACTGGAGTACGTGCGGCCTTCAGCAGAAAACTCTGGCTGACCCAGCATGGGCGGGTTTTCGCTGTCGCTGTTTGCCGAGCCAGGGGTGGGGGTGTCAAAAAAGTAGAATGCGCTACTGCCGTCCGGAAACCGGCCATAGGAAATGTCGCGGGGAACGGGAAGCGGGGCGATTTCATCAATACGGGTTCCATCGGGGCTGGTGAGCAGAAGCTCTTCACCGGAAGATGAAATGCTGAAGTTAGTGTGAAGCTCACCCGAGGGATCAGTTCGGTGTTTGCCGGATGCCCAGATGAGCAGAAACTCTCCCGGCTGAAGGGTGATGCCCGGCATCACCCAGCGGAACGGGCGTTCGTAATCGTCTGAAAGACCGAAACCCTCAAGGTTAACGGCCGATTCGCCGGCATTATAAAGTTCAATCCAGTCTTCGAAATCACCGTCCTCATCGGCAATAGTCTCCCCGTTTGAGGCCATAAACTCGTTTATTAAAACGGGACCGGCTGATTGAGCCTGGGCTGAAAAAGAAAAGGAATAGGAAAGGAAAAATACCAGAAAGGCAGGCAGCACAAATATAGAAATATGTCGCATTGAAACGGACCAGAATTAAATCTTGAGAAGCTCAGGAAGTTGGGAAATCAATACTGTCACTGAATCGTCTACAGTCGAAATGAATGATTGTTCTCAGCAATCTAAAGAAATTGTTGCAGAAATCTTGTCAAAACTTGCAAGAGTTGTGCAGGGGGAGAGGACGCAAAGATTCGCGGATTACGGCGCTGATTAACGCAGAATGTGGAGGGATGGGGTGAGGGGGTAAAGCTCCAAACCATAAACTCAATTGGTAGTGAAGAATCGGGAAGCGTCCTTAACGTTCATAAGATAAATCTGAGGTGATTTACAACTCTTGGCGCTTAAATCAGATAATGGTAAAAGAATAGGCACTCGTTTTTTTGATGATGGAATGTTTATTTTAATAGGAGATATAAACCAATTTGTTAGCCTTGGGCTAGTAAAAAATTACTTAAGCCATGATTACTGACTTGAAAAAAATTGAAGACTCGGCGCTTGAGATGTCTGTGAAAGACAGAGCAGCCCTGGCTAAAAAGCTAATTGAGAGCCTGGACTCTCTTGTGGAAGATGATGTTGACCAGGCCTGGAGTGATGAAGTGAAGCGCAGAAAAGCCGAGTTGAAATCAGGAGAAGTAAAAGCTGTTTCCGGACCTGAAGTACATAAGGCAGCCCGAGATTTTTTGCACCTGTAGCCCTGGCATACGGATATACTGTTACTTGATTTATATGATTACATCACCGAAGCCCTGGTTGTTTTTTATAGCGCTCTGTCTGAGTATAGCCGCGGGCTGTTCCGCCGAAAAAGAAAGTGATGCACCACGCGCGCTGCATCCATCGCTCGAATTTATGGAGAGCAGCACCGAAATGCGCCTCGTAAGGGTGATGCCGCGGAATGACGATGAGCTCCCGATTTTTGAGCCACCCAAAAGAAGCTCCCCGTCCGAATTATCAGCCATGATTGCTGGATTGAGTAACGAGTTTGAAGGCAGCATAACTCAGGCAGTTCAAACGGATGATGGTCTTGTGATAATCGACAGCGATCGGGATCAGGTTTTCTATATGGATGCTGATTCTGTACTACACATTGTTGGCCGCACCGGACCCGGTCCGGGCGAATATGCATTCCCGGCCGGAATAACCTATGCGGGAAACGGCAGGGTGATGGTGGCCGATGTAATGAAGGTCGAAACCTTTCGTATAAGTGAAGCATCGGTTGAGCCGGAGAAAACCATTTCAACGGTGGTAGACACGCCTTCCGGCATTTGTGTTATGAACGACATCATTTATGCTAGCGGAAGCGGCTTGGCCATAGACGATGATGCCCTGATGGCCCTTATGCTGGGTGAGCCGGCCGAAAATCCGCATTCATTCATCTCGCGACCGGTGCACTCCTTTACGATGGATGGCAGTTCCATCAGAACGTTTGGAAATCGGTACGCCTCCCAAACGGGCTGGCCAAGCTTTACGTCTTATTTCTCCGCTCAGTATATACTGTGTGATGAGGAAAGAAATCAGCTGTATACAGTCAATCAGAAGTTCCCAATCATATCTGCATGGTCGGGAGAAGGCGAGGAGCTTTGGACGGTATTTCTGGAAGACATGCCCTCACTTCCGATGAACGAAAGAAATGAAGGCATGCCCGAAATGTATCTGAGCGAAGGCGCCCTAACCTTCTATTCATCGGCACGCCCGGTGATACTGAACGGCGAGCTGATGCTTCAGTTCACCAAAGAGATGCTCGATAAAAACCACGAATTCATAGAAATGGATGAAAACTTCGAAAGTAATTATGATGTACGCTACATCTTCATGAATCCCGAAACGGGTGAAATCAGCAGAGTGGAAAAAGGCACCCGGGTGATGCTCAATCTTCGCTAGGACACAGATTCGCACAGATTATTTTAGCGAGAATCTGCGTAATAATCCGCGCCCTCTTCGCGTCCTGTCAATTCACAATTCACCACCTGCCTGCTGCGGCAAGCCATCAGGCTTGGCAGGCAGGTTCAAAATTCACAATTACGCAGCCGCATGCTCGAAGGACCCCCTCGCT
>PWID01000265.1 GCA_003555145.1 Balneolia bacterium | reverse complement strand
GGGAGGAAAAGCTTCTTGTACTTCAGAAAAAATTTCATATTTCTGCCACTTGTAACTTTTTCTCCGCGTTAATCGGCAACATAATCTGCGGGAATCAGCGTCCTTTCAATTCCCCTTTTTCTCAGTTAATCCACCAGATCGTGCCGGTAAGAACCGTGGCGTAGCTCACCCAGATGATGTATGGAATCAGCAGGTAGCCCGCTAATGGCCTGATGTCGTAGAAGAGTTTGATGGTCCAGGCTATCATTGCCCAGAGGATGATAATTTCTATAAAAGCCGCGCCCGGATTCTGCATTCCGAAAAACAGGAACGACCACAAGGTGTTCAGCACAAGATGAATTCCATAAACGATCAGGGCCTTCTTGACCCGGGAGCCATCACCCTTTACTCTCTCCTTCCATACAAACCACGATGCCAGCCCCATCATAAAATAGAGCGTTGGCCAGACCACCGGAAACACCCAACCCGGAGGCGTAAAGCCCGGCTTGTTGATTTCAGTATACCAGGTGCTTACCGACTCAGCGGTGGCTATGGCTCCAAGTCCACCGGCTACTTGTGGCAGGATTAAACAGACAATCAGCGCAAAAATATTTTTTTGAGTTGAGCTCATGATCGCTTCCAGTTTTAAATTTTAAGTTTTAAGTTTTAAATGCCTTGTTATTTGTCCGTGCGAACCCCAGAAGAAATCCGTGTAAGTATATGATTTTAAATCGTTTTTTCGATTCAAATTTCAGAATTAATCCAGAACCCTAATTCACAATTCATCCCGACGCCTTTCAGGGTCGGGATTTCGCTTCGCTCAACAATTCACCATTAACAATTTGTAGTTAAGCGATTCAGGCATCGGGCGGCATCACCCTGCAAACTCAGGACTTCTTCCCATTGGCAGTGAGGCGCAGTTTCTCGAGTAAATTACCAAGAAATTTGCCCTGATATATATTCCGCACGTGGTTCATATCGGCAATCACCACCATGCGGCTTTTGGCTCTGGAAAATGCGACGTTCAGCAGGCGGGGCACGCTCAGGCCGTTTTTGGCCTCATCGAACGGACGAACCGAAAAGTGGCGGTGAGGCTGTCCCGGGCCCTGACCGCTCATTACCAGATCGAATAAAATGGCTTCCTTTTCGCGCCCCTGAAAAGTGTGGATGGTGCCCACCTCAACATCACCGTAGCCCTCTTCGTAGAGCGCTTTTCGGTAGTCCCAGACCACGCTCCGAAACGGCACGATGATGCCAATCTCCGAAGCCGGAAGATGCTCGCGGAACATCAGCCGCTTAACCAGCTCGAGCGTCAGTTTTCGGTGGACCTCATTAACCGGACGAAAACCGTATTCAGATTTAGGCGTTTCAATCCACGGGTTATAGCGGGCGGAGTTAACCAGATAGACGCTCACGTCATCCTTCTTTTCAATCACCTCCGTATGTTCAGGCTGCAGTTCCGGCTGTGCTTTGGCAGGCCTGTTGATGTCCGCCTTGCCCGACTTCAGCCTTCCGTCATAAAACACGCTGCTGATGACCTCGGCCAGATCGTCTTCGAGACGGTACTGCGTATCAAAAAAACAGGTGATGCCCGGATTGTCGTCTTTCCAGCTGAAGAGCTCTTCCATGGATTCCGCGCCCGAAACCATGGTGTATACGTCCCGCTCGAGGAAGTCGCGGTGCTTCGGATTGGTGGTCATCGCGATGGGCGGCAGCTGCATGGGATCGCCGGCAAAAACCACGTGTTTTTTGCTCTTGGCGGCCAGAACGAGCAGATACGGAATATTGGCCATGGAGGCCTCATCGATTACCACGGCATCAAAACTGGCGGTTTGCATCAGGTCGGATGTGCAGACGCGGGCCAGAGTGGTGGCAAGTAATTTTTTTCGATTGAGCTCGCGGAACCGAAGCATTTCCAGCTCGGAAATCAAATCTTCACTTTTATGCTCTTCATCCTCCGCATAAAGCTGCAGGGTTTCATACTCGTGCTGAATTTTGCCCGGTACTTCCTTTCCGTTCCGCTCCAGCTTCTCAATCATTTCAGCCAGCATTTTCCGGCGCACGTCCTCACGCGATTCCTGCTGCGACTCGCGAAGCACCTCCATTCGTCTGCGCTCGAGCTGTTCATCAAAACTGAGCTGGGTGAGGGTATCGTTTTCAAGGGCCGCATCACCAAAACGGGTGATGTACTCCGGTTTAATTTCCACCCGCATATCCTGAATGGCGGTGAGCGCGCTCATCAGGCCAACATCTACGGCGCGGTTGGTGTTGGATGCAAACAGCACCTTTTTCCCCTGATCGATATAGTTGGCGATGATGAATCCAAGCGTGGCCGTTTTCCCCGTGCCGGGCGGGCCCCAGACGTAAGTCACGCGGTTGCTCATAGCTTTGATGATGGCTTCCTGCTGCGCCTCGTTCCGGTATCCGTCGTGGCGCACCTCTGGGAATTCCTCATCATCAACCTCGTCAATTTCATCGGAAGCGCTGAAGATTTCCTTCAATCGCTTGATGCCCTTATCGTCGGGCTGATCCTCGATCTTTTCCAGCTGCTCCAGGGTTCTGGTAAGCACAAAATCGTTGATCCATTCCACCTCAGCGCCAATAAACGGCTGCTCCGGCAGCTTTTCAAAACGAATGGTGATGCTCTTTTCGTCGGTCTTCACCACCACGCCCGGCAGCGGCGGATCCTGACTTATAAGCAACAAATCTTCAACATACTGAAACGACGGATTGGTAGTCGGAAAGCTGTAGGTATAATCTTCTCCATCCTGTTCAGGCTCGGGATCAGATAGTACATCCCGGCGGGGATTTTTCTGAACCGCTTTTATTTCGTCTTCAATCGCCTGTTTGGCTTGCTTAATGAGTTTTTTTATATCCATGTATTGCCGGGAGTAAAAGGTGATGCCATCCGGATGCCATCACCCTGCGATAAAAAAAGCGCCTGACTGCATCGAAAATACAATCAGGCGCTCCAAAGTGGTTAAATGCTTTTAGTTGCCGAAGAGATTACGCAGCCTGTTGCGAACCGCATCAGACGCCTGATCACGAAGGTAATCGGCTATTCTCGATTGTATTTCGTCGTTATCAAGACCTACGCTCGGGGACTCTGTCGTTCCTCGAATTCGCAGCGGAATCGGCACTTTACCGTCTTCCCGCTTGAGGGCATTAACACCCTCCTGTGTTATAACGGGAGTAAGGTTGTTGGCAAGATTTCCGGGAAGTACCACAACTGCGCTATAGCGAATTTCCTCGTTTTCGAGGTGCTGCGTACCGTTCAGCTCCAGACCGATTTCTCTTGATGTGAGGTTAAAATCAGTTAACGTCATTACGCTGTTTCCGATAGTGAACGATGAGTTCAGATCATCCAGCCGGAGATCACGTATTTCGGGCGTACGAAGTAAATCAGCTGCTCTTACCTGCGTCGGATGGTTACGCATGCGTGCCTGCTCCATAGAGAAGGTTCCAGCAGAAACGATGCTTGGAATTACAGGATCCAGAAATACATCCATATCCGAAACATACTCAATATCCGCGCTGAAACGGCCTGAAAAATACTGGTGAAGGTCATCCAGACCAGCTGGTTTAACCTGCTCGAAAAACTCCTCCATCTGTACACCTTCCAGCGATCCATTGAAGGTGATGCGCGTGTTCTCGGGCTCCGGCACTTCCCAGATAACGTTACCGCTGGCGCTGCCGTCGAACATCTGGGCAACCGCATTGTTGATGCGAATTTCACGATCGGTTGTCGCCAGAGTTCCGCTGATATTGGTAATCGGAACGCCTACAAAAATGAGCTCACCAATTTCGATTTCCATGTTCATTGCCAGTTTTGGCAGCTCGATTGGAAACGGAACAGGCTCTTCATCCTCGGGTGGCGGCACGTATTCGTAGATTTCATCTACGTTCAGTTTGTTCGATGTGAAGGTTGCGTTCAGCGTGGCCAGCTCCGACGTATTTTCATCAATCAATCGCATGTAGTTGCGAAGCTCTCCGGCGAAGCTGAAATCCGACTCGCCCATATTCATGGTAAACTGGCGAAGCTCCACATGAGCCTGACTAAACACCATATTGGCGTTCAAATCCCTGATAGGCTGCGGAAGCGAATCGCCCGCAGCGTTGAAATCATTCATGCGGAATAAGCCTACAAAGCTGAGGTTTTCGGGCGTCATTGGCGGACCCTGAACTCTCAGATCTACATTCGCCTTTCCGGAAACTTCACTCAGGTACGGGCCGATTTCAACATAATCGGTAATTTCAGCTACGTTAAACTCACCCGTAATATTCATGTTCAGACGCGGCTGATCTGCCAGGTAGTCATTTATATCACCATTGGCCGTAAAGTTGTTTCCGCCGGTTTTGACGCGGCTTGACCGTACCTGAATTCGATCGCGGGTCAGGCGTGCATCAAAGGCGATTTCCTCGAGCGCGCGGGGCAATTCGTGATAACTGATGTAACCATTAGCCAGACTCATGTCGCCATTCACATTGGCATTTTCCACATCGGCAAGGCGGCCAGAGGCTGTACCATCGAAGCGGAATTCACCACGCATGCTAAGCGTATCTTCATCTATCGGGTAGAATTTCGGAATGCTTGCCAGGTCCATGAAAATATTGGCAGTGAGGTCGAATGTGGTGCGCTCTTCGTCCAGCGGATTGGTGATGTTTCCACTCAGGCTTAGCGTATTCTCTGCAGCCCGGGCGCTGAAGGATTCAATATCCACACGCTGCTCCGTGGCGTTCAGAGTTACGAACATGTCGCGGATGGGCTCTTCGAGATCAACATATTTCACATAGCCGTTTTCGAGCTGCACACGTGCGCTGAACTCGGCGTTTTCTGCATCATTCAGCACGCCGAGAGCGTTTCCGCTCATCTGCATTTTACCGCTCAGCTCCATATCATCCAGCGGATAGAAGTTGCGAATTGTCCCAAGATCCAGATCCATGTTGAAACCAAGACGAAAATCGGCATCATCTTCAAGCGGATTATTAATAACCCCGCTAACCTCAAGCGAATTGATATCAGCTTTGGCTCTGAAGGTTTCAATGGTGGCAATACTGTTGTTGGCAACAATACGAATGTTGATGTCCTCGATTGGAGAATCCACGTTAGGATACTGAATGAAGCCATCATCCACGCCCAGCTCCAGGTCGAAATCCGGAATCTGATCTTCGCCTAATCTGCCGTTAATAGTTGCATTGAGGACCAACGAACCGCGTGTGGTTACGCCTTCAAGGTCTTCTTTGTATTCATCGGGCACCATTTCGAGCAGTGCCGCAAAATCGTCGGAGCTGGAATTAATTCTAAGATCCATAAACAGGGCATCTGAACCCCATTCGGCAACTTCACCTTCCATATCCAGATCGAGACCGCGGATATTCAGACGACCGCTTTCGATGGTCACGCGCTCATTTTCCATATCAACCACCGAGCGCTGACTTAGCGAAACAGGCAGATTTGCAATAAGCTGATCGCCTTCATAGGTTACGCTAAGGGCTTCCACGCTTGCATCCACATCGGTTGTGAGCAGTTCACCGTAGGAAAGGGATATGTCGGACTCGAACCCTCGCATAACCACATAGGTGCGGGTTGAATGATCGTTGTAGGATATGGAGCCGTTACGTACGCGTATCGACTGAAGATCAATCTGTGTAGTAGCTTCGGTTTCAGCCACGTCTTCATCTGCTTCCATAAATTCAATGAGGGAATCCAGATTTGTGCGGCCGTCTTCATAAATTACATAGTTGAAGTATGGGGTGTTCACGTCCAGTCGGGAAACGTTTACATTTCCTGAGATCAATGGAATCAAATCTACCGAAACCAGGATTTCGTCCACGCTGGCAAGTGAGCGGGGGCCGTCATTATTCTGACCCTCTATGGTTCTTCGTGGCTCGCCGTCCCGGGCCTGTGGGTCGGTATCGGGCACGTCCAGCTTTTCGATTACTAAACCAAAGCTTGGAAAGGTGCGAAACAGCGTGTAGGAAATGCGTTCAACCTGTATTTCCCTGCCCGACATTTCATTAAGGCGAGGCATGATGATTTCTTTCAGGCGCTCGTCTGTCAGGTAGAAACTAAGCGCAATTAGAAACACAACGATAAGGACGACAAATCCGCCCAGTATTTTTAGAAACAGTTTCATAGTTTTTTTTAGCAGCAGATAAATGTTGTATGGGTGTAGGGTCCTTCAAAGCAGGTGCTGGTTTTCATCGAATGATTTATTTTCACCAGTGTAATCTTAATGCTTTTGTGTATTTGATATCATAATTTCAAAATAGTGAATAAAACGATGATATCGAATATGTGCGCTGCGGATCAGAAGTCATCCCACAGCTCGGAGCGAACGGTTTCCACACTTTTGGCGGAGAGTTCGTAGGTAAGCTTTCTGCGTTTACGCTCATTAAGCTGATGCTCTGCCACCCTTGCGCAGCTATCTGTATAGAATACCAGATCCACCTGATGCACAAACGAAGGCAGCGAACGACCATCCACAATGCCGGTTTCAATTTCAATGCCGGCTGCAAGCGCCTGTCGAAGCTCGGCTTCCAGAATTTCCAGACTGCGCTTTTCGACCGCGATCAGCCCTACCTTACTAATTGCCGAGCGCTCCACAACCGATAGAAGCATATCGTAACCCAGGCTGTAAAACACCGGAATTAATTTGGTCTCCCCGGCTTCAGACACGAAGTTATTGTAGTAGGGAAGCGGAACAAAAAGAGCATCGTAATTCACGCTTTTTTCGAAATCACCGGAAAGTATAGAATTGCTTTTTACACCGACCTCCCCCTTAATCGTGCTGCTTAGCATTTGTGCAATTTCGTATGTCGGCCCAACGGTGGCGCAGCTGCTTATGCGCTCGGGCCAATCCATAAAGTTAAGCTGCTCCTGGAACAGGGTTTCAACCTCCTCTTCATCAAGCCCGTATCCAATCAGTTCTTCGAGAAGTCCGCGGAATTTTTCGGCTCCTTTTTCGAGTCGTTCGGATTTGTCAAGCAGCGTTTTTGGGCTGTTGACCACAAAGCCGCGCCCGGGCTCACTCTTCAGCAATCCTTCCTCGGCTAGCAGCTGGTAGGCTTTCCGAACCGTGTGAAAACTCGACTCCAACTGCATGCCCAGCTTTCTTGTGGAAGGCAGCACCTCTCCAACCTGAAACTGCCTGGTGGCAATCAAAAGTCGGATTCGGTCGGCTATGTGCTTGGATGTCTTCATAGTAGAATGCTCAAAAATACGGATTAAGATCGTGAAACGGGCGAGCGAATTCGGTGGATTTCTGATATAGTAAGGACAAAGGTCAAAAGACGAAGGTCTCTCAAATTCAGGTCTTGGGACTCGATTCCAGATTTTCTTACTTATATAAATACCCCATTCCTGAGAGCCACACTGCAGGTAATAGTACTATGATGAAAATATCATCGAATTAGCCACTCCAAAGTATGGTCGAAGGATCTCCCATAAAATGTCCAAATCTGATCGAAGGCGAATAGTCAAATGTCCTTAGCAAAAACTAAAGCCAGTATATGCAGTGCCTTTAGGCACGTTCCGCCATGGTAGCCCATGAATTCATTCATGGGCGGCGAAGGAAACATCGAAATTCCGAATCTGTGATCAGGTGATTAAGTTTCATTTCCCAGTCCGGCAATGCTGGTTTCGACTCCGCTCAACCAGCGGTCACCTTTACGGTATAGGGTGGTATTATCAGAATCAGAATTATCATCCTGCATCTCCGGAACTGTGATTCTCATGATTAAATGATGAACTATGATTTATCGCACGGTAGTTGGGCGGCGAAGGTAGCGTCGAAACTTCGAATCTGTGATCAGGTGATTAAGTTTCATTTCCCACTCCGGCAATCCTGGTTTCGACTCCGCTCAATCAGCGGTCACCTTTACGGTATAGGGTGGTATTATCAGAATCAGAATTATCATCCTGCATCTCCGGAACTGTGATTCTCATGATTAAATGAT
>PWID01000346.1 GCA_003555145.1 Balneolia bacterium | reverse complement strand
TACCTGATACCTGATACCTGATACCTGATACCTGATTACAATTTCTGAAGCTCCTTATCCTGAATCTCCTCAATTTTCTCAAGCTCTTCGGAGAGTTCGGCCCATTTATCGGTAACCTCATCGAGCTTTTTAATGATACGACTGTGCTCCACTACTGATTCATTCGCTTTATCTGACTGATAAAACTCTGTATCGGCAAGCTTTTCATCGAGTGCCAGCTTTTGTTTTTCGTACTCTGCCATCTGCTTTTCAAGCTTTTCTACCTCTTTGCGTAGCTCGCGGGTTTTGTTGCCGAACTTTTTGCGAATTTCAGCTTCCATTCGCTTTTGCTCCTTACTTTTGGGGCCTGCCCTGCGTTCTTCAGGAGGAGCTGCTGCCTTTTTCTCTTTATCCTGACGCGCAGCTTCGGCTTTTTCCTCACCGGCCGATTCTTCGAGCTGCTGCGCACGCTTCCACTCGTAGTAGTCGTAGCCACCGTCATACTCCATTACCCGGCCATGCTCGACCCGCCAGATTTTCGTGGCAAACTGGCTCAGGAAATAACGGTCGTGACTCACCGCCAGAATAGTACCCTTATACTCGTTCAGCGCCTGTATAAGCACTTCTTTGGAGCTCATATCAAGGTGGTTAGTCGGCTCATCCAGAATAAGGAAGTTAGCGGGCTGAAGAAGCGTTTTTGCGAGGGCCACACGGCCGCGCTCCCCACCACTGAGTACTGAAATCGGTTTAAAGACGTCATCACCGGAAAACAAAAAGCTTCCCAGAATACTCCGGATTCGCGATCTCACATCAGATGTTCGCGCCTGTGACTCCATTTCCTCAAGCACGGTACGATCGGATTCAAGCACATCGGCCAGATGCTGTGCAAAGAAGGTCATAAGCACGTTGTGACCTTCTGCCCGGGTTCCGTCAAACGGCTCCTCACCATACAGAATACGGGCAAGCGTCGACTTCCCGGCGCCGTTTGGTCCGATCAAAGCAATTTTATCACCCCTCTCGATATGCATATCCTGCGCATTTGTAAAGACCTTCACGTCCGGGCCATCAGGTACAGGATAGGTTTTTTTAAGGTTTTTGATTTCCATCACCACTTTACCGGACTGAGGCGGATCAGGGAAGCGGAACGCCATTTGTTTATTCCCGCCGTCGGGCTCTTCAATACGCTCAACTTTGTCCAGCTGCTTCACCCTGCTTTGCACCTGCTTGGCTTTGGTAGCCTTGTAGCGAAAACGCTCGATAAAACGCTCCGTTTCGGCTATTTCTTTCTGCTGAGCTTCGAATTCACGCTGCTGCTGCTCGACCTGCTCTTCACGCTGTATTTCAAACTTGTCGTAGTTACCGGTATAGGTAAAAATCTTTTTATTGCGCAATTCGGCTATCTGGTTGACCATACGGTTCAGAAAGTAACGGTCGTGACTCACAATAACGACCGCACCCTCGTAGGTCCTCAGGTACTGTTCGAGCCACTCGATGGAGTCGATATCAAGGTGGTTAGTCGGCTCATCGAGCATGAGGACATCAGGGCGCTGGAGGAGAAGTTTGGCCAATACGGCACGCATTCTCCATCCCCCGCTGAAACGCTCCAGCGGCTGCGAAAGCTGTTCGGTGGAAAAACCCAGGCCTTCGAGAACCTCTTCAGTTTTTGACTCAATGCGGTCTCCTTCGAGTATGGTAAAGCGATTATTGAGGCGCTCCATATCCTCGAGCAGCTTCATATAGCCTTCGCTTTCGTAATCAGTTTGCTCGGATATTTTTAGCCCGATTTCATTCAGGCGCTTTTCAATTTCTTTAACCTCATCGAACGCATGCATGGCAAACTCCCGAACAGACTGGTCCAGACTAATCTCCAGAACGTCCTGCTCAAGAAATCCTACCTTACTGTCTTTCTGAAGGTTAACCGATCCTTCTTCGGGTTCATATCGCCCCGCTATCAGGCGTAAAAGCGTGGTTTTGCCTGCCCCATTTGGCCCAACAAGGCCGATTCTGTCTCCCTTACCCGCCTGAAAATTTAGTTTTGAAAAGATGCAGAAGTTGGAAATAAAAAGTGTTATATTTGAGATTGTCAACATTAAGACGTAGTAACCTATTAATTTTTAATCTTTCTAAAGAGTACATGATCGGAGTTAAAGTTAAAGATAACGAAAGCGTTGATCGCGCGATCAACCGTTTTAAAAAACTTATCACTCGTTCCAGAATTTTGATGGAATATAAGGAGCGTCAGCAATTTACCAAGCCTTCCGAAGAAAAGCGTGAAGCGCTTAAGAAAAGTGTACGTGAAGAGCGTCGCCGTCAGCGTTTCAACTACTAACACTGGTTTAGACCTGATTTATTGCTGAATTCAGTAATGCAATTCATTATTGAGCTCATTTGTTTTTTAAAACCGTCGCTTTCGACGGTTTTTTTTTGCCCTTTATTTTCTGGAGGGCGTCACTTTTTTTATGCTGTCCCGTCTTTCTTTAACCAGTCCGGTTATTATTACGATTTGTCGCCAAATAAACGACGGTTAACCTGATGAAGCTGATTGACCGCTTCGGTCTTTTTGCTTGTGCTTTCTGAAGCCCCGCCCGGAACAAATATCCGCTTAAAGCCCGTTTTCTCTGCTTCCCTGATTCGTGTTTCGAGTCCGCTAACGTGTCGTATTTCCGCCCCCAGGCCAACTTCACCAATTAACAAATTACGCTCCGGTATGGGCTTGTCCAGATAGCTGGAAACCAGCGCAGAGGCAATTGCCAGATCGGATGCCGTATCCTGCAGCCTGATTCCGCCGGCTACGTTCATGAACACATCTTTATCACCAAAACGGTAGCCCAGCCTTTTTTCCAGCACCGCTATCAGCAGGGACAGTCGTTTCTGATCGTAGCCCGAAGCCGTGCGCTGCGGCGTGCCGTACGAAGCCGGTGTAACAAGGGCCTGCACTTCCAGGATGATGGCGCGGTTCCCTTCCATGATACAGGCAGCCGCGTTTCCGCTAATCCCCTCCGTAAAGCCCGATAGAAACAGCTCTGACGGATTTGTGACATCCCTCAGCCCGAACTCGTTCATCTCAAACACACCAACCTCGTGCGTACGGCCAAAGCGATTTTTGAGCGTGCGCAGCAGGCGGTAGTTAAGCTGTTTGTCGCCCTCAAACTGAAGCACCACATCTACCATATGCTCGAGCACCCGCGGACCGGCAAGGTCGCCGTCTTTGGTAACGTGACCAATTACAAAGGTAGTTAGCTCAGTAAGTTTGGCAAGGCGCATCAGCAGACCTGCGCATTCGCGTATCTGAGCCACGCTCCCGGGCATGCTCGTTATTTCCGGCCGGTATACGGTTTGTATGGAGTCGATAATCAGCACATCGGGCTTCAGCTTGTCTACCGCGTGCTGTATTTTAGAAATATCAGTTTCCGTGTACACGTGAAGGTTATCTGAAGTGACCTTCATGCGGTCGGCCCTTTGGCGAATTTGACCCGCAGACTCCTCTCCGGAGCAGTACAGAATGGTAAGGTCGTTTCTGCGGCCTGCCAGCTGAAGCGCCAGGGTTGACTTACCAACGCCCGGATCTCCGCCCAGAAGCGTAAACGAGCCCTTTACCATGCCACCTCCCAGCACGCGGTCGAACTCACTCATACCTGTTGTTTCACGGGCTGTTTCATCTATACGAATATCGCTGAGCTTCCTGGCTTCGGGTACATTGTCGTAACCCGGCGTTTCCAGACGGGCGCGGTGCGTTTTCTGAGCTGAGGAATCCGGCGCCACATGAACTTCTTCAAAACTGTTCCAGCTTTTGCAGGTCGGGCAGTTACCCAGCCACCTGCTGGTTGTATAGCCGCATTCCGTACACTGATAGCTGCTTTTTGATTTTGCCATTTTTTTTAAATTACCTACTTCTTATCCGGATTCCGGGATTCAGTTTGTTTTGAACTTTCTGCTTCAGTCCCGTTATACGACGAAGTCCTGCCATCACTTTTCAGATCTGAGACCGAAATCGTATCGGTATCATCACCCTTTGGTTCTGAGTTTTCTTTGGATTTCTTTTCATTGGCAGCAAGCTCTCCAAACGTATTCACAACCGCATTATTCAGGTACCAGCTCATCACCATTATACCAATGCCTATCAGGGAGTAAAAGGTGATGAATCTCCACATGAAAGTCGCAATACCGATGAAGGCTTCACGCGCGAAAAGCGGTCCGAGAAATATTACGAACAGTGCCTCTACCCCGCCGCTGCCGCCGGGCGTTGGCATGAACAGACTTGCAAACGACATGGCAAAACTTCTAAGGAACAACAGAAGCTCGTCGGCCGGGAGAAAACTAAGCACCACGATGGCTGGAAGGGCCGCACGGGACATCCAGGCCAGGGAGGCAAGTATATAGGTTTTCACCAGAAAACTTACCGGCTTCTTTCGCAGCCCTTCTGAGGTATCAACCAGGTTGTCGAGCTCACGCTCTACGGCTTCTGAGTGCTTGCGTAAAACAGGCAGCTTAAAGATTGCCCTTACCGCTTTTTTAAGAGATCGCGGATTAATAAGAACGCCGTAAGCCAGCACGAGTCCATAGGCCAGCAGACTCACATAGACAAAGCCCATGGCCGATTTGCCTATAAAACCGGTGCTGTCCGGGATTACTTCCAGATAAATTCCCGCTACAAGAAGAATCGGAATCACCATCACATAAAAAATCTGATCCAGTAGCAGGCTGTAGAGGGTAATGGCACTGGCCTTACCTAACGGAATATGCTCGCGGGTCATGGCGTAAATTCCGAGCGGTGCGCCGCCAATTGTAGACGGAGTAATGGCTGAGGCAAAATCCCAGGAAATCACAATTCGAAACGCTCCAGCCCAGGTAAGCTTATTGTCGGCGAGCAGGCGAATTTTGGCGGCCGTAAACCAGATTTTCAGAAATAGCACAAAACATGCAATTACCAGACCAGGCATTCTTTTAAGCACTACATATTCCCAGCCCTCAGGTGTATACGTAAAATACAGCACTATAGCCGTAGCAATTACGCTCAAGGATATGGATACAAACAGATACTTACTAGAAAATAGATCTCTGGGCGACTGTGTGATATATTGTTGAGTATCCGACAAAAAAGAATAGAGTGCTGTTTACATTCCGGTTTAAAACAGGCTGATTTCCAAGCAAGTAAGATACGTATTCCAAAAGTGAAATGCGGACGGAATAGAACAGATGTTTAACAGATTTTTTGTATTTAAAACTCCGGCAACTTTCGGGACGCCTCGCGGTATTCTTCAAGCAGACGGTCGAAGAGTTCGCCTGCTGAAGGAATATCGTTTATCAATCCGGACACCTGACCTATTTCCAGCTCACCTTCAACGAGATCACCTTCAAATATACCAGCTTTTGCTCTTCGCTTCCCTAGTATAGCGCGAATTTCATCGGGATCGGCACAGCGCTGTTCGGCCTCCAGAATACGATCATAAAATGAATTTTTGATGAGTCTCACCGGCACCACGTTTTTCATGGTGAGCACAGTGGCGTTATCGGCTGCTCCGACAACAGCCTGTTTAAAATTCTCGTGAGCTGAACTTTCCAGCGTAGCCGCAAATCGGGATCCGATCTGCACGGCATCGGCTCCGAGAACAAAAGCGGCCGCGATGGCTCTTCCGTCGCCAATTCCACCGGCGGCAATTACGGGCACAGAAACGGCATCGGCCACCTGAGGAATCAGACACATGCTCGTAATTTCATCTTTACCGTTGTGTCCGCCAGCTTCAAAACCTTCACAAACAACGGCATCCACTCCCCGCTCTTCACATTTCAGCGCGAGCTTTACGTTAGGCACCACGTGCACAACTGTGATGCCTCTCTGCTTCAGCCAAGAAGTCCATGTAGCAGGGTTTCCGGCAGAGGTGAACACAATGGGCACTTTTTCCTCTTCAATTATCTGCATGATTTTATCGATATCCGGATACAGCAGCGGCACGTTAACCGCAAATGGTTTATCGGTAGCGTCTTTTAGTTTGGTGATGTGTTCCCTAAGCACCTCCGGGTACATAGAGCCGGCTCCGATTATGCCAAGTCCTCCTTTTTGGGAAACGGCGGCGGCGAGTTTCCAGCCGGAGCACCATACCATGCCGGCCTGAATGATGGGATGCTGAATATTGAATAGGTCGCAGATTCTGTTTTGCATCAGTCGGTTGAATCAGTAAATAGCTTAAATAAAAAATGGAACCGGACGCAGTGTCCGGTTCCATTAAGGTAATAAAACGCGCTGTTAAGAGGCGTTAATTATGCAATAGTAATCTCTTCGTTGAGATACACGTCCTGGATAGAACGAAGCAGTGCAGCTCCTTCTTCCATTGGGCGCTGGAATGCTTTACGACCGGAGATAAGGCCAGCTCCACCGGCACGCTTGTTAACAATGGCTGTCTTAACCGCATCAGCAAGATCGCTGTCGCCTGCTGAAGCACCACCGGAGTTAATCAGGTTGGCGCGGCCCATGTAGCAATTAGCTAACTGGTAACGGGTAAGGTCGATCGGGTTGTCGGAAGTCAATTCGGTGTAAATCCGCTCGTCCAGTTTACCATAAGAAGAATTACCGGCGTTAAGCGCTTTGAAACCGCCATTAACCTCAGGAAGCTTCTGCTTAATGATGTCGGCTTCGATAGTTACGCCAAGATGGTTGGCCTGACCGGTAAGGTCGGCAGACACATGGTAGTCCACGCCGTCTTTTTTGAAGGCATCGTTACGTGTATAGCACCACAGAATGGTTGCCATTCCCAGCTCATGGGCGTAAGCAAAAGCTTCAGCAACTTCAATAATCTGGCGGTTTGATTCAGGAGAACCGAAATAGATAGTCGCTCCGATAGCAGCAGCGCCCATGTTATACGCCTCATCGATGGTACCGAACATAATCTGATCGAAGGTATTCGGGTGGGTCATCAATTCGTTGTGATTAATTTTCACAATGAAAGGAATCTTGTGGGCATACTTGCGCGCCACAGAACCAAGAACGCCATAGGTAGATGCAACCGCGTTACAGCCGCCTTCAATAGCGAGCTTAACGATGTTTTCGGGATCAAAATATATCGGGTTTTTAGCGAAAGACGCGCCGCCTGAATGCTCAATACCCTGATCTACGGGTAGAATCGACATGTAGCCGGTTCCGCCAAGGCGGCCGTGGTCGTAAATAGACTGCATGTTCCGAAGCACACGAATATTTCTATCGGACTGAGACCATACGCTGTCAATAAAATCTGGTGAAGGAAGGTGTAGGTTATCCTTACTAATGGTTTTGCACTTGTGGTTCAGCAAAGAATCAGCTTCGCTGCCTAATAGCTCTTCAATTTTGGATAATGATAATGACATATTCTTCTTAAACTCCTAAGGTTGTTTTCATAACATTGAATGTGGGCAATATACGAGTTTTGGAATTCAATTTTGAATACTTGTATGTGATTTTGATACCCCCTTTCCCCCACCGCCTAAATTCAATATTAAAAAGCGCTTTCAGAGTTCGAATTTGCAATAAACAATTAACAGTATGCCAGGGCGACAGTGCCAACAGTATGCCATTTTTCATTATACATTATTCATTTTACAGCGACAGGCAGGAATGAATAATTAGCAATTAGCAATTAGCAATAAACATTGGTTGTCCAGCCCCAAGGGGGCGCAAGCATCAGCATGGGGCAGCGCCCTATGATAGATAGAGACCCCATCCAATTAAAGCTCCAACGGAGCGCAAGCGCGGTGATCGATAACAGTATTTCAGGGCTGCAGTGCCAACAGTATGTCATTATTCATTATTCGGCAACAACGCTAGAATTTGCCGAAATACATGCCCCGGTATTAATTCACAATTCAAAATCATTAGTGTCCGGTATAAACTGAATCAAACCAAACTATTACCTTTGGAACCAAATAAGGGTCGATTTTAAGCTATTTCTAAAAATGAACCCCTATATGTCTGAATTAATTGAGTAGCTTCTGAATCGAAGTAATCAT
>PWID01000294.1 GCA_003555145.1 Balneolia bacterium | reverse complement strand
TTCTTCACCGCATTCATAAGTGGAAAGCTTATCCGCATTGGGTCTGTGAGGCCGTACCAGTTTGGCAACAAATAATGCCACGGCCACGAAAAGTGAGCCATAAAGAATGAAAAGCAGAACATTCCCGAAATCTGATAGCATAGTAACTGAAGTTATATTGGGATTTGAATATATAATACGAGTTCTATACCTATTTATCCAAAATATTTGTGCCCTCTAAAAATACCAATTCCTAAAATGAGTAAAATTAGTTTTTTATATCAATTTTGTGCGCTTGGGGAAGCGGGGATTTGCGGCCATTCCGGATGGAGATTTATCAAAAAACAGTAGGCTCTTAGCCGGGTTAATGTTTATCAGTTGAAGACAATGCCGACCGCTTGCTTCAGGGGCTTGGATTATGAAAAATGAAAAGCAATATGTCTGTTCGTTTGGAAAAAGCACCGCATACGGTGACCCGAATATGCCGGGTACTTATGGTCATATGTCAGCTGCAAACTCAGCGATTATGATCCTCATTCTTTAGACCGTATAAAAATAAGCAAGCCTGTTTGTGCAGTGAAGCTTTTTTCAGTACTATTATTTAGAGTTTTTTGTCCAATTATCTATAATACCCGTATGGTGTTGTTAACAATTGCTTTGGAAATCGCTGCTGAGAGGTAGCGGCTACACGCAGCAGACGGGCAGAAAATTCGGTTCACACACAACTTGTTTTTTATTACGGTCCTGTACCTGTCCTGATTTAAGAAAATAATGTTATCAGCTTCTTGTCATTACGGTTTGCAGGCTATGCTTCATATAGCCTGTAATTCAAACCATAATAAAAATGTGGATCTGAAGAGCATTGCATCAACCCAGCAGATTCCGAGCCACTATCTGAGCAAAATCCTTCAGTTGCTTGTGAGGCAAAAGCTGCTGATTTCCATGAAGGGACCAACGGGGGGCTATCAGTTAGCCAGAGAAGCAGATTCAATTACGCTTCTCGATGTAATTGAAGTAATAGACGGTCTTGATGCATTCAGTAAGTGCGGGATATTTAATGGCGCCTGCAATGAAAAACACCAGTGCAGTATCCATGAGCACTACCGAAAGAGCATGGAAGACATCAGACAGCTTTATAAGGATGCAAAGGTGAACACCTATAAATCCATGATTGATGAATGCGACTGCAATGAATTGACTACGATCATAAAGAATTTTTGAACAAACATAGCGGAGACTGCATAATGCAAGAAAAACAAATTACCCTTGATGCAAATGAGGCTACCGCGCACGTAGCTCATAAATTAAGCGAAGTGATAGCTATCTATCCCATAACGCCGTCCTCGGGAATGGGGGAATGGTCAGATGAATGGAGTATGGCCGGCAGAAAGAATATCTGGGGTACCGTTCCGGAAGTTATTGAGCTTCAGAGTGAAGGAGGAGCGGCCGGTACGCTTCACGGTGCGCTTCAGACCGGTGCTCTTGGTACGACATTTACCGCTTCGCAGGGGCTTCTGCTCAAAATGCCGAATCTGTTCAAAATTGCAGGGGAATTAACACCGGCCGTTGTGCATGTGGCAGCCAGAACGGTTGCCTCTCATGCGCTCTCGATATTTGGCGATCATAGCGATGTGATGGCCATGAGAATGACCGGCGTTGGAATGTTAAGCTCCAACAGCGTTCAGGAAGCAATGGACCTGGCCGCTATTACGCATGCCGCTTCACTTGAGTCCCGCATTCCGTTTATTCACTTTTTTGATGGCTTCAGAACCTCACACGAAGTTCAGAAAATAACGCCGGTGCCCGATGATGTGCTCAAAAAAATGATGAATGATGATAAAATCATCGAACATCGTAAGCGTGCACTTTCGCCCGATAACCCGGTTATTCGCGGTACAGCGCAGAACCCTGACGTATTCTTCCAGGCAAGGGAATCATCTAATAAATACTATGATGCCTGCCCGGGAATCGTAAAACAAAAGATGAGAGAGTTTGAGGAGTTAACCGGCAGGGCGTACCAGCTGTTTGAATACCACGGGCCGGAAGATGCCGACAGAATCATTATTCTGATGGGTTCAGGCGCAGAAACCGTTCACGAAACGGTAGACCAGCTCAATAAAAAGGGTGAAAAGACCGGTGTGTTAAAAGTGCGCCTGTATCGCCCGTTCAGTATGCAGGATTTGATTGAAGCAATTCCGGCATCGGTTAAGGCTGTGGCTGTACTCGACAGAACTAAAGAGCCCGGAAGTACAGGCGACCCGCTTTATCTGGATGTTGTAACTGCATTCATGGAAAACGAAACGGAAGAGGGGAAACCCTTCGGAAAGATTCCAAGAATTATAGCCGGCCGGTACGGTCTCTCATCTAAAGAGTTTACCCCGGTAATGGTTAAAAGGGTATTTGACGAGCTGAATGAAGTAAAGCCCAAAAATCACTTTACAATTGGTATTAATGATGACGTAACCGGCAGGAGCCTCGAATTCAATACAAACGGCTGGGAGGCCGATCCTGAAACATTCGAAGGTTTATTCTTTGGTTTGGGAGCCGACGGAACCGTTAGCGCGAACAAAAACTCCATCAAGATTATTGGTGATAACACAGAGAATTATGCGCAGGGCTATTTTGTATACGATTCCAAGAAGTCCGGAGCCACAACCGTATCACATCTGCGCTTTGGACCGAAGCCAATCCGGTCTGCGTATTTAATTGATAAGGCCAAATTCATAGCCTGCCATCAGTTTCAGTTTCTGCGCCAGCTGAATATTCTAAGACACGCCAGAAAGGGTGCTACATTTCTGATTAATGCGCCTTTTGCTCCTGAGGAAATCTGGAAAAACCTGCCAAATGAGGTTCAGCAGCAAATTATCGAAAAAGAGCTGAAAGTGTATGGTATTGATGCCTACAAGGTTGCCAAAGACAACGGAATGGGCAATCGTATAAATACCGTAATGCAAACCTGCTTCTTCGCAATATCGGAGATTCTTCCTAAAGAAAGAGCCGTAGAGCTGATCAAGGAAGCCATTTACAAAGCCTATGGTAATAAGGGTGAAGACATTCTGCAGAGCAACTACAAGGCTGTTGATAACACCATAGAAAATCTGTATCAGATTGATGTTCCGGCCATGGCAGAGTCGGAGATTCACATGCGCCGCCCGGTATCTGAAAAAGCCCCTGATTTCGTTCAGGATGTAATAGCGGAAATTATTGCCGGTAATGGTGATAACCTCCCCGTGAGTGCTTTTTCTGAAGACGGAACCTTCCCGACCGGAACAACATGCTGGGAAAAGCGGAACATCACCCAGGAAATACCTGTACTTGAGCCTGATATTTGTATTCAGTGCGGTAAATGTATGATGGTCTGCCCGCATGCGGTAATACGGATGAAAGCCTTCGATGGCGATCTTCTGGCCGATGCGCCGGAGACCTTCAAATACATGGATGCCAAAGGGCGCGAATGGCCGGATAACACCAAAATAAGCATTCAGGTATCCCCTGAAGATTGTACCGGCTGCGACCTTTGTGTGGAAGTATGTCCGGCTAAAGACCGTAAGGAAGTAGGCCGCAAAGCCCTGAATATGGCAGCCGTTGAGCCGATAAAAGAGCAGGAAATTGAAAACTGGGACTTCTTCCTGAATATCCCGGAATACGACCGTTCCCTGCTCAAAACCGAAACGGTTAAAGGATCTCAATTCCTGCAGCCCCTTTTCGAATTTTCAGGCGCGTGTACGGGCTGTGGAGAAACGCCGTATATCAAGGTGGTTACCCAGCTGTTCGGCGACCGCATGGTGATTGCCAATGCCACGGGCTGTTCATCCATTTATGGCGGTAACCTGCCAACTACGCCGTACACCAAGAACGCACAGGGTCTGGGCCCGGCATGGTCGAACTCCCTGTTTGAAGATAATGCCGAATTCGGCTTGGGCTACCGGGTAACGATCGATAAAATCAGAGATTATGCCCTGGAAATGCTGAAAGGCATGCGGGATACTTTAAACGGCGATCTGGTTGATCAGATTCTGAACGCCGATCAGTCCGATGAACCTGGAATCTTTGAACAGCGCGAGCGGGTTGCCGTTCTCAAGAAGGAACTTGAAACATCCGGCCATCCAAAAGCTAAAACGCTGCTTAGCGTAGCCGATTACCTGGTGGTTAAAAGCGTGTGGATGTTCGGCGGCGACGGCTGGGCTTATGATATCGGATACGGCGGTCTCGACCACGTTCTGGCTAGCGGCCGTAATGTGAATATTCTGGTGATGGACACCGAGGTTTATTCTAACACGGGTGGGCAGTGCTCGAAAGCAACTCCTCTTGGAGCCATTGCAAAATTTGCCGCTGCAGGTAAACGAACCGGTAAAAAGGATCTCGGAATGATTGCAGTTGCCGGTGGCCACGCTTATGTGGCACGCATAGCGATGGGAGCAAACGATGCGCAGTCGCTTCGGGCCATTATAGAGGCAGAGCGCTACCCCGGGCCTTCAATTATTATTGCATACAGCCACTGTATCGCGCATGGTTACGATATGAAGTACGGATTGAATCAGCAGAAACTGGCCGTCGAATCAGGCTACTGGCCGTTATTCAGATTCGACCCGTCCAAGCGTTCCGAGGGTAAAAACCCGTTTAAGCTGGATTCCAAACCACCGAAGGTAGATTTCAAGGATTATGCCTACAACGAAATGCGCTATCTGCTGCTGGCCAAAACCCAGCCTAAAATAGCACGCGAGCTTATGGCGCAGGCCAAAGAGGAAATCCAGAATCAGTGGAAAGTATACGAGCAAACGGAAAAGCTCTATGAGCCCGATGCTTCATCCGATACCGACTCCTAATCCTGATACTGATCCTGATCATTACCATCTTTTTTAACATCAAATTTATATCACCATGAATCTCGAATCCACCTATCTGGGCCTCCGGCTGAAGAATCCGCTGGTTCCTTCGGCTTCACCACTTTCAACTGATATCGACAGAGTTAAGCAGCTTGAGGATGCAGGCGCCGCGGGAATTGTGATGTACTCTCTTTTTGAGGAACAGATCAAAAAAGAAAATCAGGCACTGGATCACTTTCTCAATACAACAGGGGAAAGCTATTCCGAAGCGCTTAGCTACTTTCCGCAGCCTCAGGAATACCATAACCTGCATGCCGAAGATTATCTCGACCAAATTCATAAAATCAAAAAAACGGTGGATATTCCGGTTATTGCCAGCCTGAACGGTATTTCAAAAGGAGGGTGGATGTCGTTTGCAAGTCAGATGGAGGAAGCCGGCGCCGATGCTCTCGAGCTGAATATCTACTACATTGCTGCCGATCCGTCCTTAACATCCGACAGAGTTGAGCAAATGTATCTGGATGATATCAGGTCGGTGAAGGAAGCGGTTAATATTCCTGTATCTGTAAAGCTGAGCCCGTACTTCAGCGCTTTTGCCAACATGGCCACTCGAATTGAGGGTGCCGGAGCCGATGGACTTGTGCTGTTTAATCGTTTCTATCAGCCGGATATTAATCTGGATGAGATGGACGTAGAGCCCAGCCTGCAGCTAAGCAGCTCATTCGAAAAAAGACTGCCGCTTCGCTGGATTGGATTACTGCGACCCCATCTCAAGGGAAGCCTTGCTGCAACTACTGGTATACACGACGCCAAAGATGCCATCAAAATGATTCTTGCCGGTGCCGATGCGGTTATGATGGCCTCCGTTCTCCTTTTCAAAGGCCCGGACGCTTTGTCGCAGATGCTTTCGGAGATGACCGAATGGATGGAAGAAAAAGGGTACGAATCCGTGGAAGAAATGAAAGGAGCCATGAGCTCGGCATCTGTCGCTGATCCGGGATCATTCGAAAGAGCTAATTATATTCGCGTGCTTCAAAGTTTCGATCCCAAAAATATTCCATCATAAATAAAAACTGAGTACCTCTTAACGGTTAAAGCATTAAGCCACGATCTGGCTTAATGCCAGCATGAGCCCTTCCCTTGGTCGGGCTCTTGTTGTTTTAAGCTGTCGGAAAACGGGTTCTGGTCAATTCCGGAAAAAGTGCTGTTTGAAGGTATACCCGGGTCATAATCAGTAAACTTGTACGCTCCGGGATCGTTTCCCGTTAGTGTCTTTGTTTGAAACGTATGAAATAGACAGCAACCATCGGTAAAGGTATATTCAACCAGATTGTACCGCCGTTTACCATAACTTTAACCTGATTTTCCGACCGGAAAGTTATTGATCGCAAGTTCAGGAAATAACGACGATAATGAAGATGACAACAAAGCATTCGTCACTATACGATGCTGATGAGAACGATTCCTGCAGTACTCAGTTAAACCAGGAATATCAGGCCGAAACGGATTCCCTTAACGGTAAAATTATTCAGTTCCTGCATCAGCTTTATGAGGAATCCACGGCTTTATACTCACCGAAGCAGGCCCGCGCCCGTTATGATGAAATCCTGAAAGAGCTGAATCAGCCAGCCAATTACCCGCCTGGTGAAATGCCATGGATCCCAACCTCAGGGGAGCTTAGTGAAGCAGGACGTCTGGCCTGGCGTAACAGCAACCGCTGTATTGGCCGGCTCCACTGGCGCTCGCTGCACACCTTCGACCGGCGCGAAATAGTCTCAACAGATGCGGCTTTTGAGGCCCTGACTGAACATCTTGTCTTTGCCACTAATGGCGGGCGTATCCGGTCGGCTATGTCTGTATTTAGTAATCGGATTCGCATCCATAATCCGCAGCTTATTCGCTATGCAGGTTTTCGTGAAGCTGATGGCAGTATTACCGGCGATCCGCTTTTGGAAGATTTCACCCGCTATGCGCTCGGTCTGGGCTGGAATCCGCGCGAAAAAGGCCCGTTTGTTCTGCTTCCGCTCATTCTCCAGCTGGATGATAACGAGCCGGTGCTATATGAGCTTCCCCGTGATCCGAAGGTAGTTCTGGAAGTGGAAATACGTCATCCGGAAATGGATTTTTCATCATTAGGGCTTAAGTGGCACGCGCTGCCGGTTATCAGCGATATGGATCTGGCGTTCGGCGGACTTCGCTATCATACCGCACCTTTTAACGGATTTTATATGGGTACAGAAATTGGAGCGCGAAATTTCGGTGATGCTTTTCGGTATAATAAACTGCCGGAAGTTGCCCGTCTGATGGGCCTGGATACCTCCCGTGAGGCCACTCTTTGGAAAGACCGTGCCATGGTCGAGCTAAACCTTGCGGTGCTGCATTCATTTAAGGAAGACGGGGTTAAAATTGTGGATCACCATACGGCCTCTGATCAGTATATGACCTTTAGCGAGCTCGAAAAGAAGCAGCAGCGTGAGGTTACCGGCGACTGGTCCTGGCTGGTGCCACCGGTTTCGGCAAGCGCCTGTCCGGTTTTCCATGAAGAGCAGAATAACGTAGTAAAAATGCCCAACTTCCTGAAGCGAAACGAGTTCCGGGATTAAAGTATTAAGCAGTTTCGGTCCTGGTGTCTTCAGCTTAAGCCTGAACAGAGCGAACAGAATCTGCTGGTGATTTAACAAGCATTTATGTGTAATATGTGATGCGGGTGATGTCCTGCCCGGAAACTAAAGACCAGCGGGGGATGCGGGTCTTTCGGACTGTAACGCTAACAGATCTTTAAACTCCACATATTTGGCATAATGGGCAGATATTCTCTTTCGCAGCCGGGATATAGCTGTGTCTTTTATTTAATTGTGATGGCTTTTGCAGCCAACATCACCCTTCCCGGTAAGGCGCTGGCCCAGCTGCAAATGGACCGCGAGCAGATCGACCGGGTTTCCATGGCCGTGGTTCAGGTGCATACGCCAGCCTCCGAAGGATCAGGCAGTCTGGTTGAGGGCACCAACCTCATTTACACAAACCGCCACGTGGCCGAGGGGTATTATGAGTTCGAAATTCATGCCCTCACCGATCTCACAGAAACGGCCCGCCCGGTGTTTCGCGCCGAGCTGGTTGGTTATTCCGATGATTACGACTTTGCCGTGCTGCGCATCACCGGGGATATGAGCGGAAATCCGGTTTCAAACCCTCA
>PWID01000151.1 GCA_003555145.1 Balneolia bacterium | reverse complement strand
GGCTGTGATTCGACCATAAAGCCTGCTTAAAGCCGCCCTCATCACCTATTTCCAGAAGAAATGGCACAATAACGTTATTTAGCGCATAAGTTGAGGTCCTTGCCACGCCGGAGGGAATATTGGGCACGCAGTAATGGATTACATCGTGCTTGGTGAAAACCGGATTCGAGTGCTTTGTAGCACGGCTTGTGGCAATACACCCACCCTGATCGATTACAGTATCTACGATAACGCTGCCGGGTTTCATGGATTCCACCATTTGTTCGGTAACCCAGCATGGGGCCCGGGGGCCTTCAACCAGCGCAGCTCCGATAATTACATCGGCAGCTTTGGTGGCCGAACTCAGATACTGATGATTCGCCATGGTGGTTATAATCCGGCGGTTGAGGGAGTTCTCCAGATGGCGGAGACGGCTGAGGTCGTTATCCATCACAAAAACCTGTGCGCCGTAGCCCAAAGCGGTTCGGGCGGCGTATTCTGCGATTATGCCAGCACCCAGAATAACAACGGTGGCCGGAGGAATGCCCGAAATGCCGCCCATCAGAATTCCCTGTCCGTCGGAGTAGCTTTCCAGATAGTGGGCCGCAATCTGCATGGACATGGATCCTGTTATTTCGTGCAGCATACGAACAATCGGAAAAGACCCGTCGGTGAGCTGCATGAACTCAAATCCAATCCCGGTTATGCCTTTCCGGATGAGCGTGTTGAAAAACTCTTTATCGGCATTTCCGAGGTGGATGGCCGAAAGCAAAACCTGTCCGGACTCCATATAGCCGAGCTCCTCCTGAGAGGGGGGCGCAACTTTAACAATGAACTCGCTTTTCTTGAACACTTCCTTGGCCGTGTCGCACATAGTCGCTCCGGCTTCGGCGTACTCTCCATCGGTGAAATTAGCGCCCTCACCGGCTGCGCGTTCTATAAAAACATCGTGCCCATTTGCTACCAGAACCGAAACGCCACCGGGCGTAATGCTAACACGATGCTCATCATTAGAGCGCTCTTTGGGAAATCCAACATGAAGAGAAACTCCGCCGTTTTCTTTTTTAAGCGTTTTTTCGAGCGTTTCAAGACCCAGCTTGCGGGTAAATTCATCGGGGTTCAAAATTTCCATGCAATTTACGCTATATTATGTGCTCGCCGGCTACAGCGGCTGTGTAATTGAAATGAAAGAATACGAATCGGTTGCCACATAATGCTGTAATCCAGACTCCGGCAACGCGTAAATCAAAATAATTCAATTCGTTTCTTTAAACAAAATATATAAGCAGCCTTCATGAGCCTGAAACCTAAAAAAAGCCTTGGTCAGCACTTTCTTCGCGATCAAAATATCCTGCGTAATATTACAATGGCCGTTGGGGCAAAGGAAGGAGAGCGTGTTATTGAGATAGGCCCCGGTGAAGGCGCTTTAACCGAATGGTTGCTCAAGGCTTTCGACGACGTCCTGGCAATTGAAGTAGACGGCAGAGCCGTAGACGTGCTCGCTGAACGCTTTCCGGATCTGCAGGTTCGCCACGGTGATATATTGAAGGAAAGCTGGGATGATGTGCTCGCGCCTGACAGAAGTAACGTGGTGGTCGGAAATATTCCATATTACATTACAAGTCCGATTCTATTTAAAATTATGGATGCCGGTCCGATTTTTCGTAAGGCAGTCCTGCTCATGCAAAAGGAAGTCGCTGAACGCCTTGTGGCGGGGCCGGGAACAAAAGCTTACGGCATTTTGAGCGTACAGGCGCAGCTGCTGGGCGAAGTCGAGTATATGTTTGACGTATCCCGACACGTATTTTACCCTAAGCCTAAAGTTGAAAGCGCTGTAATTGCTTTTCATCCTTCAAAAGATCCGCTTCCGGTCGAGCTGGCTCATCTCAAAACAGTTGTAAGGACTTCTTTTAATCAGCGCAGGAAGATGCTATCCAATAGTTTGAAGCAGCTCTTAAACGAGCAGGGCATAGAGGAAATCGCCTTCGACATGAATTTGAGGCCGGATCAGCTGCAGCCCGAAAAATTTATTGAACTTACTGAACTTATTTTTGGTAAGAGTGTTTAAAAATGTGAAACATCTACCGCTGATTTACGTCTGAGCAACTGCTATCTTTTCATCCCAGCGCAACTCCAAGCATCAATCATCTTATGAGACTCCATTTACTGTTCTTAACTGCAGCCGTTATGCTGCTCTCTGCTCCGGTTTTTCAATTTTCAGCCTCAGCTGCTGAGCCACCGTCTGATCCCGTCTCGTTTATACAGCAGTTTAGTGCGCTTCAGACCGATTTGCCGCGTGAGCGTATCCACCTGCATACCGATCGCCCGTCGTATTTTCAGGGTGACCGGATCTGGTTTTCTGCCTACGTGCTCGGAGGCCCTAACAATGCTTTCTCCGGTATCAGCAGTGTTTTGTATGTGGATTTATACGATGGTGAAGGAAACCGTGTAGATCGAAGCATAGTACGCCTCAGCGAAGGCCGCGGCCAGGGAGTGCTTATTGCAGAAGAAGGTACAGGTGAGCCGGGGCATTATGAAATTGTAGCTTTTACAGCCTGGGGACTCAACTTCGGAACCTCATACGCATACCGGAAATCATTAATGATCCACTCCGGTGAAAATATGATGGCATTAGATTCTGATGCAGTTTCATCAGGCGTTGAACGCATCACCTTTTTTCCTGAAGGGGGGGCGCTCATCCCTGGCGCTTCGAGCATGGTTGGTTTCACAGCTGAAGATGAAAACGGAATGCCTGTAAACCTCGAGGGTTATTTGGTGAAAAATGATGAACGAATCTCTGAAATTGAAACGCTCCATCCCGGATTCGGAAAACTCAGCTTTAGTCCTGAAGCAGGTTCAACGTATTCAATTGAAACGGAAGGACGTTTCTTTGAGCTTCCGGCGGTAGAGTCCGGTTCAGAACACATGCGGCTGAGCGCAGGCCGGGACGATAGCGGTCAGTTTGTTATCCGCCTTGATGCTGCCGATACCTCAGTAAATGGTCCGGTTGTATTCATGGGGCACGTACGCGGACAGCTGTATCATGCGGGTGAAATCTTTATGCAAAACGGAAGAGGAATGACCTGGGTGTCTCCGGATTTGTTTCCATCCGGAATTATTCATTTTGCAGCAATTGGTGAAGATGCGCGGGTACTAAGTACGCGTGCGGTCTTAAATATAAACCCGATTGATCAGGCCACGCCTGAAATTGCTATTGAAGATGAGGTCGTGAACAGGCGTGCACGGGTAGAGCCTGTAATTAGTTTGAAAGATCATGAGGGGAATCCGGTTCGGGGTATTGTTAGCTTCACAGTATATGATGAAAGTGCCGCTCCGTTGTCTTCTTACGGGCAAAAGGAAATTAAAGACGGTCTGTTGTTTGCGCCAGAGCTGGACACACCGCTCTGGTACGGTGGCCCGTCACTTTCAGAGGCTTCTGTTGAGCTCCGGGAGGCACTGTTGCTTACCTCTGTAGGAAATGTTTTCGATTACGAGGCAGTATTCAGCACGGATAACATCACCCTTTACAGTTTGCCGGAAAATGGGTTTACTATCTCGGGTGATGTTAGGGGTGGTTTACTAACAAGCGGCGTGGGTGGCAGCACAGTTGTGGTATCAATAGGGGAAGATGATGACCAGCTCTTGGTGCTGGAAGCCGATGAGGACGGCAACTTTGCAATCGACGATCTCGAAATAATCGGACGTGAGCGCATACAGGTACGTGGCCCGGATACACGTGGTATAGGGCATTCGCGCGTTAGGCTAAATCCTCAGTTTGAACATTTGCCGCTTATGGGGCGTCCGCTTCCGCAAGCTGCTATTTTGGATCGGTTAGTTCCCGTAACGGGTGAAACTATTACAATGGCAGAGCGCACCACTATGGCCAGAGTAGATACTGAAGCCTTTATAATTGCGGAAACTGAACTTGAGACTGTTACAATAACCGCCGAGAGAATCGATGATGATGAGCAAAGACGACGTATTGCCACCGGCGATGCTGGCGGCAGAGAAATACGCGTGGAAGATAATCCACAGCTGCAAAGTCTGGGTATACTTGAGGTAATACAGCGTCTGCCCGGCGTAACTGTAGCTGGTGATAACATACGCATGAATATCGGAGGCGTAAGTTTAAGCGGTACTAACCCACCACTTATTTTGCTGGACGGGATGGAAACTGAAGTTGAGCTTCTACGCGGGCTTTCTGCTAGTGATGTGGCCACAGTTATATCACTGAGACGCCCGGATGAACTGGCGCGGTTTGGGGCACAAGGAGCTAATGGGGTTATTTCAATCCGCTCTGTACGTGGCCGGCAAATCCAGCGCCCGGATACACAAATGCTGGTTGCCTTTGCCGAAGGATATGACGAGCCACTGCCGTTTCTTTCACCAAGGTATGGCGGAGCGCTTCGGGATGATGAGCGCACCGATGCGCGTATAACTCTGCATTATGAGCCTGAGCTTCAGATCGGGAGAAATGGGCAGTCGGTTCTTTTCTGGACGGGTGATGTGCCCGGAACCTACAGAATCGAAGTGGAGGGCATCACCGAAGACGGTGTGCCGTTCAGCGGATCTTCAAGGATAGTTGTGGAGTAAAAAGTACTTAGATTCAATCTTAAGCCGGCCGGAACACAATCGTTCTGCCCGGCTTTTTTTGTGCACATTTGGCAGAGCGCTGTGAAGTTTGTGTGACAAATTGATGCCAGTGATGAGGTGCCGGCTGACAAAATGCTGATGTGTTCTGTAGAATGACTTTGGCACGGTTTTTTCTTTAATAAGAACATCATAACAAAAAGTGCAGAAGGCAGCGAAAAGAGCCTTTTGCACACGAAATTTCAATAACACAAACAACAAGAAAACTCAAAGGAGTTATTCATTATGGCATCAATTAAACCTTTGTCGGATCGCGTTCTGGTTAAGCCGGACGTAGCTGAGGAAACAACCTCAAGCGGCATTATTATTCCTGATACAGCAAAAGAAAAGCCACAGCGTGGCACAATCGTAGCTGTAGGCGAAGGCCGTTATGAAAACGGAACCAAAATCGAGATGTCGCTCAAAGAAGGTGACAAAGTGCTATACGGCAAGTATGCCGGAACAGAGCTGAACATCGAAGGCGACGAGCTGATGATTATGCGTGAAAGCGACATTCTTGGCATCGTAAGCTAAGATCGGCTCAGCCCAATCAATCGAAGTTGAAGTACACACAGAATATTAACACACAAATTATTTAGGCAACTATGTCAAAGTTAATCCATTATAACGTAGACGCACGCGAGTCTTTAAAGCGCGGCGTAGACAAACTGGCTAACGCAGTAAAAGTTACGCTCGGCCCACGCGGACGTAACGTAGTAATTGAAAAATCCTTCGGCGCTCCTACCATCACCAAAGATGGTGTAACGGTAGCTAAAGAAATCGAGCTCGAAGACAAAGTGGAAAATATGGGCGCGCAAATGGTGCGTGAAGTCGCTTCCAAAACCAACGACAACGCCGGCGACGGTACAACTACGGCTACTGTGCTTGCGCAGTCTATCATTCAGAACGGCCTTAAGAACGTTACTGCCGGTGCCAACCCAATGGACCTGAAGCGCGGTATCGACGCAGCGGTTAAAGTTGTTGTTAGTGAACTGCAGAAACTGAGCAAGCCTGTTGGCGACAGCATGGCGAGCATTCGTCAGGTAGGAACCATTTCTGCCAATGGCGACGAAGAAATCGGAAATAACATTGCTGACGCAATGGAGAAAGTTGGTAAAGACGGCGTAATTACCGTTGAAGAAGCAAAAGGTACAGAAACCTACCTAGAGACTGTGGAAGGTATGCAGTTCGACCGCGGTTACCTGTCTCCGTACTTCGTTACCAACAGCGAAAACATGACCACAGAAATGGAAGACCCTTACATCCTGATCTTCGACAAGAAGATTTCAAGCATGAAAGATCTGCTTCCTGTACTTGAAAAAGTAATTCAGACCGGCAAGCCGCTTCTTATTATTGCTGAAGACATCGAAGGCGAAGCCCTCGCTACTTTGGTAGTTAACAAGCTGCGCGGCACGCTCAAGATTGCTGCCGTTAAGGCTCCGGGATTCGGCGACCGTCGTAAGGCGATGCTCGAAGATATCGCGATTCTTACAGGTGGTACCGTAATCAGCGAAGAGCGCGGCTACAAGCTCGACAACGCTGGTATCGAACACCTTGGACAGGCTGCACGTGTAACCATCGACAAAGACAACACTACTGTTGTAGATGGTAAAGGCAAGCAGGACGACATCAAGGCGCGCGTTAACCAGATTAAGGCGCAAATCGAAAATACAACTTCAGACTACGACCGTGAGAAGCTCCAGGAGCGTCTGGCCAAGCTTAGCGGCGGCGTTGCTGTACTGTACATCGGTGCTGCATCCGAAGTTGAAATGAAAGAGAAAAAAGCACGCGTTGAAGATGCACTTCACGCTACCCGCGCTGCCGTGGAAGAAGGCATCGTACCAGGTGGTGGTGTTGCTTTCATTCGCTGCGTAGCTACACTCGACAAAATCGATCACGAAAACCAGGATACCAAGCTCGGTGTTGAAATCGTGCGTCGCGCGATCGAATCTCCGCTTCGTACCATCGCTTCCAACGCAGGCCTCGAAGGCTCAATCGTTGTACAGCGCGTGAAAGAAGGCAAAGGCAACTTTGGTTTCAACGCACGCACAGAAGTGTACGAAGACCTGGTGAAAGCCGGTGTAATCGACCCAACAAAAGTTACCCGTACAGCGCTCGAGAACGCTGCTTCAATCGCAGGACTCCTGCTTACAACCGAAGCCGTTATCTCCGAGAAGCCATCCAAAGACGGCGACAACGCCGGCGGCGGTGCTCCAGACATGAGCGGTATGGGCGGCATGGGTGGAATGGGCGGAGGCATGGGCTTCTAAACCCACCTCACCTAAACGCCGGACTGACGTATACATCAGTCCAGAAACTAAAAAGCCGGGCGCATCAGCGTCCGGCTTTTTTTGTGGGGTTGATAATTGTCTGAGGAGTATTCTTGCTCTCCGTGTTAATCCCCCGATAAACCGGGGCAGGCTCGGTGCGCGGATTATAATACAGCTTGTCTAAAAATTAATCAGTTATGCCTTATTTACTTATATTTGATTGACTAAGGTTTCGAATGTAAACATTAATCATTAAATGACATTCGTTAATCCTTTAATTTCACCTATCTATAAAGTTCATAAAAGTATGAAGACATTCGACAGAATCAGTATTGATCCTCAAATTTGTAACGGCAAGCCCGTAATACGTGGTAAGCGAATTACGGTACAAACGATTCTGGGGTATATGGCCGAAGGAGATTCGAAGGAAACAATCCTGGAGCAATATCCTACTCTTGAATCAGAAGACATTGATGCTGTTTTAAAGTTTGCAGCTGCGATGATGGATGCTAAGTATGAAATTAAGCAAATTGCCTGATGTTATTGCTCTCCGTGCTAATCCGTGAAGTAATCTATGCCAATCCGTGACCTTACGGATTTTGATTCTGATTGTAAAGGACGCGGATTCACACGGATTACAACGCGGATTCTCGCGGATTTAATGTTTTTGGGTTTGATTTAGCACAAACAAAAAGGGTGATGGCATCTCAGACGCCATCACCCTTTTTTGTGAACTGTACTTTCTATTGAGTGATAAGCTCTACTCTACAAGTTCGAAGCCCTGATGCAGGCCTTTTTCGATGGCCGGGACTCCGTGTTTCATCCATACGGGCATGGGCGCGTCCATCAGGTAGTGGTCGAAGAACTGCTGCATGCGAACGGAGAGATCTTTGCGGTTTACACGATCCCGCAGGTTGTGGGCTTCACCGTTGTAGTTGAGCATCCACACGGGTTGATCCAGTCGCTTCAGAGCGGTGAAGAACTCAATACCCTGATACCACGGCACGGCACCGTCATCATCGTTGTGCATCATAAGCAGGGGAGTGCTTACACGATCGGCAAAGAAGATGGGTGAGTTCTCAATGTAGTACTGCTGACGCTCCCAAAGGGTGCCGCCAATCCGGCTTTGCGTCTGCTCATACTGAAACTGACGGTTCAGACCACTCGCCCAGCGAATGC
>PWID01000166.1 GCA_003555145.1 Balneolia bacterium | reverse complement strand
CTGCAGCGACTGGCGGATAAAGCTTCGAACCTCATCATGAAAAGAGGTTGAAAATCGCTCGGTGAAGGAGGCCTGAGACCCATAATCGGCAATGATGTTCAGGCGACCATCCAGCAGGAATGATAAAATAGAGTAAGAATTCCAGGATGGATCTATTTGGCGGTTTACCTGCTGACGGAACTGGGCTGCAGCCTGAATGGGGAAAGAAGGGCTGGCCTCAACGGTTTGAACCTGCGAAATAACGCCTTCTTCAAGCAGCGAACGAATCAACTCCCGGGTAATCTGCTCGGCTTCAGATTCGTCTGTAGTGATATAATTAACGGCCATCCTAAGCATGTTTTCATCTTCTTTACTGGTTTCGGCATCAAAGAAAACAGGCAGGGCCAGAATCATCACAAAAAAGACAGTAAAGGCAATTGCTCTGGGTCTCACCGGCGCAACGGGAAGCATGCGAATGAGGCGTGCTGAATTCAGCATTACCAGAATCAGCGCTGTAATCAAGCTGAATTTGAACCATAGTTCAGCGGGAACACCGGCATTCTGAAAAATAACTACCAAAGCAATGCCAGCTGCAAGACCAGGGGTAAGCAAAAGCAATGAAAAGATCGGTCGGCCAAACTGTTTTAAGGCCGTACGGCTTAGCATATACAGCAGCGAGATAAATGCGCCAAGCATAAGCAGGGTGGATGCGTATACAATCCAGGTGGACAGAGCGGGGAACACTCTAAGGGCAATCACACCGGTTTGTGTAGTAAAGACGGTGTCGAAAATCCGCATCTGAGCCCATGCTCCGGCTGTACCTGTAAGGGCAGAAAGGAGAACGAGTATTGCTCCAGAAAGTGCCGACGCAGATACATCTGCCTGCCGACGTAAATACTCAATCATAAATAGCGCTGCTAGCACAATAAAAATGCTGTCGAAAAGCAGCAGCAGCTGGTAAGACAGGGTAAAGCCTGTTGTCTCAGCAATGAGACGGGGGAAGGGGATTTCGAGATGACGCAAGAGCAACCAGGTTGCCAGCGTAAATACAGCTGGCAGAAGCGGTCGGAAAATGCCGTTTTTTGCCTGTCTTCTCAGCATCATTACCGCCATTCCAAAAACCAGCAGTATTGTTAGCGTAACCACGCACCACCTGAACCAAATCATTTGGCGCTCCCATTGACGCTCCAAAGCGGGGAAATCTGCCGTACTAACAGTCACAAAACCGACCGAATCCTGCGACGTAGTATGAAGCGGTAACTGCCTCGCGGTAACCGGCGCCATATTGATATCAAAAAATCTGTAATTCACGGGATACACCTGCTTTCCGGCCCAGCTTTTTGTGATGTCGTATTGCTGCGTAAGCAGTTCCGGTGATGCACCCGAACGGCGTATCAGGCGGGTAGATACAATATCGTAACGGCTTCCGTCGTCGGTGTGAAATGTAATCTGGCACACAAAATAGACAACAAATCCGCTCTGTTGCACGCTAACGTACACGTCGCCGGAGTCCAGTGTAGGTAAGTAGGTGATGGGGTTCCCGGTCCATGTGAACTGACGGGTATTCCGGAATATGGTTATTCCCCGAAAGTCTTTTTCGCTTGAAATTCTGTTGTAAATACGTTCCGGATCCGGATTGTCGTTAAGCAGGGGCTGTATAGCGTTTCTGAGACGGCGGGTATCTGCAATCATATCCTGTTCTACATCTCTGAAAGTACTCACGGCGCCTTCCAGTGCCTGCTGGGTAAGTTTTTCGCGTTCCTCTATATCTGGCTTGCCGAAGTAAAAATGAGTTTCACCCGCAATCCAGGAAAGGGCCAGAATACCAAGCATTACCGCAAAGACGCGGAGAAAGGTATAGTATGATGAAGGAGAGGAGACCGGCATGTGCTGGTGGGAAATCAGCGGATTTGTTGAAATTGAATGAACTCTGTTATACTACAAAATTACACTTATGATCCATACCACAAAGTTCGTTCAGTATGGCTCCTGCAGCCAGCATACCCATAGCCCTTCTGGTTGTATAGGTCGCGCTTGTAATGTGTGGCACAAGAACAGCGTTCGGAGCGGATAATAAATCCGGATGAACTTTGGGCTCTTCTTCGAAAACGTCGATTCCTGCTCCCGCGATTTGATTTTCATGAAGCGCACGGGCAAGAGCTGTCTCATCCACTACTGGCCCCCTTGCAGCATTAATCAGATAGGCGCTTGATTTCATGCTCCGAAAAAAAGCTTCATCTATAATGTGATGCGTTTCATCGGTGAGCGGACAGTGCAGGGTTATGATGTCACAGCTTTTGGCAAGGTGATGCGGATCGGAGGTGTATTCAGCTTCAAGATGCCTTTCTGTTTTAGCATTTAGACGGGAGCGGTTATGATACATAATTTTCATGCCGAAACTTCTGCATCGCAGGGCAACGGCCTGCCCGATCCGGCCCATCCCAATAATGCCCAGGGTGCACTCTTTCAACTCAGGACCCAGAAATGTAGTTGGATGCCAGCCGTCGAATTCGCCATTACGTAAAAAATCCTGAGAGGCCGGAATATGGCGTACGGTTGCCAGAAGCAGGGCGAGGGTTCCATCGGCGGTGGCGTCGGTGAGCACATCGGGAGTGTTGGCCACGCGTATACCGGCTTTGCGACAGGCTTCTGTATCGATGTTATTATAACCCACCGCGTGGTTTGCTATGATGCGCAGCTTTTGTGCGCGTTCGACTACTGACGAGGTAACCGGATTTGATAACATGCTCAGAAGTCCGTCGTAATCACAGATTGCATCACCCAGAGACTTTACTGAGTTATACTGACCTCTCCTACCAATATCGAGCTCTACATGCTGCTCCAGAAGATCGGAAACTTCGGAAAAAACGGGCTCTGTAAGAAGTACTCTCGGTCTGGTAGTCATAATGCCGGATCGCGAAGTTAGTCTGAGAGCTGAAAAAATGCTTAGTCTTCGATGCGAGTGATTTTGGCGTCACTCCACATTTTTTCGATAGAGTAATGCTCGCGGGTATCCTGCTTGAAAATATGAACTACAACGTTAACAAAGTCGAGAACCACCCAGCGGCGGGTATCGAGGCCTTCTTTTCTCCAGGGGCGTTCCTGGAGTTCTTCACGAGCCACCTCTGTGATTTCATCGGCCAGACTTTTAACGTGTACATCAGACAATCCGTTACAAACAATGAAGTAATCTGCAAGGGTGGTAATTTCGCGCAAATCCATCACCAGAATTTTCTCTGCTTTCCTGCGTGATAGTGTACTGGTAATTGCGTCGATAAGCGGCTGTGTGCCTTTAATGTTGAAACTGTTGTCTGTATTTGGTTCAGTCAAAATAGATCGGTGTGGTTTAAATAATATAATTTCAGAGTTCGAGGGAGTCGAAGTCGGCTCCAACTACAACAGTAGCATCAAGATAGAAAAAAGGAGAGGTTTCACGAATGATGTTTTCTTCGCTTACTCCAATTGCCCGTGCTACTCTTCGGGCGTTTTCTTTGTTTCCGCTTCGGTCGATTACAATGGTATGCTCAAGATCGAAGGTTTCAAAATTTCCGGACTGTACAACGTCGAAGCCTGCCGAACGAAGATGGTTTGTAAATCGGGTAGCGACGCCGGGAACTCCGCAACCATTCAAAACTTCGAGCTGAATAACATTACTAATGAGATGGGTTTCTATATCGGAACGCTCAGGGACGATTCGGGGGTAAACAACTCGGGCAAAAAGTGCAGTTATTAGTATTAGAAGTAAAACCCCGAGAAGACCAATGCTAACATTCAGGAAAAGGGGTGAATCAAACCATTTTTTCATAAAGAGCTACAAGTACGGCATGGATTAGTACTCGAACATGCTGCCACGATTCGAAAAAGGACTTCTTTGTTGATTGTAGAAGTTACTGCCGTAGCCATAGGGGTTATACATACCACCCGGAATCTGGCGGAAAGAAACGCTGAGTCGGGTATTTTCGCTGAAGTTATAATTTAGCTGTGCATTTCTCACAAAAAACTGCGGGCCTTGATTTTCGCCCATAAAGCTGTTTCCAAACGGAGAGTGACCAACAGCAAGATCGAGTCGACCTGTTAAATTCTCATTGAAGAGAAAGTGCATGGTGTTGGTATAGTAATTCTGGTTGTATGTATCTCCGCCAAATGATCCCATGGTCATTTCATAGCTGTGGTCCATGCGGAAGTCAAAAAGACCAAAAATTTCATCACCTGCAGGCAATGCGGTAACCGTGCCGGTGTATTCCTGTGGCTCTGGCGTAACACCATCTCTAAACTGGGCTTCGGCAACAGAGTGGAAACCAACAATTAATAAAAGCGTTATAAGGAAGCTCAGACGCATAATTTGGGTATTTTTAGCTATTCTGGAGTGTTTATACATATACGTACAACGTAACGAAAAAAAAAGAATTATACCATACTGAAGGTGTTAAATTATGGTTGTCAGGTCGGCCTTACAGCATGTATGCTTGAGATGCCTGAAAGTTCGGCACACAGCTAACTGTAAATGAAGATGTTATAAAACATTACCACGTTTGGTGAAAGCCGGTTCATGCGTTATATTGCGCAGTTATAGAAAAACAATACACCTAAGCATTTTTGCCTAATGAAGCTGACTGATTTTAAATATGAAATTGAAGGTATCAAAGTTCCTGAATTCGGCGTTGAGCCGCGAGATTCAGCAAAACTAATGGTGCTCGATCGTAAGAATAAAACCATTACACATGAAACCTTCTCAAATATCCACAAATATTTCAGCAAGGGAGACTGCCTGGTATATAACAACACTAAAGTTTTTCCTGCCCGTCTGAAAGGTAGAAAGGAGAAAACGGATGCTGATATAGAAGTCTTTTTGCTTCGTGAACTCCAGCCAGAAAATATGCTTTGGGATGTTCTCGTAGAGCCTGCTCGTAAAATCCGTATTGGAAATAAGCTTTATTTCGGCGAAGATCTGGTGGCAGAAGTAGTAGATAACACTACCTCCCGTGGAAGAACAATTCGTTTCCTTTTTGATGGTTCTAACGACGATCTGTACGCTAAGCTTGATATCGTTGGCGAAATGCCAATGCCTCCTTATATAGAGCGCGAACCCGTTCCCGAAGATAAATTGCGCTATCAGTCAGTTTTTGCCAAAGAGCGCGGAGCAGTTGCTGCACCTACGGCAACTATGCACTTTACGCCTGAACTTGTGGATAAACTCACCCAAAAAGGCGTTTTGCTTGCTCCGGTTACCCTTCATATCGGTTGGGGAACATTTCGCTCTGTAGAAGTAGAAGACCTCACTAAGCACCGAATGGATTCCGAGTATTACTACATTCCGGAAGAAAGTGCAGAGCTAATTAACCAGGTTCGATTGAGCAAAACAAACAAAGTAGTTGCCGGCGGCACCACTGCTGTTCGTGCAATTGAAAGCAGTATTACCGCTAGCGGATTACTCAAACCGGCCATAGGCTGGACAGATAAGTTTATCTATCCGTCTTACGATTTTAAGCTAACCGAAGGCCTCATCACCAACTTTCACCAGCCTGAATCCACGCTGTTGATGCTTGCTGCAGCCTTCTGTGATTTCGATTTTCTGATGCACGCCTACGAGGAAGCCGTCAAAAACGACTATCGCTTCTACACGTTCGGCGATGCAATGATAATTATATAGAAAGGTGCCAGAAAAAAACTCGGTCGCTGTAATTTTACCCGCAGGCGGGCTCGGAACCCGCCTGGGGTATTCTATACCTAAGGCATTCATCAGGATTGCCGGAAAAACTATCCTGGAGCACACGCTGGAGCGCTTTTATCCGCTCGAAGCGGTAAGCCGTATCATTGTGCCTGTGCCTGAACCCATGCTGGTTGAAGCCAGGCTGCTTCTCTCACGCTACACTGATAAGCCTGTAGTAGTAATTGAAGGGGGCAAAGAGCGCCTTTATTCAATCAATAATGCGCTTAAGCATATTGGTGATGCTTCTTTTGTAGCCGTACACGATGCCGTGCGCCCGATGGTAACAGAAGATGAAATTGTACAAGTAATTAAGGCAGCGGTCGTATACAAAGCTGCCATGCTTGTCTGTCCATCAGATTACACTCTGAAGCGTATTTCGGAAGACATGATGATTGAGCATACGGAAGACCGCTCTTCAATATGGCAGGCGCAAACTCCTCAGGTGTTCGAAAAAAGTCTGCTTTTAAAGGCATACGATATTGCAATCGCCTCGAATTTTTTTGGAACTGATGATGCATCTCTTGTGGAGCGAACGGGAGCACCCGTTAAAGCGGTTCATGGATCGGGGAGAAACATTAAAATAACGCGTAAACAGGATCTCGAGCTCGTTAGATTTATGATGAACAGCACTCAGCAGCCATTCAGAATAGGGTATGGATATGATACTCACCGCTTGAAGACCGGCAGGAAACTAGTCTTAGGCGGAGTGGAGATACCTTATGAGAAAGGTCTTGATGGGCATTCTGATGCCGATGTTCTTATCCATGCTATTATAGATGCAATGGTTGGAGCGCTAGCGCTGGGAGATATTGGTAGTCACTTTCCGGATACAGATCCTGCATACTCGGGTGCAGACAGCCGGAAGCTCTTTCGGGCCATTTATGAAGTCGTGAAGTCTAAAGGATACGTAATAGGCAATGTGGATTCCACTGTGGTTGCTGAGCGTCCAAAGCTTAGAAATCTTATTGATACTATGCGTGCCAATATAGCCGAGGATCTGGAGACCTCTCCGGAAAATATATCGGTGAAGGCAACGACCTCAGAAAAGATTGGTTTTGTGGGTAGAGAAGAAGGTATGAGCGCCAGTGCGGTTGTTCTGTTGGTTTCAAACAGCAAAGGGCAGAGCTGATTCAGCTATGGAACAGTACTTAATGGATTTAGTTGAATGGACCAGAGCACAGCCACTTCTGGGAATATTCGCAATTTTGCTGTTCATTTCATTTATGGAAAACGTATTCCCACCAATTCCGGGCGATTTGCTTATTGTGTTTGGCGGCTATCTGGCTTCAGAACAGGTAGTAGGTTTCAGCCTTGTAGTAGTGTCTACAACATTGGGTTCGGTACTGGGATTTATGACGCTTTATTATTTTGGATACATTGCAGGAGATGAAATCCGGACAAAAAAAAACAGGTTATGGTTCCTCCGTTTTTTTAATGTAGCGTATATAGATAAAGCTGAGAGATGGATGTACCGATGGGGACAGGGCGTAGTTTTAGCGAACCGCTTTCTGGCCGGAGCAAGAACGCTAATAAGTATAATGGCGGGAGTAACAAAGTTAAATATCAGGAAAACAGTGTTCTATGCAACCATGGGTGCGTTAATTTGGAATTTACTGTTAATAGGGCTGGGCTGGTTTATTGGTGATAACTGGCCGATAATCAAAAATTACCTCAATTATTACGGTACTATCATTGCAAGTGTGCTGGCAATATTTGTAATTTACAGGCTCGCTATTTACCTGCTGCTAAAGAAGAGAAAAAACTCCACCGGTTAGTGAAAAAATTATTTGACAAAAGACTAATCTTTGTCTAAATTTGGAGTCTTCGCAAAAGCTGGCGTAGCTCAGGGGTAGAGCAGCGGTTTTGTAAACCGCCGGTCGTAGGTTCAAATCCTATCGCCAGCTCGTTCTTAATGTATTTTTAAAGTGTAATGATTTGGGGAGATACCAAAGCGGCCAACTGGGGCAGACTGTAAATCTGTTGTCTTTCGACTTCGCAGGTTCGAATCCTGCTCTCCCCACTTCCTTCGCGGGAGTAACTCAACTGGTAGAGTATCAGCCTTCCAAGCTGAATGTTGCGGGTTCGAGCCCCGTCTCCCGCTCACCGAATTATAACGCCGCTATAGCTCAGGGGTAGAGCACTTCCATGGTAAGGAAGGGGTCCTCGGTTCAATTCCGAGTAGCGGCTCATTGCACTGTATACATTAGGAATACGTTAGACGATTCAACTAAATTATCTTAACCGGGAAATTAGCAATGGCAAAAGAAACATTTAATCGTGACAAGACGCACGTAAATATTGGAACAATTGGTCACGTCGATCACGGTAAGACTACGCTTACTGCGGCAATTACGCGCGTGATGGCAGCTACCTATG
>PWID01000041.1 GCA_003555145.1 Balneolia bacterium | reverse complement strand
TCGGTGGGGCTGAGCAGCTCAAAGCCATAGTCGTTCATTGCGATGGAAAAGGAAATGGGCTTCACCTGAGAAATGCGCCATGCAATCAGCGCGGCCAGACCTTCATGCACCATCCGCCCTTCAATCGGATAGAAAAACAGGTGCCAGCCTTCGCGCGTTTTCAGCTGCTCGATTAGCAGTTGGTCATGTCGCGGCAGGGCCGAGCGCTCCTTTTGGATATCAAAAAGCGGCTTTATGGCCTTCATCTCTGGACTGTCGAGCATGCCGTTGTTGGCTTCCTCAATTTTGATGCGAATCATTTCCGAGAGTTGCGTGCTCAGCTGCATGCGTCCGCCCATCCATCGGCTGACCGCCCCTTTGCTGCTTTTTGATTTACGAACGTGAACGGTAAGCTCTTTCAGTCGCACAAACTCCAGATACCGACCGGCAAAAAGGAAAGTGTCGCCGGGCCGAAGTTTGGCGATAAAGGATTCCTCAACCGTGCCGATGAAACCGCCGCTCACGAACTTCACCTTCAGCGCCTGATCGGCCAGAATTGTCCCTATCGACAGCCGGTGGCGCATGGCCTTGCGGCGGTCGCGCATCACGTAGCGCCCGTCCTCATCAATGGTGATTTTATTGTACTCGTCGTACCGCTTCAGCGCGCTTCCGCCGGTGGTGAGAAACTCAAGCGCCCATTCCCACTCCTCATCGGTCAGATGCTGAAAGGCGTAGGATGATCGCACCATTTCGAGCGCGATTTGGGGCAGAAAACCATCACCCACGGCCAGCGTAGCCAGAAACTGAACGAGCACATCAAGCGGATTGTCGTACGGCTCGCGGGCTTCAATATAACCATCTTTGATAGCGGTTTGAAGCGCAGCAGACTCGATGATTTCCATGGCGTGTGTGGGTACAAAGTACATCCGGCTTGTGGCGCCCGGCTGATGACCGCTTCGCCCCGCACGCTGCAGAAAACGCGCCACGCCTTTTGGGCTGCCCACCTGAATGACCGTCTCCACCGGACTAAAATCCACGCCCAGATCCAGACTTGAGGTCGAAACGACCAGTTTCAGGCGTCCGTCGTGGATGGCGTCCTCCACCCAGGTGCGCACGTTTTGGTCGAGCGAACCGTGATGAAGCGCGATTTGCCCTGCCAGCATAGGCTCGGCATCTAATAACTGCTGATACCAGATTTCCGCCTGCGCCCTGGTATTCGTAAACAGCAGTGTGGAGCGGCTTTTTTCTATGATAGGAAGAATTTTGGGAATCAGCCGCGCGCCTATGTGTCCGGCCCAGGAAAAAGCCTCCGGTTTATCGGGCAGCACGGTTTTGATTACAAGCTTTTTCTTGATGTCCGATTTTATGATGACCGTTTTCTCCGGATCGGCCTTCGGACCAGCAAGCACCTCAAGCGCTTGATCCATATTTCCTATAGTGGCGGAAATTCCCCAAATCTGCAGGTCAGGGCGAATGCTGCGCAAATAGGCCAGACCCAGCTCGGCCATCACGCCCCTTTTGCTTGCCAAAAGCTCGTGCCACTCGTCCACGATGATGGTATCCAGCTGGGCGAACAGCTTATGGTGGTTCTGTTTGGAGATCATCACGTGCAGGCTCTCGGGCGTGGTAATGAGGCACTGCGGTGGCTTGCGGTCAATTTTTTGCTTCGCGGAGCTGCTCGTATCGCCGGTGCGGCGGGCAATCTCCCAGGGGATTTCAAGCTCGCTGCAAAAGCTGGTGAGCGCCTGCTCGGTGTCTTTGGCCAGCGCCCGAAGCGGGGTAATCCACAGCACGCGCATGCCTTTGGGCGGATTCGGGGCGGGGAGGGCATCACCCTTTTTCTTACGTTCTTTTTTGTGTTGCCGGGTGATGGCTTCCTGCTCGTTAAGCCACTTCATCAGCACCGGAACCCACACGGCGTAGGTTTTTCCACTTCCCGTAGGTGCATTCAGCAGTCCGGATTTTCCGTCCAGATACTCCGCCCACAAACGCTTCTGATACGGAAACGGCTTCCAGCCACGGTTGGTGAAGAATTCCCGGATAGTTTTAGACGCTGTGGCTGACAATTGTGAATTTTGAATGGTGAATTGTGAATTAGGTGCCGATAAATTTTAAAGATTCGGATATCGATTCTAACGGCGTGGCCTAGTTTAAAATTCAAAGTTATCACATTATTTTTTACTCGTGAGAATGATGAAATTCAGAATAAAACTCACAGGCATTCGCCCCCTTTGGGGCTTTAACCCGGATTATTCACAAAGATATTTTGTTGTGAGCAAGGCGAAGAGGAAAAAGCGACGGAAGCGTATTTTTGGTACGCTGAGTAAGCTTTTTTTACTTCAACGAAGCTCACGAGAAAATATCGCCGTTATGTTCGACACTCAAAGTTTGGGTGTTAGCTATTTTGACGTATTTATATTATAATCAATTACTTATTTAAATAAATATACCTATTCGTGAATATTCCGGGTTTAACTGTGGTTGGTAACTTTTCATGGAACTGCGTCCCATGCTGATGCTGGCGCCCTGTTGGGGCTGGGCTCTGGATAATATTAAAAGAAAAACAATCCCCTTTAATCTGCTGAGATAGTCGACGCTAATCTGCGTCAAAAATAATTCACCATTCACAATTCACCATTCACAATTTTCTCAAAACTGTGAAGAAATATCTAAACCCATCACTTATTCCAAAAGCCCTCAAAGCCTCTAATTAATTCTCGGCGTTCTTCCACTTGTCCAGTCGCCTATGCGCTCGAGTTCGATGCTTTGGTAGAATCGGTTCCGGGCCAGGATGTAGTGGCTGAAGGGCCATGCCGAGCTGGTGATGCGCGCCCGTTCGAAGACAATTACCGTTGAGGGGTCCATTCGATTGTAGCTGTAGTGCCAGATGATGTGATCGATATTCCTTTCTACGTAAAGCGGCGGGCCAAGCAGAATGTATACCATCCCCATATCGGTTTTCCAGCCTTCCTTGAAGTTTGAGAAAAGGCGGTTGGCGTCCTCCACCCGGCTGTAGTAGCGCTGAATCTGATCACGGGCCGTGGAGGCCGTCATGTCGCGCAGCCAGAAACGTTCTACATCGAGACGGAGGGAGTCTGTATCTTCGATGCGTATCATATTTCGAAATTCGCGCTCGCGCATCAGGTACACAAGCGGCTCGGCCATTTCGCGGGTGGACTGCACTCTGGGGAAGTTGGGGCTCACGAGGGCGAAGTCACGAAAGCGTGTGGAGCTTGTTTCGACCCCGGCAGAGTCGGCGCTGATGAGCTCAATTTCGAAACGATAGTTGCCGGATTCAGGGCGGGGTACGCTGTAGTCGATCTGAACCGGGCCGGTTTCGGTATCGAGCGTGCGGTTCTGAGTACTGATTTCCTCCCGTTCGTTGTAATCGATGCCGCGATAGGCGATGTTTCCTGCAGATATCGGAAGGTGCCCCATAGCCCGGGCCGGCTCTGTATCGGAGCGAAAACGTATAAGCCTCATTTTTACCTCGGCGGGAATATCTTCGCCGGAACGGGTTACGTAGAACTCAAAGCTCAGGCTGTCGCGGCTGGCCGGTACCAGGTAGGATGATGTGGTCTGCTCTTCGCCATCACCCCGTGTAATTACCTTAATATCGGAGACGGACGCAACCGCAGACTCTGGGTCGGGTATATTTACCTCAAGCAGTAAATTGGTTCGCTTATTCGATGAAATATCGCGAACGCTCAGCTCAAGCTGATACGATCCTGGTTCGAGCCGTGTACTTCTGTCGTAATAAGTAGTGTAGCTGCTGCGATCGCCGGTAATATCAATCTCCAGCTCTTCACGAAAACGTCCGGCTACTTCAAGGCCTCCGTTTGCTGGCCTTAGCTGTCCGGTGATTTCCACATTGGCAAAACGGCGGTTCTCAAGGGTGCGAAACACCAGATTCTGATGCGGCAACTCCATGTGGAGTTCGGCTATGGGGTGGCCCTCATCATCAAAAAAACTGGTTACCCGTGCTAAAACTTCCGGATGACCAACCTGGTAGGCGTGTGATGTGCCCCGGTCTGCAAGGTTTTCCCGACCTGAAGAACAGCCCGAAACAGCCGAAATGGAAAAGCCGGCTATAACCAGAAAGGTAAGGAGCAGTAAAGCCTTTGTGCCGGAATGATTTTGCATACAAATAGACGATGTGGTGTGAATCTGATACGTGCCAAATAACAAAAAAATAACGTAATGAGACAGTAAAAATTCCCATTACCACTAAAAAACGAATCCCGGGCTTGTAAATAGCTTCCGCAAAGCCACTTAAGTTTTTGTATATTCACACAACCTGAAAATGAATAAAAAAATATTAAGATACCGAGACCCTTAAGCGGTCGGCGGATGAATTAAGTCTATGAGAAACATCAAACGCAGAACAAAAATTGTATGTACAATTGGCCCCAGTACAAACACACTTGAAGGAATTGAAGGGCTGGTAAAAAGCGGGATGAACGTGGCCCGCCTCAACTTTTCACACGGTACTCATGAAGATCACCAAAAAGTGATCGATATGATTCGCGCTACCGCACGTAAATTCAAATACAGTATCCCCATTCTGATGGATCTTCAGGGGCCGAAAATCCGGGTCGGTCAGATGAAAGACGGCGCTCAGCCTGTGGAGACCGGTAGCTATGTAACCCTTACACCCGACGATGTTGAAGGCTCAAGCTCACTCATTCCTATTGATTATGAGTTTCTGGCCAAAGATGCAACAGAAGGCGATTCTATCCTGCTGGATGACGGTCTTCTTGAGTTTAAAATTGTAAAGGTCGAAAATGGTGAAATTACTGCCAGGGTTATAAACGGTGGCCTGCTCAAATCCAGAAAGGGCGTGAACCTGCCCGGACTGAAGCTTTCGATTTCATCCATAACCGAAAAAGATTATGAAGATCTGGAGTTCGGAATTAAGGCCGGAGTGGATCTGGTGGCGCTTTCTTTTGTGAGAAAAGCCGAAGACGTACAGGAACTAGTTTCGAAAATCCGCGCCGGAGGTTCTAATGCCGGCGTAATTGCTAAAATTGAAAAGCCTGAAGCTCTGGATGTAATTGATGAAATTATTGAGGAAGTAGACGGTATTATGGTTGCACGAGGCGATCTTGGTATTGAGATACCGAGCGAGCGCGTGCCCATGGTTCAGAAAAAAATTATCGACAGCTGTCGTCGTGCAGGAAAGCCGGTAATTACGGCAACACAGATGCTGGACTCCATGATTGTGAATCCACGCCCCACCCGTGCCGAAAGTTCCGATGTTGCCAACGCAATTATAGATGGTACAGACGCCATTATGCTGTCGGGCGAAACGGCCGCCGGTAAGTTTCCGTTTGAAGCCGTTCGTGTAATGGATCGTATTTGCCGAAGCGTGGAAGGTAATTCCGACGAACTTTACCATACGCTGCCTTTCTCCCAGCCCGAATGGATCGACAAACAGGTTGTGGAATCGGTGAGCTATACAACGACCCAGCTGGCCAAATATGTGAATGCAAAAGCAATTGCAGTAATCACCCATTCTGGGAATACGGCCAAGCGAATCGCTAAATACAGACCTGAAGTGCCGGTATTTGCCTTTACAGACAGTCAGCTTGTCCGTCGGCAGCTTAATCTTGTTTGGGGAGTACACAGTGTAAAGCTGGAAAAAATCAAGAACACGGATGAAAGCGTGGAAATGATGGAAGATTACCTGCGTAAACACGGATTGATTGCCAAGGGCGAGCGTATCGTTATCGCAACTGGCATGCCAATTTCTGAGCGTGGCCGAACAAATATGGTTAAAGTGAGTACCATATAATTCTGTTTCGGTAAGACTGCTCCATTCTTACAGAAAATGAAAGAAAAGCGGGTACGTTTACGTCCCGTTTTTCGTTACTAGTCCATAATTCTGTACCTTTTTCAAAACAGATAAATTCCGTTACCCTCGTACAGTACCTTCTGGCATGTTCCGAAATTATTCGACGCTTACCTTACTGATTCTGGTCTTATCTTCTTTTGTGATTGCCGGCTGTTCCGGCTCACTCGGAAGCGCATGGACCGATTTTAATTCGTATTTCAATACTTATTATAATGCCAATCAGAGCTATGAACGCGGCTATGATCAGTTCGAAAGCCAGGTAGACCGCATCAACCCGGAGCGACCGATTCGTATACACCGCTCCCCGGTGCGATCAGGTGTTAACGATTTTGAAGACGCCATCGAAAGAGGTTCAGATCTGCTCATCCGGTTTCCGGAATCGCGCTATGTAGATAACAGCGTTGCATTAATAGGCCGATCTTATTTTTTTCTTCAGAGTTATTTTAACGCCGAACAGAAGTTTATCGAGCTTTACTCGGTAACGGAATCTAACGACTTGCGCCAGCAGGCGGTTATATGGCGCGCCCGAACCATGCTCGAACTGGAGCGTTATAACGACGGCATCAATTACCTGTTTAATCAGTTTGAATCGCCCGAGCTCGAATGGGACAGGCGCCCACGGGCCGAGGCCGAGCTTATACTGGCACAGTTTCTGGTGAAGACCGAGCAGTGGGAAGAAGCCGGTGAGGTTTTGTTTGCTGCCCTGCCAGACGTTCGCGACAGCGAGCTCCGCGCCCGGGGCTATTTCCTGCATGGCCAGATTCTGGAACATCTTGGAGAATACCAGGCGGCTTATGAAGCCTACGACCGCGTACGCCGCTCTAATCCATATTACCAGATGATATACTACTCGGAGCTTAAGAAGGGCGTAATGCTTAGGAATATGGGGGATCTGGAAGAGTCCAGAAGGCACTTTGCTTCTATGGCGCGGGATAACAATAACTTTGAGTTTATTTCTGAAATAAACTTCCACCGTGGCCGCACGCTTCAGGCAATGGGACGCAGTGATGAAGCGATCGAGATGTATCGGGAGGTACTCTACTTTAGCCATCGCGCGCCGGCCCGGGAGCTGCTTGCAAAAACGCATTACGGCCTGGCGGAAGTCTATCGTTTCGACCTGAGGGATTTTAATCTGGCGGCCGCTCACTACGATACCTCAGCACGGAACACTTCCGATCTCGAAAGGCTTCCAAGAGGATTCGACTCGCGACAGGTTTCCAGAGACTTTGGCGATTTTGCCCGATTGAACAACGAACAGGCTAAAATGGACAGTCTGCTCTGGCTGGGAAACCTGCCGCCGGCCAGGTTCGATTCTACAATAGCTGTAATTCAGGAGCAGTATCGCCGGGATATGCGCGCTCAGGAAAGAGAACGACGCAGAGAATCCAGCCGCATTGTGAATGTGGATCCATCGGACCTTGAAGACGCAATTGAATCTACTGAAAATGGTTTTTTATTCCATCTTAACCGCCAGCTAATGGCACAGGCCAGCCTTCAGTTTCAGGCCCTTTGGGACGGTCGTCCTCTGGTTGATAACTGGAGAAGACAGGATGCGGTGCGCCGGGCTATCGTGCGTGCAGAGGAGGAGGAAGATTTTGCTGAAGAAATCGTTTTTGTTGAGGAAATCGAATTTGATGAATACGAGCTGGATTTAAGCGAAATTCCGCGCACCCGCGCGGCCCGCGAGCAGATGAATCGCGAACTGGCCCGTACCAAGTACGAAATAGGCAACCTGTACTTCCTGGCTTTGGAGCAGCCCGACAGTGCCAAAACGTATTTCCAGACTATAGTCGAAAGTTACAGCGATTCAGAAATGGTGCCACAGGCTATGTATTCTCTGTCCGAGATATTTTTTCGTGATGGCAATGAGCGTGAAGCCCAGCAGTGGGCCATGCAGATAGCCGATCGCCACCCCGATACGCCCTATGCAAGACGCCTTTCCGAGCGGTTCGATCTTGGAATTAATTTCGAAGAGAATCCTATTTCGGATGAAGAGCGAATCCAGCTCGAGTATTACGAAATGCTTCGGGAGACAACAGAAATGGAGCCTTTAGACAGGGCGCATCGTATGTTTGAGTTCGGGAAAACCGATACCCTCACTACTCATGGTGCAAATGCACTTATGAGTGCAGCCCGCCTGTTTATCGCACATGAAAACGAGCAGGAAAATTTCCGTGAGCGGTTAAGAATATTCGACTCCACTAAAGCAGATTTTGAAACCCGTCGGGATGAACTTGCTGCCATGCAGGATTCCGCCCGCGTGGTTCTTGCCGACTCCGCAGCACTTGCCGAAGATGAGTCGTTACAGGAATTCTGGCAATCCATCGCAGATTCAGCTATTTCCGAGCCGCAATGGCATCTTATCTTTCCATACCAGGGCGAGCACTGGGATTATACTCGTGAAGCGTTGGCGCTGATCGAGGAAAATCATCCTTCTTACCGGAATATGAACCGGGTTCGCAGTCTGATGCAGGAGCTTGAAATTCCAGAAGAGCCTCAACCAGAGCCTGAACCCGAGGATGAAGAAGAGCTTTTAGAAGAAGGGGAAGCGCCCGAACCGGAGCAGTTGCATGCAGCAGAGCTTCCTGAAATTAACAATGCTATAGTGTACGATGGCGAGGAAATCCGCCACGAGCCCAGTGTTATTGGCGGTCTTGATGCATTCATAGAGCAATCCGGTATATTGGAACGGCTCCAGGAAATTAATGTACTTGAGGCCAGCTTTTCATTTCGCATTCACGTTACCGCCGAAGGTGATGTCGAGCGAGTAACGCCTTTGGACGACGAAGACGAATTCGGGCTTTATGAACTGCTCGAGGAGCAAATGCTGCTCAATATGAAGCTGCATTACGCGGTACACGATGGCTACCGTGTGCCGGTAATTTATGAGCTTGAAATTCCCGTAAGCGTACTTTAAAAGCTTCTCAAGTTCTATTCAGCCGGTTACGAAGATAATCGTTGATTTTTCCGGGCAGCTGAGGTCCTTCATAAACCAGCGCGGTATAAACCTGTATAAGATTTGCTCCGGCATTTAGTCGCCTGAGTGCATCTTCTCCGGTAAAAATACCGCCCACGCTTATTACCGTTTTTTGTGGTTCAACCCGTTCTCTTATGAAAACAACGCGCTCATCCGCATTCTTTTGCAGCGGGATTCCGCTAAGTCCGCCGTTGCCGATTTTTGTGAGAAGTTCGTTGGCCGTTTTAAGTCCGCTTCTGGTATTGGAGGTGTTAACGGCAACGTAGCCATCAACCTTTAACTCTTCTGATATTCGGATGAGCTCATCAAGTTCTTTATCGCCTGTGTCGGCGGAAAACTTTACAAAAACCGGTACAGAAGATAACCTGTGAGGAAGTACGGCCATGAGTAATTTTCTAAAAAGCTCCGGATCCTCAAACGATTTACCGTCGCCGGTGTTAGGGCAGGATATGTTAAGGGTGATGTAATCTGCGGTTTCAACAGCCAGACGGAACGAGAAAACATAATCCTGTATTGAAGAATCTGTATCTTTGTGAATGCCAGGGGTCTTGGCAATATTCACGCCAACGGGCAGGCTGATGCTTCGCTCGCTGAGACGCTGAGTAACAGGCTCTGCGCCTTCGTTGTTCAGGCCCATTCGGTTGATAAGCGCCCGGTCGGCGGGCAGTCTGAACATGCGGGGTTTTGGGTTTCCTTCGCTTTTGCGAGCGGTGATGCTGCCAATTTCGAGAAAACCGAAACCAGACGCGGCAAGCACAGGCATCAGCTCTGCGTTTTTGTCGAAACCGGCGGCAAGGCCTACAGGGTTCGGGAAGGTGAGTCCTGATGTGGTAACCTCAAGACTGGCTGATTTAACGGCAGTGAAATCGTGCACCAGCTTCAAAAAAGCATCGGACTTCTGTAGTTTCTTTACTTGATTAAATACCGTATGATGAGCCGTTTCGGCATCCATCCTGAAAAGCCAGGGCCGAAGCAGTTTTTTATATAGCATGTAATAATAAAATTTGATGATCACCCGCAAACCGTAATCCGGTTCTGCTTCTTAATATACGCCCGGCAGACAGCACGAAACAATTCATAATGCAGCAATACAACAAGCAGAAGTTTACGACTATAAGCGATGTCCATCAGTATCTGGATTCAGTACCTATGTTCCAGAAACAGGGTCTGTCGGCGGCCCGCTTCGGACTCGAGGGAATAACTGCGCTCTGTGAAGCCATCGGGAATCCGCAGCTAAAAACTGAATTCATTCATGTGGCAGGTACTAACGGGAAAGGCTCGGTCTGTAATCTGCTGCACGCGGTTTACAAACAAGCTGGCTATAAAACGGGTTTGTATACGTCGCCGCATCTGCATCGCTTCAGCGAAAGATTTGTGGTAAATGGTGATGAAATCCGGGATGATGAACTGCTTGGGTTTTTTAAGCTTCATGGTGATGCGGTTGTTAGTCTGCAGCCTACGTTTTTTGAAATAAGCACGGCTATAGCGTACTGGTTTTTTGCCGAAATGAACGTGGATTTAGCAATAGTGGAAACCGGTCTTGGTGGCAGACTGGACGCTACTAATATCATCAGGCCATTGTTAAGCGTTATCAGCAGTATCGGATTAGATCATACTGATGTGCTGGGTGAAACTATCGGGGAGATTGCCGCTGAAAAAGCGGGCATCATAAAATATGAAGTACCTGTGGTAGTTGGGCATCTTTCAGATGAAGCGCTTAACGTTGTAATAAATGTTGCCGAAACAAAAAAAGCGCCGCTCATTCGCTCATCAGATTTGAGGCCGGATTGGGATTCGGGACGCATCACCCTGTACGAAAACGGGAAACCACAAACGTATGTAACCGGCTTTCACCAGCCTGTACAGCGGCTGAACGTGGCTATGGCGCGCTGTGTGGTAAAACAATTAAACCGGATATTTGCTGTAGGGGAAGAGTCTTTTTGCAAAGGCTTGATGAACATATCGGCGAATGGAGCCTATAAAGCCCGGTTTGAAAAGATCAGCTCAGAGAACGAATGGTATTTTGATGGTGCACATAATCCAGAGGCTTTTGGCCATGCGCTTGAACTTTGTAACAAGCTGGCGGGCGGAAGAAAAAAAATATTGGTGTTCTCACTAATGCGTGATAAATTGAGACAAGATTTACTTTCTATGCTTTCAACATTTGATGAATTATACTATTTTGAAAGTAATCTAAACCGGGCAGCGCTTTATCAAGAGGTTAGCGCGCTCATACCGGAAACGAAGCGGTTGAACATTGAGGGTTGGAGTGCTTTCCATACCAGAATTTCTTCAGAAACCCCGTTCATTTTATTTTCCGGTTCGTTGTATTTTTACAGTCGTGTTGTGAATCTTCTTCATAATTCAGCTTAACCTCTCCCCCTTTTTTAATACGAAGGCAAATTGCTGTCTCAATTCCGTAACTCCTATGCTCGCGAAGCCTGCGGCCGAATAACGGCATTACAGGTAAGAGAATCTAATTAATGGTCGTAACATTACCCGATTTTTGCAGGCATCCTGTTCTTTTTGCAAACCCGTATGCAGCTTTTTAAATCCCGAACAACGGGTCTTTATTTTTTTCTAAAATTGTCCGGCAACATCAGGCCGGAACAGATATTTCATTCACTGTTAAATCGTGCGCAATGCAACGGTTTTTCGAACACTAAATTTACAGAACAACCATATGGTTGAGATTAACGAATCAGATTTACAAAATCTGGAAACGCAGAAGGTAAAAGACCTTCAGGAGCTGGCTAAAAAACTTGGGCTCAAATCTGTTACAGGTATCAGTAAACAAGTGCTTGTTAACAGAATTAGACAAGTAGCCTCAGCGCAGACTCAAACTCAAACAGACCCCTCCGCTGCGAATATGCCAAAGGAAGGCAGAAAGCCGTCGGCAAGGAAGAGTAAGCCTTCAGTCGATTTATTCAGCACATCTTCGCCCCTGAACGGCGTTTATGAGGATGATCATAACGAAAACAAGGCTGCGTCAGACTCAGATGCATCGAAGCCTCATGTGAAGGAAAGTCGTCTTGGTGGCAAAACACCTCAGGGTGATGCGAAGAAGAAAAGCGAAAAAAAGACACGGAAGCCATCACCTTCTGCTCCTGCAGAAAAATCTTCCAGTCTGGTGCCGGATCAGTTCCGTACGCTCAGTAAAGAAGAAGAGGAGAAGCTCGAGCGTGAGATGATGGAAGCACGCTCCCGATTAAAAAGCAGAGACTCGCGTCCGGAGCCCAAAACAAAGCCCAAGCTTAAGGCTGAGGACCAAAAGCCCGAAGCTGTACAAAAAGCGCCTGCGCAGAAGCCTGATAAGCCGAATTTTCCGAAACAAAAGCCTGCAGCGAAGGATTCTCAGAAGCCAGCTGATGCACAGCAGGGTTCCCGAAAGGCGCCCGACAAACAGCAGCACCCGAAACGGGAAGATAAGCGGCAGCAACAGCAGCAGCATAAGAATAAGCAGAGCGGCAGTGCTGTTGAGGAACAGTCTCAGTCTCAAACTCAGTCTGCGCCTGCATCTGCGTCCGGCTCTGCCAAAAATGGCAGCAACGAATACGATGCGTTCCCGCAGTCTTCCGCAGAGACGCTGGAAGAACGAATAAAAGAAATTACCCCACAGCTGGGCGGGTATCTGCTAAACGAAGGAACCCTCGAAATTCTGCCTGATGGCTACGGTTTTCTCCGTTCGGTGAATTACAATTTTCAGTCGAGTCCCGATGATATTTATGTTTCACCATCACAGATTAAGCGTTTCGCGCTAAAGCAGGGCGATACCGTTGTAGGTATTATCCGTCCGCCGAAAGTAGGCGAGCGTTATTTTGCACTTCTTCGTGTTGATGGCATTAACGGAAAAATTCCAAATAATGTGGATGCGCGTCCCGATTTTGAGGACCTCATGCCAGTTTACCCGAACGAGCGCCTGAAGCTGGAGACTTCACCCTTTGAATACACCACGCGTCTTATCGATTTATTTGCCCCCGTAGGCAAAGGTCAGCGTGGTTTGATTGTGGCACAACCGAAAACAGGAAAGACTTCCATTTTAAGAACGGCAGCTAACGCAATTGCGGCGAATAATCCGGAATCTAAGATTATCATCCTCCTTGTGGATGAACGCCCTGAGGAAGTTACCGAAATGGAGCGCAACGTAGCCAATGCTGAAGTGCTGGCATCTACGTTCGACATGAAGCCTGAAAACCATATCGCGCTTGCCGAACTGGTGTTTGAAAAAGCGAAGCGACTGGTCGAAGACGGCCATGATGTGGTTATTCTTATGGATTCACTTACCCGACTTGCGCGCGCTTATAATATCGCAACCAACTCCGGCCGTACTATGAGTGGTGGTGTGGATTCAGAAGCTCTCAAGAAGCCCCGCAAGCTTTTCAGTCTGGCCCGGAATGTAGAAAATGGCGGTAGTCTTACGATACTGGCCACGGCATTGGTAAATACCGGTTCCAGAATGGACGACGTAATTTTTGAAGAATTCAAGGGTACGGGTAACATGGAAATTGTGCTCGACCGTCGTATTTCTGAGCAGCGCGTTTTCCCGGCCATTGATGTATTTAAGAGCGGTACGCGTAAAGAAGAGCTTTTTGTTCGTGAAGACGAGCGCGAAAAAGTGGTATTATTGCGTCGTTTCTTATCGAATATGTCGCCGGTTGAGTCGATCGAGTTTATGCTGGATAAAATCCGCGGAACCCGTAACAACCAGGAATTCCTGATTTCTATGAATCAGTAGTTTGTAGTTTTGCAGTAAAGAAAAAGCCCGCATCTCACTGAGGTGCGGGCTTTCTTTTTTTAAAAGGGTGATGCGTTTCGGGGCGGTTTTTATTTTACCTCAATCATATACGGCATCATTGTCCATGCGTATGGTCGGTTACTTTGTGAAGCAATGTGGCGAATCATCTGCATCTCGTCGTATTGGGGCACGTTGTTAGAAACAAAGCGCTGTACGAAAACATCGGGCATTCCGGCTATGCGCTCAATAAAGCTTTTCTCGCGGGGGAACTCGCGAATGCTCCATGCTTCCAGCTCGGCGCGTTCGGCTGCCAGCTGAATGGCCAAATCGATGCCGCCAACGTAATCGGTCAGGCCGGCTTCGAGCGCGTCTTCACCGCTCCATACGCGACCCTGAGCAACGGCATGGACTTCATCGTAGCTCATGCCGCGGCTTTCGGCTACGCGGTTTACGAATACATCATAAAAATTATCGATAAAGTGCTCAAAAGCCGCCCGCTGATCATCGGTAAGCGGTTGGTTGGGGCTTAGCCAGTTTGCGTTTTCATGAAAGCGGATTTCATCAAAATCCAGACCTACTTTGTCGGAAAGCAGTTCTCTGGCGTTCATGCTGATTCCAATAACTCCAATCGATCCTGTGATGGTGGTACGGTCGGCCACAACGGCATCACCGGCCATGGCTATGTAGTACCCGCCTGATGCTGCAACGGCGCCCATAGAGGTGATTACAGGCTTCTGTTCGGCTGCATCACGAAGCAGTTTCCAGATGGCATCTGATGTAGAGCCAGAACCGCCGGGGCTGTCGATTCGAACCACGATAGCTTTAACGTTGCGGTCGTCGAGTGCGCGGTCGAGAGAGCTTTTAAAGTTGTTTATGTTGATGGTTGTCTCGCCACCAAAGGGAAGTCCACCCTGATCAACCATTGGCATAATTGGTCCGCTGGCGTAAATAACGGCAATAGATTCACGTGGTTCGCGAGGCAGGCCGGCGTTACGGTCGCTTACTCTGGCATAGCGACGGTTCGGAACAAGTTTAAGGTCTTCGTCTGCATCGATTCCGATTCTGCTTTTGATCCGCTCATGGAGTTCGGTATTGGAAACGATGGCGTCGATTAGTCCGCGCTCTGCGTAGTGTTCGATATCCAGACGTGGAGGCTGGTTAAGCATCTCAGCGACTTCATCGCGGCTCATGCCGGTGCGGTTTGCAATTGCGGACTCAAATTCGTCTACAATATCGCTGAAAATAGCGGTAAGCTGCTCGCGGTCGGCCTCGGAAAAATTGGTGCGCTGAAAAGAATCACCGGCCGATTTGTAGGCGCCTCTGTGGATTACTGTAGCTTCCACACCGATTTTGTCGAGAAGTGATTTGAAGAATGTACCTTCAACCACGAAACCGTCCATCTGCATGAGCGTGTTCGACGGAGCAAAGATGGAATCGGCTGCGGTAGCCAGGTAGTAGCCCTGTTCATTCAGCCCGAGATCGTTGGTGGTCGCATACACAAACTTGCCGGAATCCTCACGGAACTGCTCGATTGAGCGACGCATGTGCTGCAGAACTGGCCAGGGAGCGCCCAGAAAATCAACCTCAATTAAAACACCTTCAATATTTTCGTCTACAGCAGCTTTGCGCAGGTTACGGTCAAAGTTTTGAAGCGAAGCGCTCGCCGGGTGAGACGGAGAAAAGAACTGTTCGAAAGGATCCGAACTTACCCGCTCCGGAATTACGCCGGATGTTTTGATGTAAAGCACGCTGTTTTCCTGCACCACCGGCTCAGGATCGCTGGATGTGCTAACGAAAAGAATAAAAATGAAGAAAAAGAAAAGAACTACCACCAGGATAAAACCTATAGCGGAAGCGAATATTTGTTTGATGAAATCAATCATGGATTACGTTATTTATTTACCGGTTAAATTACCTGACAAAGGTAGCGATTTAATCACCTTCGAGCATACTCGAAAAGCAGGCAAAAGTTACGCCTGAAGAGCATGTTTTTGAACATTTCCCGGCGTCTGGTGTCCGGATGTTTATTATCTTTGAGTTCTAAACGCAAACGACTCAAGCGCTGTTCATTATCAGAACTTACCGATATTAATCTTTTTTGAATTCTCATTTCATGTCCAAAACCTACGACGTTATTGTAATTGGTTCCGGCCACAACGGCCTTACTTCTGCCTGCTACCTTGCCAAAGCCGGTCATAAGGTACTGGTACTCGAGCGGCGCGATACGATTGGTGGTGCGGTCTGCACCGAAACTATGTTTAAGTCAGAGGAATATCCGGAGGGCTTCCGAATCGACGTTGGGTCCTCAGCTCACTTTATGATTCACCAAACGCCCGTAATTAAGGATTTGAATCTGGAAAAGTACGGGCTTGAGTACATCGAGATGGATCCGTTCATGTCATTCCCGGTTCCTGGCGAAGAAAAAGTGATCCACTTCCATCGCAGCGTTGATAAAACTGTTGAGTCGATTGCACAGGTTTCAGAGAGCGATGCGCGATCGTATCGTGAGTTTATTGAATTCTGGAAGCGCATCAATAAGGGTGTGCTTAAAACGTTTTTGGTTCCTCCTACCACAAAAAACATTGTAACCGAAATGGCGAAGGGACAGATGCGAGACGGAAGCATGTTCGCAAAAGGGGATCAGGTTTCCGGACTGCAGCAAATTTTTGCCAGTTACGAACAGGTTGTGAATCGCTATTTCTCAAATTCACACGTAAAGACTGCGCTTATCTGGATGGCTGCGCAGTCGGGACCGCCGCCGGACCAGTCGGCTACAGGACCATTTGTAGGCTGGCAGGCAATGCTGCACGAAAGCGGTGGCAAACGCCCCAAAGGCGGAAGCGGTATGCTTACCCAGGCTATGGCTGCCATGCTAAAAGACCATGGCGGTGAAGTTCGTGCCGACAGCCCTGTCGATAAAATACTCATTTCCGGTAAACGTGCTCATGGCGTTCGCCTGCAGGATGGTGAAGAAATTCAGGGGCGTATGATAATCTCCAACGCTCACGTGCAGACTACAATGCTTAAAATGGTCGGTCCGGAAAACCTGCCACAGGAAACCCTGCGCGACGTAACAAACATTAATGTGGGAAACGGGTTTGGTATGGTAATTCGCTGTGCCGTTAAGGAGCTTCCCAGGTACACCAGCGCACCCGATGATCCGTATATACATAACGGGCTTCAGATGTTATGCCCGAACATGGCCTATATGAAAAGCGCCATTGGTGATTACCAAAAAGGATTGCCGCCAGAAAAGCCTGCCGTTGTTGCCATGACGTTCTCAAAAATAGATCCGACGCTTTGCCCGGAAGGCGCTCATACGGTGTTCCTGTGGGCACAGTGGCATCCGTATGAAATGCAAAACGGACTTCAGTGGGACGATATACGCGAGCAGGAAGCACAGAAAATTTATGATGTGCTTGTAGATTACGCTCCTAATATGAAAGGAAAACTGATCGACTGGTACATACAAACGCCGCTGGATATTGAGCGTAAGCACGGTCTGCTGAAAGGTAATGTGATGCATGTAGAAATGAGCTTCGACCAGATGTTCATGTTTCGGCCTACGCCTGAGTTAAGTAAGTATGAAACACCTATTGAGCATCTGTATCTTTCGAGCGCGTCCTGCCATCCGGGAGGTGGAGTATTTGCAGCGGCCGGGCACAACGCTGCACATGTGGTACTAAAGGCAATGAAGAAAAAGAAGTGGTTCTGATTTGAATTCAGAGTTATCACATATTACCAAATGGTTAGCCGTTTATCACTTATGATTGGCTTTAAAAACCGTTTTGTTATAATCGAAAAATGGCGGCTCTCTATGGATCCGCTGCTTCCGGTAGTGCTGATTCTGATGGCATGGGCTCTAAGCGAGAGATATTATCCGGAAGTGATGTTTCTCGATTCGCGATTGGAATACTGGCTTTTGGGCGGGTTTACAGCTTTATTTATCACCGTTTCCATAATAGTACATGAAATCGGTCACAGCCTGATGGCAAGGAGATTAAATATCCCCATAGAGCGCATTCATTTGTACTTGTTCGGTGGTATGGCCGAGCTTCAGCACAGACCGCACTCGGCCCGACAGGAATTCTGGATTGCAATCGCGGGACCTGTGGCTTCATTGCTGCTGGCCTGGCTGTCGTGGATAATGTATACTCATTTTCTCACGCCGGTTCATCTGCCGTATTATTTTTTCAGGTTTCTGGCGCTCATCAACCTTATGATAGGCGCTTTTAACCTGCTTCCGATTTTTCCGCTGGATGGCGGCCGCCTGATGAGGGCATTTATCTGGGCGGTGCACGGTAACTATATACGCGCAAGTGCCATCACTAAACAAATTGGCAGTTTGTTTGTGGGTCTGTTGCTAATTGTCGCGGTTGTGGACTACCTGTACATTGAATCGGATTACGCTATGATTGGCGGCATTCTGGCGCTTTATATGATGTACACCTATTATTCGGGTCGGTATGAGCTGAATTATGCTCCAAATCCTGAAGACCTGATACACGTAATTCCTCACTCTTCCGACACCAGGAAAATGGTGCAGTCTATAGCTGAAAAGCGCAAAAAGGTAATCCGAAGATGTATTTTCCCAATACTTGAAAACGGTGAAGACGACCTGCAGGTTATCCACGGCCGGCATATTATAAGTGAGGAATTTTTTATAGATCCGGCAACTATCCGGCCGGCTCAAAAAGGTGATTTTATCAATCTTGATGAACCAGATACCTGGGACAAATCCGTATCTTTTAATGCTGAATGGATACCTGTTTATAAGGAAAATACTTTTGTAGGGATGTGTGATGCCCGCGAATTACGCTTCTGGATGGAGCAGAACGATGGTATAATCGGAACATGGCCGGATTTGAACTAAATAAGGTGCGGATATTTCAGTAGCTCAGTCTGGCATCATCAGTGGTACTAACTTTTAATTATTAGATGTGATCCCATACGGATGAAAAGACGAACAACACAGATTACCGCTAAAAGCAACATCACGTCATATGTTGAAATAAACCTGACTGTTCTAAAGCATAATGCTGCCCTGCTGAAAGAGCGTGTCCCGGATGGAATAAAAACCATGGCCGTTGTTAAGGCAAACGCCTATGGGCACGGGGCTGCATTGGTGGCACACGCCTTATCGGGTTCTGTAACAGCGCTGGGAGTAGCATCAGTTGAGGAAGCTATAAATATCCGGAATTCGGGCGTTATTCTGCCAATTCTGGTCTTTGCTCCGCCAAGAGCCGGGAATATTTCAGATTATAAAACGTACAATCTGGTTGCTACTGTCGGGTCTTTTTATGAACTGGAGCTTATGAGTTCTTCTATGTCGTTTCACATAGAGTTCGATACGGGAATGGGGCGTCTTGGGTTCTCGCCGAACGAATGGCCCGAACTCTTGCAAAAGCTTAATAAGAGCGAACTCAAACCGTCTGGCGTTATGACCCACTTTGCCACTGCTGATGCTCCCGGCTCAGATAAAGTTAATGTGCAGCTGCAATTGTTTAATAAGCTGCTGGAAGACATGGGCAGCTGGAAACAAGGAAAGGTGATTCATGCTTCAAACTCGGGAGGGCTGCTGTACTATCCGGAGGCGGCTTTTTCCATGGTAAGGTTTGGGATTGCGGTCTATGGATTTTCGCCATCTGCTGTAGAATCTATACCCGGTCTAAAGCCTGTGTTGAGCTGGAAGTCCTGCGTTTCAGTATGTAAACCACTAAAGAAGGGAGAGACGGTGAGCTATGAAGCAAACTGGTCGGCTCCACAAGACGGCTGGCTGGTTGTGGTTCCTGTGGGTTATGCAGACGGCATCCGGCGTGGATTAAGCAACAAGATTGAGATGTCGGTTGCCGGTAAAAGGCTAAAACAGGTGGGGAATATTACCATGGATTACACCATGCTCTACAGTAATGAGCCGGTCGAAACCGGTGAGGAAGTAGTGATTCTGGGCGAAAATGCCATGATGGCCGACGAATGGGCGGAACTGCTGGATACCATCCCTTATGAAATTTTGTGTGGTATCCATCCTAAAATAGAAAGAAGGCCGGTCTCCTGAGAAAACGGCCTTCCTGAAATATCTGTCCGATAAAGTTGACTGTCGGAATTAGTCCAGAATCTGGAAAAGCTCGAGGTCGTAGCGTAATGTATCAGATAACCCGGTAACGGACGGCGGTACAAGAGCTACGCGGAATTCTCCATCTTCGTAATTGTTCTCAGTGGTCCCTGGTACCATGCCGGCGGTTATAAACCTGAAATATGGTCCTGTGAAGATATTTATATTATTTCCAATCTGGAGCGAAAGTATATCTACAAATGCAGGCTCCAGAAACTGACCTTCGTATGAACTGTCGCGAACGTTTCCACGACCGGCATCACGCCAAATCGAAAAACGCATAAGGGCGAGATCGCGGGGGTTGAGACCGCTGAGGGTGCTGTTTCCTTCTCTTACAACGTAAATCAAAGTGTTGTTGCTAAGCGTATCGGGCGTTATGCCGGCAATGCTTACGGGATCGGGAACGGCGCTGAAATCTGGTCCCGGAAAGGTGTTATCGTCACATGCGCTGAAAAGAAGCAGGCCGGCGATTAAGAGAATGAAACTCGAAAAGGTTTTAGCTAAAATGGAAGTCATGAAGAGTGTTTTGTATCAGTTTAGTATAGCATTCAAAAATAGCGAATTTTATTGAACTGTGTAACCGCTGTTTGTCAGATTAGCATGTTTAACGTACATGGATGAGTTTTAAGATGCCGTGGCTCAAAGATATTCCGGATCGGTTACAGGAGCCTGACAGCTGAAGCCTTCACACACATAACAGGCTGTTGTTCCTTTTACCGGTATTTTACCCTTGTATGGTGGAAATATAATTTTTGAAGCGTCAGGAGAACTTATCAGAATGCGGTTAAACAGGTCTGCTCCGGTAAACACATTCTTAAAAACACCTGGCGATGGTCCGCTGATAACAATTTCAGCTTTGTGCTCATGAAGCTGAAGCGCGGTGTCGAGCAGATATCCAAATGATGTAGCGTGTTTTGAAGCAGTTTGCATTATGGCATCTGCCGCCTCGAGAGCTACTTCACTGAATCGTTGCTCTCCGGAAAGTAGTCCGCATCGGAATAACGCAGCAATAGCTGCTGAGTTGCCGGATGGGGTAGCGTTGTCGAACAGATCCCGGTTACGGCTTAGGAGCTGTTCATGCGAGCCGGAGGTGAAAAAGAAGCCATGAACGTCTTTGTCATAAAAATCATCAATCAGCATGCCGCATAGTTCTGTGGCCTTTTCGAGCCACCGCGGATCGGCTGTTATCTCGAATACATGGGTGTAAGCTTCGGCAAGCAGGGCCACATCATCGAGGAAACCAGCTTGTGAGATATTGCCGTCTTTGAAAATCCGCATCAACTTTCCATCCTGAAACGCATTTTCTGAGAGAAACTCTGCGAGCTGCAGCGCAGCGTTCCGGAATGTTTTATCATCGAACGAACGCGCGGCTCTGCACAGGCTTTTAAGAAGAACCGCATTCCAGGAGGTTATTATTTTATCATCCAGGCCAGGTCGCGTTCTGGATTCTCTTGCCTTGAGAAGCACTTCTCTTGCGCGGTAGAGCACTGCTTGTGCTTCAGCAGTGGTGAAATCTCCGTGTCCGGCAAACTGCTCAATTGTTCCGGTAATGTGAAGTATGTTGCTTCCTTCCCAGTTTCCGTGTTTGCTCACGTTATAAACATCACAGAAAAGCCGGATCTCCTTTTCGGGAAAACCTGCCAGCTCTTCACGGATTTCCTCTTCAGTCCAGATATAAAAATAACCTTCCTCACCCTCCGTGTCGGCATCCAGGGCAGAGTAAAATCCACCATCGGGGTGCATCATTTCGCGTTGAAGAAAAGCAAGGGTTTCATCGGCGGTATGCCTGTAAAGGGAGAGTGGTTTTACGCACCAGGCATCGGCCAAAGATCCGAGTAGCAGTGCGTTGTCGTAAAGCATTTTTTCGAAGTGGGGCACATGCCAGCGTGCATCCACGCTGTAGCGGTGGAAACCTCCGCCAAGGTGATCGTAAATGCCGCCCCTGATCATAGACTCGAGCGAATGCGCTGCCATTTTATGATATTTCGACTTTTTATATATGTAGCCATACTTGAGCATGAAGCTAATACCCATCGCCATCGGAAATTTGGGAGCTGCAGAAAAACCACCATCGGTTGGGTCATAATTATCGCGATACAGACGGGCGGCTTCATGCAGCTGGCCATCGGAAAGGCTGGAGCGCTCCACCTGTTTAAGAAGGTCGCGGGAAACGGCCTGCCGAATCTGATCGGCTCGCTGCTCAATCATGTCGCGTTCGGTGGAATAGATTTCTATCATCCGGAGCAGTATCTGCCGGAATGATGGGCGCCCATGCATTTGCTCTGGTGGAAAGTAGGTTCCGCCAAACACTGGAACCCGGCCCGGCGTGAGCCAAACGTTAAGCGGCCAGCCTCCATGCCCGCTAATCATCTGTACGGCTTCCATATAAAGTGCATCGATGTCGGGCCGTTCTTCGCGATCTACTTTAATTGGTACAAAATTACTGTTCAGAATACGAGCTATCTCCTCGTCTTCAAACGATTCGTGCTCCATTACGTGGCACCAGTGGCAGCTGGAGTAGCCAATGGAGAGAAAAATCATTTTGTCTTCTTTTTTCGCTTTCGCCAGCGCTTCTTCGCCCCACGGATACCAGTCTACCGGGTTGTCGGCATGTTGGAGGAGGTATGGTGATGTCGCGTTTTGAAGTCGGTTAGCCATAATGGTCGGATTTCATCAGCGTTCTGAAGGTGACTGAATTCGGTTTTATTAAGCCGGATCGGGTTTGCCTTCTTTGCCCCAGATTTCACGGTCGCGGTTTCTGTTTACAACTCTGCTTATGTATATCCCAAGTTGATAGAGTAAAATGAGGGGGATACCAATCAGAAACTGGGAAACTGGATCCGGAGGTGTGATGAATGCGGCAAGTACAAAGCACATCACAATGGCAAGCTTACGGTATTTGATCATAAACTCGGGCGTGAGAATACCGAATTTCGATAAGGTGTAGCTTATCATTGGCAGCTGGAATATGATCCCACAGGCTATTACCCACATGGTAACGGCAGAGAAATAAGCGGTTATATCGATATCGTTTCGCACCGAGTCCGACAGCTGGAATTGTGCAAAAAACTGGACTGCAAAGGGAACAAGCACGAGATATCCGAAGCTCACGCCAAGAAGGAATAAAAATACGATTACAAAAGCTGTCCAGCGCGTTTTTTTACGACCCGGGCTTTCGAGAGCAGGTTCAATAAATTTCCACAGCTGGTAGATGAACAGTGGGGATCCGATGATGAACCCAATTACTATAAGTGTGCCCCAGTATGTAAAAAACTGACCGGGAAGTCTTCTGTTCTGAAGAGATACATCAACTGCATCGAGCCCTATAAATTTATAAACGAAAAAATCAGCATAAACGGGACCCAGCAGAACGGTGTCGATCAGGAAGTCGGAGTAAATAAAGGCAACAATCATCCCCAGAACCACACCGCCGAGCCCTTTTATAATACGCCACCGAAGCTCTTCCAGATGGTCGAGGAACGACATGTTGTCGGTATCCAGTTTTGGAGGTTCGGGAGTTGGAAGGTCCCGGTCCATAATTTGCCTTTGTGTTGTGCTGGCCACGCGCTTGCTAACCGGTTAGGGGTATTTGGTAAGGATTGAAAATGTACAGCTAATAAAAAAATAAACCTGCCGGTATTTTAAAGCCCGGCAGGTTTATTGAATTGAGTGTATTGCCTCAGATTGCTACAGCATCATATAGCGGGAAGCGTTCACAGAGCGCTTTAACTTCTTGTGCTGTTTTATGATGCATTTGTTCATCGGTTGGGTTGCTTAATACCTGATCCATAAGCTTGGCAAGATATTCGAATTCGGGTTCCTTCATACCTCTTGTGGTCATGGCAGGAGCCCCAACCCGAATACCGGAAGTAACAAACGGGCTTTCGGTGTCGAAAGGCACCATGTTTTTATTTACGGTAATTTCTGCAGCACCAAGAATATTCTCAGCCGTTGTACCCGTTATGTTTTTGTTGCGAAGATCGATGAGAAGCAGGTGATTGTCCGTTCCGCCGCTAACAAGGTTGTATCCCATTTCGGTGAGCGCGCCTGCCATTGCCTTTGCGTTTTTGAGAACCTGCTGCTGGTATACTTTAAAATCCGGCTGTAATGCCTCGCCGAAAGCGACTGCTTTGGCCGCAATTACGTGCATAAGCGGGCCACCCTGGGTGCCAGGAAAAACGGCCCCGTCGAGAACTTCGCCCCAGTTTTTAACCCGGCCGGATTTAGGCGCTATTTTACCAATGGTGTTTTCAGTGTCGCGACCTACCAGAATCATACCACCGCGCGGACCACGAAGCGTCTTGTGTGTTGTCGTAGTAGTAACATGTGCCCATGGCAGCGGATCGTTGAGCAGTTTTGCTGCTATCAGTCCGGCGGTGTGGGCCATATCCATCCAAAGGAAAGCGCCAACTTCATCGGCAATGTCGCGGAATGCTTCATAGTCGAAATCGCGGGTGTAGGCAGAAGCGCCAATCGACAGCATGCGGGGCTTCACTTCTTTGGCCTTTTCACGAATCTTGTTCATGTCGAGACGGCCGGTTTCCTTTTCTACTCCGTAAAAATGCGCATCATACATAATACCGCTGAAGTTCACCGGAGATCCGTGGGTGAGATGACCACCATGAGACAGGTCGAAGCCAAGGAGTTTATCACCCGGCTTCATAAAGGTAAGGTAAACGGCTGCGTTTGCCTGAGCGCCTGAGTGCGGCTGTACGTTTACCCAGTCTGCACCAAAAAGCGTTTTGGCACGGTCGCGGGCAAGATCTTCGACAACGTCTACGAACTTGCAGCCTCCGTAATACCGTTTTCCGGGTAATCCTTCAGCATATTTGTTGGTTAATGCAGAACCCATTGCTTCCATTACCGCTTTTGATGCGAAGTTTTCGGATGCAATCATTTCGGCATTCTGATTCTGTCGGTCGGTTTCCTTTTCAACCAGACTGAATACTTCAGGGTCCTGTTCACTCAGACGTTTGTTAAGCATGGCAGTAGATTAATCGTTAGATGAAGCGTTGATTTTGTCGATGCGTTTCTGGTGCCTTCCGCCTTCGAACTCCGAAGATACCCAAGCGTCTATAATGGCTTCGATATCGTCTTCGCTCAGGAAGCGACCAGGCAGGCAAAGCACGTTTGCTTTGTTATGCTGTGCGGAAAGTTGAGCAATTTCAGGTGTCCAGGCCAGTGCAGCACGAACTCCGGGAAATTTGTTGGCCGTCATACACATTCCCTGACCCGAACCGCAGACAAGGATGCCGCGTTCGTACTCGCCGTCGGTTACTGCGGCTGCGACAAGCTTTGCGAAGTCGGGATAGTCTACGGAGTCCTCGTCGTGCGTGCCGTAGTCGACAGGCATATGGCCGAGTTTTTCGAGCGCTTTTTTAGCTAATTCTTTGGCCGGATAGCCGGCATGGTCGGAAGCAATTGGTATAATCATAACTGCACAATTTAACGGTATTTTTTATGAGTTTGAATAAAGTAGCGTAAAAGTTGATGCTTCAGTTTTAACTGCTATCGCTCGCTGGTAAACGCGTATACAAGCAGGTTTACACCCATTCTGAGCGATCTGATCCGGATATCCTCAGGCGGGTTGTGTACATCGTAGGCCCAGCCGTCCGCCAGATTTGTTTCGTAGGTGTAGTAGACAGCCAGGCGCCCGTTGCGGAAAATACCAAATCCCTGAGATGGTTTCCCGTCGTGCTCGTGAATTTTCGGGAGACCTTCGGGGAAACTGAAAACCTGAGAGTAAATAGGATGATCGAACGGCAGTTCAACGAGATCATCATCCGGGAAAGCAAGAGATAAAAACTCTCTCACATATGGGTCGAACCCATAATCGTCGTCTATGTACAGAAACCCGCCATTGTCAACATACTCACGGATATTGTTGGCTTCTGACTGATTTACTGTAAGGTCGCCATGGCCCGTCATGAAGGCAAACGCATAGCGATGGAGGTCGCGGCTGCCAATGGGCACATCATCATAACGCTCGCTCAGAGAAATCGGGACCTGCTGGCGTGTGTAGCGAATAAGGTTGGTAAGCGCTGATGGATCGTTATACCAGTCGCCACCGCCTCTGTACTGTATACGGGCAATTCTGAAGTCATCATCTGAAGCCTCAAGGCTAAGTTTAGCAGCCGGCAGTGAGTCTGCAGCGGGGGCAAGGGTGAACAGCAGAGCGGTTACCAGTATAATGCGCAGGTGTTTTAAAAAAATATGCATGGTGTTGGAAAATTCAGCTTTAACAATGGGTTTAAGATACTGCTTTGCGTAGTGCTTCAAAAGTTCAACGAGTATCTTTAAAATCCATTATATTTGAACTCATTTTGCATTATATAAGAGATATGAGACGATATTCCCTGTGGAGAAAACCCCGCACTGAATTAACCCAATAGTATTATGATGATTAGAAGAATTATTACCGCTGCAGCCCTGCTGTTTTTATTTTCCTGCGGAACCGTTGCACAGACCAGTCACGACTATATTGATCGTGTGGAGCCGCCAAACTGGTGGACCGGATTCATAGAAACAGAGCTTCAGCTTTTGGTTTACGGGCCCGATCTGGGCAAAGCAAGAGTTAGTATTGATTACCCGGGTGTTGACCTCAACCGAATGGTTACAACAGAAAACCCGAACTACCTGTTTGTATATCTGGACATTACAGAAAATGCACAGCCAGGTACCATCACCCTTAATTTTGAGCGCGGAAACCAGTCGTTTACCTACGATTACGAACTGCGTGAAATGGGAGGTTCTGAAGGCCGCCATCAGGGATTCGACAGCAGTGACGTGATTTATCTGCTCATGCCAGACCGCTTCGCAAATGCAGACCCTTCTATCAGCGAAATCGAGGGTATGCTCGAGGGCGTGGATATGGATGAGCCGTTTGCCCGAAAAGGCGGCGATATACAGGGGATTATTGATAATCTCGGCTATATCAGAGATTTGGGCATGACCGCCATCTGGCTTAACCCTATACTCGAAAACGATATGCCCGCCAATTACGAAATTCGCGCCGGCTTTTACCACGGATACGCCGCTACGGATATGTATCGGGTAGATCGCCGCTTTGGCACCAACGAAGACTTCAACCGCATGGTAAGCGAGTCGCAAAGTATGGGCATGAAGGTTATTATGGATAAAATCCACAATCATGTGGGAACGCATCACTGGTTCATTAAAGACTTGCCGTCGCACGACTGGGTACACGATCAAAGCGAGTACGGAAACACTACATACCGTACCAATACGATTATGGATCCGTATGCATCAGAATATGATTACAACAAAACCGTGCGGGCCTGGTTTGTTGATGAAATGCCGGATCTGAATCAGCGGAATCCATTGCTGGCCGACTACCTCATCCAAAACACCCTGTGGTGGATTGAGGAAAGCGGTATAGACGGTATTCGGATGGATACACACGCCTATCCGTATCCCGACTACATGGCAGAGTGGACCCGCCGCGTGCTCGAAGAATACCCGACTTTTAATATTGTGGGTGAAGTCTGGATGCCCGATGTGCCCACAACGGCCTGGTGGCAGTACGATTTCCCTACACAGTCCGGCTACAACTCGTACTTGCCAAGCGTTACGGACTTCCCGCTTTTTAGCGCAATTTCGCGCGGTCTGAACGAAGGCGGCGGCTGGGACAGCGGAATGGCCCGGATTTATTACACCCTGGGTCAGGATTTTCTGTATACCGATCCCATGCTGAACGTGATTTTTGTAGATAACCACGACCTCACCCGTTTTATGGATATTGTTGGCGGCGATCCCGAAAAGTTTAAGCTTGGTATAGCGCTTATTCTAACCACAAGAGGGATACCGCAAATTTATTACGGTACTGAAATAATGATGGATATGGGCGGTGAGCACCACGATGCTGCCAAACGCATTCCGTTTCCCGGCGGATGGCCAGGTGATGAAATCAATGCCTTCACAGAGGAAGGGCGTGTACAGTTAGGAAACGAGCGCGGACTCCCGGTTCAGGAAATGTTTCAATACGTTCGTGATCTTACCCACTGGAGGAATGATGCAACGGTGATCCATAACGGAGCGCTTCGCCACTTTGTGCCGGAAAACAATGTGTATGTGTACTTCCGCTACGACGACGATAGCACCGTAATGGTAATTCTGAATGGCGATGATGAAGCCAAAGAGTTAAATATGAACCGTTTCCGTGAGTTTACCGACTTGTTCGAAAACGGTCGCGAAGTTGTTGATGGTCGCTCATTTCCGCTAAATCAACCTCTGCAGCTTGGTCCTCGTGAGGCGCTGGTGCTCGAACTCGAGTAAAAGACCTGAGGCAGGAAAGTATACAAACTGCTATATTCACGGCGGCAGGTTCTGATATCAGGGCCTGCCGTTTCGTTTTGGTGCTAAATGATGGCACCGTGTCTTCACCAAATAAACCCGACACTGTTTTCAAAACTGTATATGATGAATTCCGCCAAGCTGCACATCATTCTTCCTGCTCTGATTATGACCTCAATTCTCATGGCATGCGGCTCACCACAGCCCCGTGAAGCCAGGATAACGGATGTCAGCATAGATATCCGCAGTGAGATTGAGCTGCCTGATGGACCCGAATCGCCGCTTTATGTCAGCGCCGCCAAGCGGGATGATTGCACAATCGCACTTGTTGAGGTACGGACAAAACTGGTTTACAGCGCAGACGTTTGCGAGCCGGGACTCAGCGTGATTTCCGGCAGGGGCAATGAAGCTCATCAGTACGACTTCCCCCGCCGCGTTTTCGATTTTGATGGCTTGCTCGGTATAGCAGACCTGGACTGGAATAATTTTATCTTATTGGATGAGAATGATGAACTGTACAAAGTAATCTCTTACGATGATCAGCCCGGCCGTTCTCTGGTATACGCTTCGGATGCCAGCCATTATTATCGAACCGACTCCGGTATCCATCTCATGACCCGCGTAAATACAGAAACCCGTGAGGCTGAAAAGTTTTTCCTGCTTCCCGAGCCCTTTCAGGCGTTTTCAATTGTAGTGCCGGGTGGCGGAATACAGCGAATTGGTGATAAGATTTATACCATCAGCTCCCTCATGCCATATATTTATGTGTTTAACGAAACCGAAGAAAAGGTGGAATACTTACTGCCGGACTTCATGGAATACAGCCAAAACACGCGCAGTCTGCCCGATATACCGTTTGAAGAGCAGAATGCATTTCTTTCGGAGCTGCGCGAATATCATCAGTATCAAAACCTGCTAACCATTGAATATCAGGGTGAAACACATCTGCTTGTATTCTACACATATAAGAATGAGTTCTACCTGTCTATTGTAAACACCGAAGGCGAAGCGGTTGTTAATCAACCCATCGACTACTTCATCCTGGGAACATTCGGCGATGCTATTATTGGAATGGATGTGGAAGCAGAAAAGATGTTTTTACTTGATATCGGCAGCTGATTAAAACCGTGAATCAAGGGGCGAAGGGATTTACTACCTCTATTTCGGAGATAATACCTGTCCGGCTGCCAAAGATTCCGATACCGCCCTCCACGTTCCACAGAATATTTTCTATTTGACCCGGAGAAAGGGTGGATGGCCCGC
>PWID01000055.1 GCA_003555145.1 Balneolia bacterium | reverse complement strand
CTGCCGAATCGCGAGCTCCGGAGCTTGATCCGGGATTTTTCATGGAACAGGTAACCGAGCCCGTAATTTAAAAGGCAGGCCAGGCAGTTTCCTACTGATGCCCAAATAAGTATAGCGGTTGAGTCCATTCCGGCTAATACGGCAGCTACTACGGCCGCCTCCGAACTGAACGGCAGAATAGTGGCAGCTGCAAAGGCTGTAAAAAAAAGGGCTATATAGGGAAGAAGATCCATCACAATAATAAAGCGTAACCGTTCGAAACGCTTTTAAACGCTCCCGGATGAACATTCTGTCCTCTTTTTTTATTCAAAATTATTCCTAAATTAATACATTACAACAATATACGGACTACGATACTCCAATAGCACCAAGCGGAGTTATTCAGCGGAGTTTAACCGCTGTGAAAAGTGCAGCTCTTTTATGCTGCAAAGATGATGTGTAAACGACTGAAAACGGACCATAGCATTTTCTCATGGAAATTCTCGTAAACAAATTCTGCCGCAGCAAAGATACCATTTCTGATCCTGCCAATTTTATGATTTTGTGGATCAAATCGGGAGATGGTAGCATAACCATCGACTTCGAAGAGTTTACCGCGGCCGCAAACTCTATCTGGTTTATACTTCCCGGCAAACGGGTTAGCTGTGAATTTAAATCGCCGCCATCGGGATGGGTACTTAGTTTTACGAAATCATTTTTCAATAATACGATTCGCGAAAATCTTATTATACGCGACGTTCAGCTGTTCCAGGCTTTTGGAACTATTCCCAAAATAATTCTGAGTCCTAAAATCGGAAGCCGGGTTCATTCTATAGCCGAAATGATTGATGAGCTGTCCGGTTCCCAGATTCCGAATAAAGAAGCCGCAATTGCCGCTCTTCTCAAAACGCTGCTTGTGTACTGCGACAGCAGATGCAACATCAGAGTCATCACAGATAACAACGTAGGAAAAATTCAGATCGTGACCCGTTTTAAAGACCTTGTTGAGCAGCATGTTCTGGAAAAGCACAAGGTATCCGACTATGCAACAATGATGAATATTTCCCCGAAATATCTCAATCAGGTTGTGAAAGAAGTGCTGGACACCACACCGAAGGCACTAATTACCGAACAACTGATCATCCTCGCGCGCAGAGAGCTAAAATTCTCCAGCCACAGCGTAAAGGAAATTGCATTCCGGCTGGGATTCAGCGAGCCGTTTCACTTCAGCAGCTATTTCAAGAAACAGACGGGCAGCTCTCCCAGCGAATTCCGGCTTCAGTAGCACATCCTTTTCGGAATTTTATCAGCCACTCATAAAGCGAAATAAGTATATGATTAACAGCCATTTTTGTATGGTATTAATCTATTGTGAAGTTCATTTTGCAAAGGGCACAAAAACTATTGCCTGACTCTACGAACTAACTCTAAAACGCACCTTTATGAAAACACTACACTACATTCAGCCGCTGCGGTTCTTCAGAGGCAGCTTATGTCTCCTGGTTCTGCCTCTGATGCTTTCCGCATTTATGTTAACCTCATGCGCTGTTGATAATCCAACCGGAAACGATGCAGAAGCCGCTATGCATTTCGATCAAATAATGAACGAATCTGCGCCTGTAATGCTCCTTAGCGAATCAACCGCCGATTTACTGAAAGAAGTAAAAAAGAGCACAGCACGATTTAACTCCACCACTCAGGCCATTCGTGCAGGATACGCCCCCACCGATCACTGCGTGGAACATCCCGAGCTGGGAGGAATGGGTTACCACTGGGTAAACGGACCTTTAGTGGATCCATACTTTGATCCACTAAAACCGGAAGCTATTCTGTATGAAACGCACAAAAACGGAAGCTTTAGAATCATCGGCGTTGAATACATCGTGATAAACGTAGGTCAGGATCAACCATATTTTGGCGATTATCCATTTGACGTCGGCGGTACACCAATTGAAGCTGACCACTGGAGTCTTCACGTCTGGCTGTACAAGGATAATCCTGCCGGCATGTTCACTCCTTTTAACCCAAACGTAAGCTGCCCATAGCGAGCGCTTAGAAAGGTTATCCGTTTAGATAATCCATCATAATCATGAAAACAGCGTATCCGGTTTTATATCGGCTACGCTGTTTTTGTTTTGAGATAACGTAAGATCACCGTTTGATAAGCCAATCAACGCCCGCTTGTGTAGGGCGCGAATTATTTCAGGGCATTTATCAGCAGCAACTCCTAATGAAACAATCCTCATCATCCCCATATCATAAAATCCTAATTCAAAGAATATTATAGCTGCTGATATGACTTCGGCATCCTATGACCTCTCCCCCGGCCCCTCTCCTGAAGGAGAGGGGAGCTCCTTTGAGAGAATTTCATAAGGTTTGGGCGACCATATTTACATGAAGCCCCGTCCACATCGCGCCAAATTAGGGGAGATCCTGCGGGCTTACTTAATATTGGTGAGCTCTGAAGAAATTTCGGTACTCCATCGTAATCAACAGTGAGCCTCTCAGGAATGTGAGCTTTTAAATTTCTATGTGTAACTGAAACTGATTACTGCTCACTGATTACTGCTTACTGATATCCCTCAGCTTCCTTATTCCTCGCCACTACCATCTTAATCCCAACCCATATGGTTATTCCAATCACCGCGGCCGTGAGGAAAAACGGGATGAAGACCGAGAAGCCGAAAAGAAATCCACCCCAGGTCGGGCCGATGGTGCGTCCAAGGCCGGAAAGGCCCTGGGCCGTGCCCATCACCGTGCCCATTTGTTCCGGATCGGCCTCTTTGGAAATCAGGCTGTTCATGGTCGGCAGGTTGAGGCTGTGTCCTACGGCCATGATGCCCAGAAAGAGTGTTAGCATCCATACTGTGGTTGAAAGTCCGATCAGGAACATGCCGATAGCCATGAGGATGTTGCCCGCGAGGAAAATTTTCTCCTCCGCAAACATGCGCGTGAGCGGACGTATGAGCCCGCCCTGAACCACAACCGCAATAATACCGATGTAGAAGAACTGAAGGCTCACCTGCTGAGCATCCATATCCAAAACCGCTTCGCTAAACAGCGGGAACGCGCTGTACAGATTCGACTGACCAAAAGAGAGCACAAATGCCGAAAGCACAAGAAGGCCGAAAAAGGTCGAGCCGCTCGCCTTGTTTGCGCTCAGTCTTTCCCAGAACGACTTTGTGAAAACGCCGCGTGGTTTGAACTTTGGAAGGCTTTTTGCCTTTTCTTTATCCACGGTTTCTTCCAGTTTAAAATACACCAGAAGGAAGCTGCAAAACGAAAGGAAAGCTGCAAAGAAGCCCGGAAGCGCATACTTGTTGGCGTCCATCCATGCGGCTACATCATTAAAACCCATGCTCCCAAAAAAGCTGTGGAATGACGGGTGAATGAGTCCGGCTGCCATTACCGGCCCCAGAACAAATCCAATGCCGAATGCCGCGCCGATCAGGCCCATACCCCGCGCCCGCTCTTCCATGGTGGTTACATCGGCAATGTAGGCCTGAGCCGTGGAAATACTTCCGCCCATTATTCCGGCCAGAAGCCTGGAGAACAAAAGCACGGCCAGCGATCCGGCAAGGCCGAATATGATGTAGGCAAATATCGACCCGCAGGTGCTTATGAGCATAATCGGCCTTCGGCCTATGCGGTCTGATAAACTTCCCCAGATGGGTGAGAATATCAGCTGCGCAAAAGAGAACACGCTGTACAGCAGGCCGATGATGATGGCCGTAGCGCCAAACTCCGCTCCGTAAAATGGCAGCAGCGGCAATACAATGCCGAAGCCAATCAGGTCGATGAGTACGACAAAAAATACGGTAAAGAGACGGCCTTTATCCAACGTATCAGCCCGCCTGTTGGATATATTCCGCCAGCTCTTCGGCTGTTTCCTCTGCGGCTTCTACTGTCTGATCGATATGATCCTGAGTAAGCGCGTTCGACAGGAACAAACTTTCATAAGCCGATGGCGGCAGATATACGCCCCGCTTCAGCATGCCGTGAAAAAAGCGCCCGAACAATTGGACATCGGTTTTGGAGCAGCTTTCGAAATCGGTGACTTTATCTTCACAGAAAAAGACACCCAGCATGGAGCCAACTCTGTTGAACGTATGCGTGATCTCATGATGCTTAAACACCCGGTGCAGCCACTCTTCAAGGTGGGCCGTTTTCTGATCCAGCTCATCATAAATCTTGCGGTTGTTGTGAAGCTCGCTGAGCAGCGCCAGACCGGCGTTCATCGCCAGCGGATTACCCGAAAGCGTTCCTGCCTGATACACCGGACCAACCGGAGAAACCACTTTCATGATTTCATCTTTACCGCCATAAGCCCCAACGGGCAGACCGGCTCCGATAATTTTACCGAAGGTCACAAGATCGGCCTGAACGCCGTACAACTCCTGAGCTCCGCCCGGAGCAACGCGGAAGCCGCACATCACCTCATCAAAAATGAGGACCGTGCCTTCTTTGGTGCACAAATCGCGAAGGCCCTGCAGAAAACCGTCGTTCGGAGGCACGCAGCCCATGTTTCCGGCTATTGGCTCGAGAATGAGAGCGGCAACTTCACCTTTGTTTTCGTCGAACAGCCGCTTTACGTCTTCAAGATCGTTGTAGTTTGCCGTGAGCGTATCCTGGGCCGTGCCCTTGGTTACCCCGGGACTCGAAGGAGTGCCGAATGTCATTGCGCCGCTGCCGGCTTTAATCAGAAACGAATCGCCGTGCCCGTGGTAGTTGCCCTCAAACTTGATGATTTTATCCCGGCCGGTATAGCCTCTGGCCACGCGGATGGCGCTCATGCAGGCTTCCGTACCGGAGTTCACCATGCGGATTTTATCCAGGCCGGGCACCATTTCCTTAATAAGCTCGGCCAGCTCAATTTCCACCTCAGTTGGGGCTCCGAACGAGGTTGATTTTTCGGCTGCTTTTTTTACCGCCTCGATTACCGGATCCCAGGCGTGGCCCAGAATCATCGGGCCCCATGAGCCCACATAGTCGATATATTCGTTGCCGTCCGCATCATACAGCATCGCTCCCTTAGCGCGTTCGAAAAATACGGGCGTGCCGCCAACGGCCTTAAATGCCCGAACCGGACTGTTAACTCCGCCCGGAATGAAATGCTGCGCGCGTTCAAAAAGTGCTTTGCTTTTGTTATACATAATCTCTGTTCTGTTGTTTCTGATTTTTAATTTCCTGAAGGTACGCATATCCGTTGAAGAGTATATGAACCATTATTTTCAGGGTGATGGCATCTGAGCCGAAATTACTTTCTGAGCAGTTTTGCCGCGTCTTTGGCAAAGTAGGTGGCAATAAGGTCGGCACCGGCCCTTCTGAAAGCTATAAGCGATTCCATCATTGCCTGTTCTCCGTTCAGCCAGCCTTTTTCGTCGGCTGCTTTTATCATCGCATACTCGCCCGAAACCTGATAGACCGATACCGGCACGTTCACGCTTTCGCGAACGCCACGCAGTACGTCGAGATACGGCATTCCGGGTTTCACCATTACGATGTCGGCTCCTTCCTGCTCGTCGAGCTGTGCCTCGCGGGCTGCCTCACGGACGTTGGCCGGATTCATCTGGTAGGTTTTTTTATCACCAAAGCCTGGGGCTGAGTCAAGCGCATCGCGGAACGGGCCGTAGAAACAGCTCGCGTACTTGGCGCTGTAGGCCATGATGCCCGTATTCGAAAATCCTTCAAACTCAAGCGCTTTACGGATGGCGCCAATGCGGCCGTCCATCATATCGGATGGAGCTACGAAATCTGCACCGGCCGTCGCGTGACTTACCGACATTTTAGCAAGCACCTCAACGGTCTGATCATTTACGATTTCGCCGTCTTCGACTACGCCGTCGTGGCCGTAGCTGGAGTAGGGATCGAGGGCTACGTCGGTCATCACGCACAAATCCGGCGTAACTTCTTTCACTTTTTTGATGGCGCGCTGCATCAGGCCGTTCGGGTTGAGGGCTTCGGTGCCTTCGTTATCCTTCAGCTCATCGGGCACTTTCACAAAAAGAAGCACCGAGCTGATGCCCAGCGACTCAATTTCCTTTACCTCTTTTTCGAGCAGGTCCAGACTCAGCCGGAAGTAGCCGGGCATGGAGCTGATTTCCTCACGGACGCCATCACCCTCTGTAACAAAAAGCGGGGCGATGAACATAGAAGGGTGAAGTCGGTGCTCGGTCGTCATTTCGCGAAGCGCGCTGCTCATGCGGGTTCTGCGGCCGCGAACGCCCGGAAACGAACCCGGAGATGTGGATGTAATTCTGATGCTCATAATTTCTTACCTCTAATCCTGAAAATGATAAATCCGGCTCAGGAAACACGTTTTCCGTCCGGATATCGAACAAATTTCTATGGCCAATGATACTAAAATCGGCCGTGCTTTTGAAATTACTGCTTCTTTACTTCGCCCAGCTGCGGGGTTCACTAAGAACCTGTACAAGACGCTCTTCGTCAGTTCCGGCTTTCGGTTCAGAAGCATAATCCCAGCGGACGCGAGGCGGCAGACTCATGAGTATGGACTCCACCCGGCCGTTGGTTTTGAGGCCAAACAAGGTGCCGCGATCGTGAACCAGGTTGAACTCCACATAGCGCCCGCGGCGGATTTCCTGCCAGTAGCGCTGCTCGTCGGTATAGCTAAGCTCTTTGCGCTTTTCTACAATCGGGATGTATGAACTGGTGAAGGCATCACCGCAGGACTTCGCCAGGCTGAACCATTTTTCGAGCCCGCTGCCGTCTCCGGTTTCATCACGCTTATAGTCATAAAAAATACCGCCTACTCCCCTGGCTTCGCCCCGGTGGGCGTTGTGAAAATAGGCATCACACTCCTTCTTGAAATCCGGAAAAAGCGCCGGGCTGATGGCATCACAGGCGTTTTTGTGCACCTGATGAAAATGAGCCGCGTCTTCATCGAATAAATAATACGGAGTGAGGTCAGCGCCGCCGCCAAACCAGGCGTCTCTTCGATCGCCGCCTTCCTCATCGTACAATTCGAACATGCGGTAGTTAGCGTGCACGGTGGGCACCATCGGGTTTTCTGGATGCAGCACCAGCGATATTCCGGCCGCAAAAAACCAGCCCTGATCCACGCCAAACCGCGAGCGGATAAGTTCGGGCAGTTCACCGTGAACAACCGAACAGTTGACCCCGCCTTTTTCGAATACCTTCCCTCCGGAGATCACGCGGGTTCGTCCGCCACCGCCGCCATCACGCTCCCAGTTGTCTTCCCGGAATCTTGCTTTCCCGTCGGACTTCTCCACAGCTGCGCAAATCTGATCCTGCAGCTCGTGGATGTAGTTCGTAAATCGTTCTTTCAGTTCAGGCATATTGGAGGAGTTCAGGCGGTTGGCTCCCAGGTTTTGACCGCTTCAAAAAATGCACCGGCGTTTTCCACGGGTACAAACGGCAGTATGCCATGACCCAGATTTGCGATGTAGCGCTGAGGGCCAAAGCGGTCGATCATGCGGTGAACCTGTTTGCGGATATCGTCGGGATGGGAAAGCAGACGCGACGGATCGAAGTTGCCCTGCAATGTTATTTCGTTGCGGGTGGCCTCGCGGGCATACTCGGGCGTAATGCACCAGTCGACGCCCAAAGCGGCTGCCTTTGTGCGATAGGCCAGTGCCTCAAGCGCATACCAGCTGCCTTTCGGATAGAGAATCAACGGCGCCTCGGTGACTTCCTCTGCGATTTTCTTCAGATACGGAAACGCGATTTCGTTGAAGTCCTCCGGTGACAACAATCCGCTCCATGAATCAAACACCTGCACCGCCTGCGCGCCGGCGGCGATCTGAGCCTTCAAATACTTGATTGTAGTTTCGGTAATCACCGATAATACGTGGTGTGATTCCTTTGGGTGCTGGAAATAAAACGCCTTGGCGCGGGAGAAATCTTTCGATCCCTGACCTTCAATCAGGTAGCAGAAAAGCGTCCACGGGGCGCCGGCAAAACCGATTAGCGTGGCCTCTCCGTTCAATTCCTTACGGGTGAGAGTGAGGGCTTCCATCACGTAGTGAAGGCGGTCGTGCACATCGGGAACCTGAAGACTTAGGGCGCGCTCGGGCGTCCGGACAGGATCAGGCAAACGCGGTCCTTCGCCCGGATTCAGCGTCACTTCAAGGCCAAGCGCCTGAAGCACAACCAAAATATCAGAAAAGATGATGGCAGCATCGGGACCAAAACGACGAATAGGCTGCATGGTGATTTCGCAGGCAAGATCGGGCGTTTCGACCCTCTCGAAGAAGGTGTACTTCTTGCGCAATT
>PWID01000067.1 GCA_003555145.1 Balneolia bacterium | reverse complement strand
CTGCAGGCGTGTATTACGCCAGAATTCATTCCGGAAGAGAAACACAGATAAAGAAATTTACCCGTTTAAGATAAGGCTGAAAAGCTTTTTTAAGAGGCAGCTAAATTCAATAAAAAGAATACAGCTCTGCATATTGATTTTGGTATGGTTTCACGTTTTATTAAATGTGATCAGCCAGCATCTATCAAACTAATCGGAGTAATATGAATCGTACGCTCTCTCTCGATTTATTTACGCGGCCCGGAGATGACTTTGAAAAACGCCAGTATTTGGTAATGGGCAGCCTTAAAGACATTCGGAAACAGTTTCAGCAGAACAGGCTTTATCCGTATTTGTCGGTACTTCTTGATCTGCGTGAAAACCTCAACCATATTCTGGATGGGTTTACCGGAATTGATGTGAAAGGTCCGAAACGAATTAAGCGTATCGATCTGCTTAACAAGCGTATAGAGTTTGAATCGACCCTTCCGTCAAATATGGATTTGGATGCCATTAAAGATCTCATAGAGTGGGCGCAGCCGCTTATAAGCGAAGCCATTAGCGAGGGTATCAGCATCTATGAGTTTGTAGATGAAAATCTGAAGGTCGATACCGTAGGAATACAGCCCGGATATAAAGATGAAGGATACCTCTTTGTGCCCGATCACAAAACGGGAGGGCTCAGGCTGTTCCGGTACGAAATGTCGATTTACCTGAACTCCAGGGAATCTTATCGCGCGCTCAAAACCACGCTTTTCAAAACGCTGGATAATGGCATTATGCCCCACTCGAGCCCGGGTGCCATCAAACTTGAGCTAATACGCGAGTTTAAAGACATGCCAAACCCTGCAACATACGCTTTTCATACCCCTCTTGAGTTTTCTTTTTCATCAACTCTTTTTCCTGTGGCTAAGAGAAAACTATTGAGATTGCTTGTAAGCTAATATCTGTTACGCTCGTTTTTTAATTACAGCAAGGGTGCAGCGGCCGGTGCAGACCAGTTTACCGGTTTCAGTATAGATGTCGTACTTCCAGATCTGGGTTGTTGCGCCTTTATGAATCGGGCTGGCCACGCCTGTAACAACTCCTGAACGTACGGCCTTAATATGGTTGGCATTAATTTCGAGACCAACGGCAGACTGCGTTTCCGGGTCGGTGTTCAGCCAGGCGCCGATTGAACAAATTGTTTCGCCTAAAGCCACCGATGCTCCACCGTGCAGTAATCCAAATGGCTGGATGGTATTCTCATTAACCGGCATGGTAGCCTCAACACGGCTTTTGCTGAAAACGGTGAAGCTAATTCCCAGCGCGTTACCCATGTTTTTGCGTTCCTGATTTAAAAAAGCGTTTACAAGCGGCTTTATTTCTTCATCTACTTTCATAATTGGTTTTGAAACTTTTCGTAAATCATGGATATTGTGGAAGTAATATTGATCAACTGTTTAACTTTGGATTAGTAAAAATTAACTATAGCCGGATTTACATCATTCAGCTCAGTATATCCTTCACCTAAAAATATACAGGAATATGGAGTTTAAGCCTCTTACCATTTTTGAAATTGCGGAAGCAGGTAGATCTCGTAACAATACGGGCTTTATCGGGGCAACCAAACGCAACGGCACGTGGATAGAAGTATCACTGGCCGATTTTGAAACCCGTGTACGCCATTTTGCATTGGGTCTGAACCGGATGGGTGTAAAGCACGGCGACAGGGTAGCACTTCACTCTGAGAATTCTGTTGAATGGTTGATTGCCGACCAGGCCATTCTGTCTCTTGGAGCGGTTAACGTTCCTATATACAGCACGCAGCCAGGCGATCAGATTAAGTATATTCTGGAAGACTCGGGGGCAAAGGTTTATTTGTTTTCACAGGATAAGCTTTTTGATAATTTCAAGGAGTACTACCAGCAAATTGAAGGCTTGAAGCTTATCTGTCTGGTGTCTACTGCAGAGAAAAACATGCTGATGCTTGAGGATGTTATCGCAGATGGCAAAAAAGCAGATGCCGAAAACCCCAAACTTTTTGAAGAACTCAGAAGCGCCGTACAGCCCGACGATATGGCCTCATTCATATATACATCCGGAACAACGGGCAAGCCGAAAGGGGTGATGCTGAGTCATCATAACATCGCATCAAACGTGCAGTATTCCATCGAGCGGATTCCGTTTGATATTGAGGGAGAACGCGGGGGCAAGATTTTATCATATCTGCCTCTTTCTCACATTTTTGAGCGGATGCTCAACTATTTGTACATGCATATTGGCTATCCGATCTATTACATAGAGGTCGTCGAAGACATTAAGGAAGATCTTACGACTCAGAAGCCCATGTTTTTTGCTACTGTTCCACGACTATTGGAGAAAATTCATACGGGAATTGTCAAGAAGGTCAGTAGTGCCGGTGGTGTAAAACAAAAGCTTGGCTTATGGGCTCTCAACCTGGCCGATGCTTATAGTATCGATAATCCCCCAACCGGTTTTGGGGCATTAAAAATGAAAATAGCTGATGCTCTCGTCTATAAAAAGATAAGGGCAGGCTTTGGTGGAAATTTAGTGGGCTTTATTTCCGGTGGCGCGGCACTCTCACCAAGCCTGATGAATTTCTTTGCCGGAATTGGTTTTGAATGCCACCAGGGGTACGGACTAACGGAAACCTCTCCGGTGCTTAGCGTAACGACAACAGGAAGCATCAGAGAAGGTTCGTCTGGTAAGCGAATCCGCTGTGTAGAGCTTCAGATTGCCGAAGATGGCGAAATTCTGGCGCGCGGACCGAACATCATGCTGGGTTACTATAACAATCCGGAAGCTACAGCCGAGGTAATGACTGAAGACGGTTGGTTCCATACTGGTGATGTCGGCCGGATAGATGATAAAGGGTTTTTGTACATCACCGATCGGAAAAAAGATATTTTTAAACTGTCGACGGGTAAATATGTGGCCCCGCAGCATGTGGAGAACACGCTGCTGAACAGTCCGCTTATCGAGCAGGTTGTTGTGCTTGGTGCAAGCCGGAAATTCTGCTCTGCTCTCGTAGTGCCCAACATGGACGCCATTCGCGATAAGCTGGGCAAGGATGCCGAGCAAAAAGGTGACTTCAATGAGAAAGTTGAAAAACTGATTCAGGATGAAGTGGATAGCCTCAATGAAGTACTGCCTAACTGGGAACAGATTAAGAAGTTCGCGCTTCTTGATGAGCTCTTCAGTATAGACGGTGGTGAACTCACACCTACTATGAAGACCAAACGCCGCGTTGTGCACGATAAATACAAAGGCGAAATCGAAAAAATATACAAGGGATAGTCTATGTTTAAGGATAATGCGCTGGCCTCAAAATCAGTTCTGATTACCGGAGGCGGCAGCGGCCTTGGACTGGCTATGGCCCGTGGTTTTGCTGCTCTCGGAGCACAGGTTGCCATTTGTGGCCGAACGGAAGAAAAGCTGCTGAAAGCTGCCGGAAAAATTGATGCAGCTTCTTCAGCCGGGAAAAAGACGCTCACGCACGTTGCTGACGTTCGCGACTACGAGGCCGTCGGAAAGATGATGGACGCTCTCGAAGCCGAAACAGGCGGTTTAAACGTGCTTGTAAACAACGCTGCCGGTAACTTTTTGTCGGCTTCGGAAGACATCAGTCCGAATGCGTTTAAATCGGTAATCGATATTGTGCTGCACGGCACGTTCAACTGTACGCAGCATTTCGGCAAGCGCGCGATTGAAGCGAAGAGGCCTGCATCGATTCTGAACATCGTAACCACCTACACAGAAACCGGCTCCGCCTTCGTGATGCCCTCAGCATGTGCAAAAGCGGGCGTGTACGCGATGACCAACTCGCTGGCCTACGAATGGGCCACATACAACATCCGTGTGAACAGCATCGCTCCGGGTCCGTTTCCGACAGAAGGAGCCTGGTCCCGGCTGATGCCAGACCCCAAAATGGAAGAAATGTATAAAAATCAGATTCCGGCCGGCCGTTACGGTGAGCACGAAGAACTGGCGAACCTGGCATCTTTTCTTATCTCAGACGCTTCGGCCTACTTAACTGGCGAATGCATCACCATCGATGGGGGAGAAAGACTGAAGGCAGGTCAGTTCAACTTCATCGCTCAGGCTGCACCACGCGAGCAAATCAAGCAGTTTTTCTCTATGATGAAGGCATCGGCGAAGAAGAAGGGCTGAGGTTGATAAAGCGTAGTTAAACAAAAAAAGGGTGATGGCATCTCAGATACCATCACCCTTTACTTTTTGAATTTGCTGTACTGAAAAATCAGAGTTTTTCAGGGATATTGAGATGCGTACGGATGGAACCGTCGAGCACGGTAACGGCCTGACCGGCAATCTGAAGCATGTCTACTTTTTCGTCCTTGATGAGCATATTCACCGTAACATAACCCGGACGGTTCATAGAAGAGCCCTGAAAGCCTTTGAATGAGTAGAATTTCTTGCTGCGGTCGAGAAGCTCGTTGTGCCACAGGAAAACAGCCATAGGGCCGTTGGCCGAGCCGGTAACCGGATCTTCGTTCACGCCAAGTGATGGCGCAAAAAAGCGCAGATGCCAGTCGATATCGCGGTCGCCTGTGTCGGTGGTAACCACGGCAAACCCGCTGATGTCGTGACGCTCGTTAATCTTCTCCATAAGCATGAAATTGGGCTCGAGCGTTTTCATACTGTCGTAGGCTGCCAGCGGAATGTAGCAGTAGCCATCCTGGGTAATTTGCGGCTTCACCTTTTTGCTCAGCTCAACTTCTGAGATACCGATAGCGGCGCACAGAAGCGAATAATCGTCGGGGAAAGGGAAAAAGCTTGGAATAGGCAGCCCCATTTTAATGTATGGCTGCATGTCTTTCCATTCTACATCTACGGTTAAAATTCCGGATTTGGTTTCAACAAGAAACGACTGCGGCTCGTTAACGGTGAGGCCGAAACGCTTTTCTTCGGCCAGCGCATGGAAAGCTGCAATAGTAGCGTGTCCGCACAGGTCGACTTCCCGTTTTGGAGTAAACCAGCGAATGCGAAGGTCGCACTCTTCATCATCCGATTCCAGAACAAAAGCAGTTTCAGATACGGCCATTTCGTTGGCGATATGCTGCATATCGGTGCTCGACAGGCTGTCGGCATCCAGAACTACTCCGGCGGGGTTGCCGGAAAACGGTTTACGCGTGAAAGCGTCTATTTGTTTAATATGAATACTGCTCATGCCTGTATGGAATTAATAAGTTGAGAAAAGTGAAGCCCGTCTGTACATAAAAATGCACAGACGGGTTCAAAGGATTTAGTCGGCCGGGATAATTTCCACGACCTGCACGTTGAACATCAGCGTGGCGTTGGCTGGAATCAAGTCGCCTCTGGCCTGATCGCCGTAGGCAAGATCAGAAGGTATAATGAGTACGCGCTCCTCGTTGAGCTGCATTCCGATAAGGCCTTCGTCCCATCCCTGAATGACACGACCAATTCCAACCTGGAAAACCAGCGGCTGACCGCGGCGTACAGATGTATCGAAAAGAGTGCCATCGGTAAGGAAGCCATCATAATGAACATGAACCATATCGCCGGATTCAACCGGGTCGCCTTCACCCTCACGAACAACAACATACTGCAGGCCCGATTCGGTTGTAACAACATCATCTTCGTTGTATTCCCACACGCCTTCGGGCTCGCGGGTAACGTCGAGAAGCTCTACTTCGAAGGTAAGCGTTGCGTTTGGAGGTATGATGCCGCCGCCGGCCCCGGTTTCGCCGTAAGCGAGTTCAGGAGCAATTGTAAGCGTCCGCTGACCGCCAACGCGCATTCCCTGGAATCCTTTATCCCATCCTTCAATAACCTGACCTGCTCCGATTTGAAAAGAAAACGGACCGCGGCCTTCGCTGCTGTCAAATTCTTCACCATTTTCAAGATAGCCAGTGTAGTTCACCTGAATGATATCTCCTTCAGTTGCCATTTCTCCGTCTCCTGTAACGGTGTCTTCAACCTGCAGTCCCTCAGGAAATTCGACTGACTGGTCGTCTTGAGAAGTGCCGCAGGAGAATAAGACGGCAGCGCTCAGAGTAATAATTAAAATTGAAAGAAAAGATTTATAAGTTAGCATAGTTTGAAATTTGTAAGTGTTTTTAGATTGGGGTTAAGATAACAAAGTTCTGTTCGGGAGAAAAAAACGGCGATTAAAATAGCAATGATTTGATGGTGGAATTTTTAAAAAATGGTATTAGTTTCTGTCATGATGCCACTAACGGGGTAATCCTTTCTAATTCTCAATATTTACAGGCTTTTATGGAAATTCCAAAACTACACAGCTGCGCAATTAACGGTGATTTGAACGGATTGAAGCAGCTCATCAGCGAAGGAGCTGATTTAAATGAGCAGGCTAAAGGTGGTTCAACGGCCCTTATTTATGCAGCGGAGAAAAACAACTTCGATATTGTTAAGTTACTCATTGAAGCCGGTGCCGATCCCAATATAGCTAATAAGCTTGGGGGAACTGCTCTAAATCGTGCTGCTGAAAACGGGAATATCGATATGATGAACTATCTGTTCGATAAAGGTGCTACCGTTGGACCGCTGGCTCTTATTATTGCTGCACGGGAAGGACAGCTGGAGGCCGTTAAGCTTTTAATGAAGCACGGAGCTGACGTTAATGCACGGCAGTCGTGGGGGCAAACGGCGCTTATGCTGGCTGCACGCGAAGGCCATTTAGCCGTTTGTACGTATCTAGTGCGGCATGGTGCTGATGTGCGGGTTAAGGACAAAAGCGGCAAAAATGCGCTTCGTCTTGCCAACGACAACGATCATCCAGAGGTTGGCGCTTATCTGAGACGCGCCGGTGCCGTGGAAGAAAAAGAAAAGAAAAAGCCCGCAGCTCCGCTTGCCGACGACGACGATGATGACGACGATGATATTCAGGAAGACATCGAGAGCACCGACGGAGATGATGAGTTAAGCGAAGACAGCCTGGATTAATCAGGTTTCTTATTTTCCATCTGAGAGAGCTGCAGATTCAGAGCATAAGCTGATATCTGCAGCTCTCTTAATGAAACAGCAAGAGAGTAAAGCAGGAAAAGCAGCGCAAAGCCAAAAACAATGCTGCCCGATTGCAGGTAGCCTGCGTAGAGCAAAAACATGCAGAGCACGCACAGGAAAAGGCTTATCACCCCGTGAATCTGCATCGACTGAATAAGAGTCACCCTTTTCCGAAGATTCACAATCTGATCGTAGATGATCTCATCGTGCGAATCCTTATACTTCTGATGCAAACCTCTGATGAGCCCGGCAATCGTTAGAAACCGGTTCGTATAGGCCAGAAGCAGCAGCGAAATGGCCGGAAAAAGCAGGGCAGGGGTGGTTAAGTCTAATTCCATCGGTGTAGGTTAATAGCTGATGTTCCAGTAGGGTGATGCGACGTCTTCCGGATTAATATGCCCTTTTTCGAGCAGAAACTCCTCCATAAGCGTTCGAACGGAAACGTCGATCACGTCAAGGACTTCCGCGCGGGCTATCATGTCGTAATCGCCGCCGCCAACTGCGCGATATGAGTTTAGCGCAAGGGTGAAGGAGTCTGAATCCTGAACCGGGCTCCCGTTGTAGCTGAGGCCTTCAATTCGCTCACCCACCGGATTTCTCAGGTTGATGGTGTATGAGGCGCCGTAAAGAACGTCGAAGTTGAAACCGGGAGTAATTCCTGATGGCTGCGGAGTTTGACCGTCTTCAGTAATTTGCTCGAAGTAACGGGCCGAAAACTCAAGGTATTCACGCAGCTCTGCACCGCTAAGCCGAATGGTGAACAGCGTGTTCTCGTACGGATATAAACTTGCAAGGCTTCCACGGGTGATTACACCACCGTCGAAACGGGCGTCTGTGCTGAAAATAGCCGAGGAAGACAGATCGGCTCCTGTGGCCTCTATTTGTACGCGTTGTATAAGATCGGTGATGGCACTGTCTTTAAGGCGCGCATCAGAACTGTCCCAGACGGAGTCTGTTGTAGCTACCGTTTCGTTGATATAGCTGCGAACGCGCTCATGGTCTTCGGCAAGCATATCTGATAATTCCTGGTGGACCACAGCGTGCCTAACGGAAATAGCGCGGTTCGTGCCGAAGCCAACAATGGCTTCTCCGTTATCATCTCTGCTTAGATTAAGCTCCGTGTAGCCGAGATGCGATGCCCATCTTCCGGGCTGCGTAACGGCCAAACCCTGAGGATTGGCTTCGGAAATATAGGTCATGTCTTCGATTATTCTGTGCGTGTGAGATGTAATCATAGCATGGATACCCGGTATCTCGTCGGCAATCAGCTTGCCGAAGTTCTCAGCTCCCAGTGATTCGGACGTATAGCTGCTGTTACCCTCGAATCCGGAATG
>PWID01000046.1 GCA_003555145.1 Balneolia bacterium | reverse complement strand
CCTTTTCCCGCTCCATGAATTATGAAGTTTTCATCCAAACATACGGCGTAGTATCGGGCGATGCTGAAGGCTATGCCGACTGGATGCTGGGCTACCGCGGATTTCTGAATTTACGCCCGTTCCGACTCTCGGCCTCACTGGGCGCAGGAACAGCAGGAGGCGGAAACGTGAACACCGGCGGAGGCATGATTTTTATCACCGGTCTGGGGCTGGAGCTCCCGCTATTCGGCAAATTCGGAGCCGAGATTGAAGCCATGGGCGTGAGCTCATTCAACGGGGATTTCCTCACATTTGCGCCGGGAGCCCGCATCGTGCGCTACCTGAATCGTCCGTTTGCCCCTGAAGGTGAAACCACGTCTTACCGCTGGAAAGCCAATTCCGGCGTGGTGATGCACATCCCGAACAGCAGCTATCGCAAAAATTCACGTCACCCCAACGACCCGGTTTATATGATTGAAGCCGGCATGGATTTATACCTGAGCAACCATTTCTACATCACGGGTCAGGCCTACACATCTTTTATTGGTGATGCCGGCGGTTACCAAATCGGGCTGCTTGGACCGGGCTACTCTGTTCCGTTCATAGGCCGCAGCATACTGTCCGGCGAAATCTACATCGGAGCCGGCGGAGGTGCCGGAGTCGACACGCAGGGCGGACTTCTTACAGGAGCAAGGGCCGAGCTGAGCGTACCCGTCTGGAGAGCACTAAACTGGACCGCAGGAGCCGGAACCCTGAGCGCACTGCTAGGCAAAGGCATGAACCCCATTACCCTGCACACAGGCTTCGCTATTCCCTTTACATCCTACCACTGATTATCAGCCGCGGGGACGTGATGTGATCTAAAGATTCGGCAACTGAAACTTGCCCAACCTCACCAATTCCCCCATCCTACCACATCACTTCGCATATCAAAAATCATCAATCAGAAATCAAAAATCTACAGTCCCTGACCAGCCTCATCAATCGCGCCGTACACATCCATTCCAAGTGACATGGCCGTGTACTCGATGATGTCGCGGCGGTACTCGATAATTTCTTTTTCGTTGCCCTGTATATAGGCATCAATCAGGCGGTTATTTACGATATAATTGGCCGCATTTTCGCCATAATCCTGAGCCATAACAGCCTTTACCGGATTGAAGCATTCTCGCTTCACCATTTGCATAATCGCCTTATTTTTACGGATTGAGGCCAGCTTATCTTTGCTTAACGGCTTCTCGGCCGGGCGCGTGTCGGAAAGTCCTTTTTTACGCGCTTCCTCAACGGCTTCGTCCACAATGGCGATAGCCTCGTCTGCGGTCTGTGTATTTTTCAGGCCGGGGTGCATGCCTTTAGCCTGCATCCACGATTTTATGTGCGAAGGCTGCTTGGCTACGGTGAGCAAAAACGTTTTATCGATAATCTTGTAGCCGGGACGGTTTTTGCGCTCAGCCAGTGCCTCACGAAATTCCATCATTTTGGAAAAGATATGCCATTGAAGCTCAGAAAGTCCTTTTTTGTCGCGGTCCTTCAGAAAATCATTGGTGTCCACATCAGAGTAGTCGGTTTCTTCCCACTGCTTTTTCTCCTGCTCAACCCACTCCATGATGTCTTTTTTCTCCGCATCGGCTATCAGCTTGTCGCGCAAATCGTGCAGGTAAATTACATCATCGGCGGCGTATTCTTTCTGGTTTTGCGTAAGCGGACGGTTGAACCAGTTGCTCATTTGGGCGCTTTTACCCAGCTTCACGCCCAGCGCCTCGTCCAGCAGATTTGTGTGCGACATGGGCGGGTAGTCAACAAGTGAGGCTACCACGCTAAGGTCGAGTATATTTCTAGGATGGCACCCAAGCAGATGAAGCAGACGGATGTCTTCACCAAAGGCGAAACAAATCTTCTCAATATCAGGATTTTCAAGAGGCGGGAAAATTGTGCTTATATCCACATCGCCGGCTAATGGATCAACAAGGTAGCTCGTTGGGCCGAGCTGCAGCTGCATCAGGCACAGGTTGAACCCGTATCTGTAATGATTTTTGTCAAACTCCAGATCGATGGCTACCGAATCGGAGGTGTTCATTTTTGCTACAAGGTCTTTCAGTTCTGCGTTGGTGTCGATGTACTGTATCATAAATTATGTTCGTGAACACGGCAAAAGTGCTGTATTCAGGGTGATGGCTTCTGTGTCGGTTAATAGCTTCAGGGTGGTTAAGAAAGCGGTGTTTATGCGTTCTTATCACGTACGTAAATGTGACGAACGTTCGAACCGTTTACCTGACGCTCATCAAATTCAAATATTTTCAGATCTTTCAATAAAGGGGTAAGCTTACTAAAGCCGTAGTTACGTGGATCGAATGAAGGCTTCTTTTTCAGAATCATGGTTCCTACCTCGCCCAGAAACGCCCAGCCGTCTTCATCGGCCACGTCGGATACGCTAAGCTGAATGAGCTTAACCATATCTTTCTCTACCGATGGCTTCTGGCGCCCGCGGCCTTTTGTTTGGCGGGATTTTGTGGATGATGGCTTGCTGGTTTTCGAGCTTGATTTCGCAGCAGGAGCCGAATCTTCCTCGGGCTCGGGCTCATAATTCTGGCTGATGACCTCAATGTAAATAAACTTGTCGCAGGCCACGATGAAAGGATCGGGCGTTTTCTTTTCACCCATTCCGATAACGCGCATGCCGGCTTCACGCAAACGAACCGCAAGACGGGTGAAATCGCTGTCGCTCGAAATAATACAAAAGCCATCAACCTTACCGGAATACAGAATATCCATGGCGTCGATAATCATGGCTGAGTCGGTAGCGTTTTTGCCTTTGGTGTAGCCGTACTGCTGTATCGGGGTGATGGCATTTTCGAGCAATACGCCTTTCCAGCCGCCCAGATTAGGCTTGGTCCAGTCGCCGTAAATTCGCTTAAAGGTCGGCGTTCCGTAGCGTGTCGCCTCTTCCATCATTCCCTTTATGTGGGCATACGAAATATTATCGGCATCGATTAATACGGCAAGGCGCAAATCGTTAAGGGATTTCAGTGTATTTCGGCTGGATTCGCTCCGAAGCTGATTCATAACTGTTGTGCTTTTTTAAGAATTTTGGGGGGTATCATAAAGCGGATTACCGCATTATCGGCATTTGTCTGTTTCCAGCTGCTCACGTTTAGATCGAGGGCTATCAAGGTTCCGGTTGACACATGTACAAGCTCATCGAGTCGATGGCCGGAAACCAGAAACTCAACCACATCCGAAATGGCGGGATTATGGCCAACAATAAGCAGGTTTTCGGCCGAATCAGGAGTCTGACGAATTACTTTGAGGTATTCATTCAGCCCGCTTTCATACAGCGACTCGTTGAAATCGATTTTATTTTTACGCTCATCCGTCCAGGGTTTTATGAGCGGTGCCACGGTCTGCCGGGTACGCACGGCCGGGGAAACAGCCACTTTCGTTTCCGGAAAGCTGATTACGCTGTTTATAAATGAACAAACCAGAGGCGCATCACTCTTGCCGCGCTCGTTAAGCGGGCGGTCGTAGTCTCTTTGCATAGAGGCCGACCAGTCGGATTTGCAGTGGCGAAGCAGAAAAAGCTGTTTCATAGAGAGTTAAGTGATAATCGGGGGTTTATGCAGGCCCTGTTTATTTTACATTTAATATAGCGATTCTCGATGCCGTTTCGAATAAACGATTAATAGAGCGATCTATGGTGCTATTGCTGTTTATGGTCAATCAGCCAGTAAACTGCAGCTAGTAAGGTATTGTTGGCTCAGTTGTGTTATCTTAGGCTGGCAATTCAACATGCGGATTTTTCCGCGCCAATTAATTTATAAACATGGGTGATTTCACCAAACCTTCGACCATCTCAATTTCCTGCCCCAAGCAATTGGCTCCGTATCTCAAAAACGAAGCCGACGCGCTGGGCTTCAAGGCAGATTCCATGCGCGAAACGGGTATCGACATTACCGGGAGCCTGAACGACTGTATCCGGCTGAATCTGGAGCTGCGAACTGCCCATCGTATACATTATCTGCTGGATGAAACTAAGGCTTCCGACCCCGACCAGCTTTATAAATGGCTGATGGAAATTCCCTGGGAAGACTGGATTCCTTCAAATGGTTACGTGGCCGTTACCTCGCGGGTCAATCATCCTACCATCACCAATACGCAGTTCGCCAACCTGAAGGTAAAAGATGCTATCGTAGACCGCATGCGAAATAAAACGGGCAGGCGTCCCGATGCCGGCTCCGACCTGACCCGCACCGTTGTGTTTCTGTTCTGGGATACCAGGCAGGCGCGCATATTTCTGGACACCTCTGGCGAGTCTTTGTCGAGGCGAGGCTACAGGGTCGAAAACACCGAAGCACCCATGCAGGAAAGTCTGGGCGCCGCTTTGGTGATGGCTTCCGGATGGACACCCGATCAGCATTTTATTAATCCAATGTGCGGATCGGGCACGCTGGCCATCGAAGCCGCCATGCACGGGCTCGGCATAGAGCCGGCGGCACGAAGGCGCAACTTCGGCTTTCTGCACATCAAAGGGTTCGACCGGGCGGTGTACAAAGAGGAGCGCCTTCGCCTTCGGGCCGGACGTAAAGAACTCACCGGCGGACGCATTATCGCCACCGATCACGATGAACGAGCGCTTGCGGCGGCTCAGGCCAATGCCGAAGCAGCCGGCGTGGATCATCTCATCGAGTTCCAGCACTGCGATTATGCAGAGACGGAAGTTCCCGAGGGTGATGGCGTAATTGTTTTGAACCCACCTTACGGAGAGCGTATTGGAAACAAAGCCGATCTGGCCGAAACCTACAACGGAATCGGAACCTGGTTTAAGCATCAATGCAAAGGAAAAACAGGTTTTGTTTTTACTGGTGATGTACCACTTTCCCGTAAAATCGGGCTAAAACCCTTTAAAAACCTGTTGTTCTACAACACTACCATCGAGTGCAGGCTGCTGGCTTTTGAACTCTACTAAAACAGTGTTAAAATAAGTGGCTAAGGACATACTTTTACAGGGTTCAAACTGTTTTATGTGTGACCACTTTTTTATCTTAAAAAACGCAAATAAGTATTTATTTAACTCATTGATATGTCTAAGCAAAAGGAAAACGAACAAAAAAGCGGAAACCCGGTCATCTGGTACGGAGCCACCGGCCTTCTCCTCTTGGCAACAATTGTTGTGGTATTCTTCGCATGGCAGCAAAATCAGTCGGCTACCGAAGCCACTATGGCACCAAGCGCTGTAGAAGACGGACTGCCTGAATACAATGTGCAAAACTGGATTAAGGGCGACCCTGATTCCGACTACCGTTTGGTAACATTTTCAGATTTTGGATGTATTCACTGCGCCCGATTCCACTCGGTTGTTGAAGACTTTATCGAAGAATATGGAGACGTTATTTCTTTCGAAAAGCGACATTATCCGATCAACAACAATTTCCATTCGCGTCTTGCGGCAGTAGCTTCTGTAGCGGCCGGAAAGCAGGGCAAGTTCTGGGAAATGACAAACCTGATTTATTACAATACCGACCGCTGGCGCACAGAAAACCCCGAGCAGGGATTCTACGGCATGGCTGAGTTTCTGGAGCTCGATATGGAGCAGTTCCAGCGTGATTTGTACGATGAAGACATCACTTACAATGTAGTTCGCGCGCATCTTGCTGCCCGTGAATTTGGAATCAACTCTACGCCAACGATTTATCTGAACGGCGAGCAAATTCGTGCACCACAGTCGCCCGATCAGCTTTATGCCATAATTTTTGGTGAAGAACCAGCTCCGGCAGAGTAATTCTCCTTCGGAACGCATCACACAGCATGTTGATTTTCGATTCTGAATCAACATACGACCTTTAGCGAACTCAGGTTGAAATCAAGGACGCTCTCAAGCGCGAGCCCAAACTGCTCACCTTCGTTTCAACCTGATTTCCACTCTTAGCATTACGACTATGAAGGCAAAACCACTCTTTTTCATCATCCTGATACTGGCCTTTATAGGCTTTATCGACGCCACCTACCTCACCGCAATTCACTACATGGACGCCCCTCCGGGATGCGGAGAAAGCGGCGGATGCGGTGAAGTAGCCGCCAGCGAGTACTCAACCATGTTTGGACTTCCGGTAGCTCTGTACGGCATATTTTTCTACCTGGCGGTCATGTTCCTTGGCTTGCTCTGGTTCGACCGGGGTGCTTCCTTTGTGCCAAAGGTGCTTCCAATCATATCCGCACCTGCCGTGCTGTTCAGCGCCTGGCTGGTTTATCTCATGCTGTTCGTTATCGAAGCCATCTGCTGGTTCTGCGTGGGCTCTGCAACAAGCTCCACCCTTATTTTCATCACGTCAGTAGCTCTGTACCTGAAAACCAAAGCCTGAGAAAACAGATTAGCTATTTCTATTTCTAATCTGAACTTGATTAGAACCACTAAAAAGGGAAGAGCTAAAAACCAGACAATGATGCTTCGTCAGTACTGGTTTCGACTCCGCTCTACCAGCGTTTTATTTCAAATTCAATTATTTAAACTTCAGTGCGTACCCTGAGCGGAGTCGAAGCCTGTGCTGAGCGATGCCGAAGTAGGTACATTTAGGACAAGTAGACCCGACTGCAGTATTACTCTAAATTCAAAACTTCCTGCCTGTCTTCGCCGCGGCAGACAGGCCTGCCTGCTGCAGGCAGGGTTCAAAATCGACTATTCGGAGCGGGCTCAGGCTTTGCTTCGCAGTTTCCTAAGCGCGTAAAACTCAGCCATAACGCCTGCATGTGGAAGAGTCAGCACCGATATCAGAATAAAGAACAGAAGCACAGGATTGACGTGACTCAGCCACAATGGCGAGCTGGCTACCAGAATAATGATGCCTACAACCGATATCAGACTGAAGGGCGTCATGTCTTTGATCATGTTTTTTAGACCGGAGCGACTGTCTTCATACAGGCTTTCCTTCACCCTCACCAGATTCACCCAGGCGTGATGATGGCAGAAATACAGCAGGAAACCCTCAAGCAGCGGCAGGAAAAGTGCGATACCCAGTATAATGGCAATTCGCAAATGATCGTACAATCCTGACCGAACCGTGATTACCCGGAACCCCAGTGCGTAAAATTCAGCAAACCGGAGCCACGGAAACTGCTCGTTAAGACTTACAAAAGCCGCCAGCATAGCCGAACCAGGGAGCATACTTTCAATGATGGCAATGGTCTGCCCCACATCGTTTGCGAGAAGCCCAAAAAGCAGCAGCGAGCCGTAGACAAGAAAACCGATTCGTTTTAATACTGGCTGTGAAATGCCGGTTTCTTCCAGATCGGTTTCACCAAAATGGTAGGCCGACATCACCAGAAAAAAGATGAGGCTGAATGCCGGAAGCCAAACCCAGAACAGGGCATAAACGGCCATGGTAAGCAGGTACACTCCCAGAAAGCGGGCCAGTGAGAACGACTGCTGTTCATCTGCCGGTCTAGTTTTTTCCTTGATGACATGATCCAGACTCCCATGCGGAATACCAATAAGCATAAGTCCAAGCAGGGCAAAAGCAGATCCGATGTAGAAACCGGCTTCGGGCTGTACAAGATGAATAGTTAGTACGACTAATACGGCCCCTATTGCGGCTGAATTCCAGACGGTGGCTTTCATTTGACGCGATTTTTACTGCTTAAAGTTTGTTTGGTTAATTGTTTAAGAAACGGAGTATAAGGAAGCGTTGAAAGCATCTTCACATCCTCCTGCAGGCTGGTTTGCTCGTCCAGAAAGCGAAAAACGTGGGTGAAGTCATTCCGGCTGAACAGGCTGTGCATAATGCGCGAAATCTGCTGGGGTTCATCCCGGATGATGCCGAGAAGCAAACGATCGTAGAACGCAAACCGGGGCGGCGTTTCTGGCCTGGCTTTCCCTCCAACCATACACTCCACAGCCCGAAGAGACCTTAGAAACATATATCCGGTAGATGGCTTCACTATTCCGGCGGCCGTGCCAATACTGCGGGTTCCATCGTAACGCAAGCCGTCAAAATCCATCATACTCATCGGAATTTGACCTTTTTCACTGCTGGTTATATTCACTTCGGCTGCGATGTAACGCTCCGTATATTCGCGAAGTTTTTCATCATATTGCTCATCATCCCAGATTTCAGGACCAAATACAGTACACTCTACAAGCGCCTTGCGGCGGCTGAATGGTAGCACGTAAAAGAAAACCGCACCATTTTTTTGCTCCGTACGGAAATCCATAAGAGTGATGGTTTCCGGATCAAAAATATCTTCGCCTGTGTCTATAAACCAACCACGGAAGTGTTGCCACATTCCGGCCCCACCCTGCTGTTTTTTATAATTGCTGACTTTATTCGCATCCGGAACGCTGGAATAAACCTCGGGCGCCGCAAAAATACCCTGATCCGTTTCGACCTGAGTGAGCCCCCCGGCCTTCTGGGTATTCGATACTTCTGCGGTTATTCTGTCGATGCGGCCATCGGCATGTATACGTCTGTATGCGCTTTTAAAAAACTCACGCCCTGAAATATACTGATATGTAAAATCTGAAATGTCTTGCACCACTTCACCCTGTGGAGAGGCAAACTTTACGCGTGACCAGCGGTGGGAAACGAGGCTGTCGTAATAATGCTCCCTGTCCGACCAAAAGCACCAGGTGCGTTCCGGCGGATTAGCGTCTTTATCGATCATCAGAACACGGTGCTGAGAGTCCGGATTTTTATGATGATACACATCCAGCCACTGCATGGATGAACACCCTGCCCCAATTAAAATAATGTCGTGAGTTTGTTGCATAGAAGCATTTCACAGAATGATTTACGGCGATTTGCCGTGCGTTCAACTTCTAACTAAGCATAGCGCTTCTGCGTTCAGTCAGCTGCGATCTGCTAATTCCTCCATCCACTCCCGAAAAGCAGACCGGGAATAATTTGAGTAACCCGTATTTCGATACACAATCTGTCCGTTTTTGTCGATCACGTAAGTAGTTGGAATAGCTGCGCTGTTTAAGGGTGATGGCAGCGCCCGGCCCGGAAACACGTTCGGAATCGTAAAGCGACCCGACTCCAGGTAGTCCACCGCATTTTCCGGCACGTTATCCAGCGACATCAGCATAATCCGGATATCGTTCCGTTCTGAAAGCTCAGTAGCCAGCGTTTGGATAGTAGGATTCGTCTGCCGGCAGGTGATGCACCACGAGGCCCAGTAGGTAAGCATAATGACATCACCTTCGAAATCACCCAGGCTGATCATTTCTCCATCCATAGTTTCCAGCGGAAAATCCAGTGCCTCGGAACTAAGAATTGGTCCACTTATTTCCATCGGGGCTTCAGTGCCGACCAGCGCATGTCGAATCATTTCCGGGGCGCCCGAAAACTTAAACGCAAAAAAAGCCACCGCCGCGGCAATTGCGGCAAGAAGAAGATTTCTGGGGATTGAGTTTCGTTTGGGTTTGGCTTCGGTCATGGGTTGTTTTTAATGCTAATCGGGAATTCAGTTACCCTGTAAAATACATTTTATGAATGCCATTAGCTTGGGTTTAATGAATCATCGGGACGTACTAAATGCAATAATGCTCATTAGAGGTTTAAGAGGAAACACAAAAAAAAGGAAAGCTCAAAAAAACACGAAGATCCATTAATGGATGATTTTAAATCTGGCCTAGTTTTATTGATCTCTGAATTTCACGCATGCTAAGAGAACCTTTGGCCTGTTGCTTTAGTTTTTTCGCACGGGCGATAATCTGCTCGGGATCAGGCCGGTGACTCCGTACCATTTTTCCAAGGTAGAAAATCACCTCGCTGTTAATACTACGCTGATGCAACCGCGCCTGCACCTTCAGTTTCTCATAAATTTCATCAGGAATGTCACGAATGGTAATGGTAGTAGGCATGGTCGATGTGTTTCATTTTAGTTTTTAGAAACTTATTAGCGGATTATTGCAAGAGGAAGATTTAACTCAGTCAAAGATCAAAGTTCTAAGGTCTCTTAAATTTGTGCGGGAAAGTTTCAAACAGACCTTTTCAGTCTGGGCTGGACAGCAATCAGTCTTTATTAATAAGCGGATATTCAATTAAGTCTAAACCCTGTAAGAATTGATAGTGCTTTTGATTTTTACTAATAAGCTTCGACTCTGTCTCAATTGCAGTCGCTGCAATTAGCATATCATTAATTTCTACGCCATGGCTGGATCTGTATTTCTTCATTAAATCAAAAGCCTTTTCTGAAATCCGTTTTGTCACATGTTGAATCGAGATTCCTGAAATTAGTTCATCAACCCTGTTTAAGTCTTTTTTGCTTCTACAGCCTGAATACAGTTCCATGGCGGTAATAACACTTGTAGACAATTGAAAATCTGATTCAAGAAGGACAATAGTGTTAACGGCATCCGATCTGTCACGACCAAAGTCTATAAGAATATCCGTATCAATGAGAATAGTTTGATTCATAGATTAGAATCAATCACTCCAGCGGCTTTTTCGTATTTCCCTCACCCATTCGGTGCTGTCCTTCATATCCTCACGATCCTTCCAGATTCCGCGGAATGAGCTTTCAACAATTGATTTTTTGTCTTCAGAATCAGTTACTGCTGGTTTCTGAATGTACTTTTGAGAAAGAAATTCCACGAAATCAGCCGCTTCTTGCCTGGCCTCAGCGGGAAGTTTCCTGATTTGTTGTATGAGTTCTTTTTCTGACATAATGCAATGTAGTTAATCTCCACCAGATGTGAAAACGACTGAAGAGATTGCGAAGTATAAGAACACTTCTAAAACCAGCACTCACATCACTGAAACAGCCACACCATATACCCCACGTACGATAGCAGCAGCACGAATCCGCTAATTCGGCCGAGCTCGCGGTTGTACTGAAACAGGCCCCAGATGGCAAGGGTGAGCACCATCATCACGCTTAAGTCGATGTAGTTGATGCCGCCTCCATCCAGCGGTATGATGACGGCCGTAATGCCAAGCACCGCAAACACGTTAAAAATATTCGACCCGATGATGTTTCCCAGCGCCATGCCGGTTTCCTTTTTGAGCGCGGCCATCACCGTGGTGGCGAGCTCCGGCAGACTGGTGCCAATGGAAATAACCGAAAGTCCGATTACCGCATCGCTGATGCCTATCATCGCTCCCAGCTCAACGGCGCCCGCAACAAAGGCCTCCGATCCGAAATACAGACAGGCTGCACCCAGTACGGCATAAAAAACGGCCAGCCAGACCGGAACCGTTTTGTGTGCCAGCACATCTTTTACCTGTTCATCAAAACGATCCATTTGTGCCCGCGCCAGCCGGATTTGGTACACCAGAAACGCAGCGAGCATGAGAACCAGAGCTATGCCTTCGGTGCGGGTAATCATATCGTTGTACATCAGCACATACAAAAAAGCCACGGCCCCAACCATATAGGGCATTTCACGCTTAAGAACTTTCGACTCGGCTTTAACCGGATAGATAATTGCTGCTGCACCAAGCACAAGCGCAATATTGGCTATGTTCGACCCTACAACATTTCCGATTGCGATGCTGGATTTCCCCTGCAGTGCCGCCACAATACTGACCAACAGCTCCGGGCTGCTTGTTGCAAATGCCACAATCGTGAGGCCAATGAGCAGCGGGGAAATGCCCGTTCGAAGCGCGATCGCGCTGCTTCCCGCAACCAGGCGGTCGGCGCCGTAGGTCAGGAGTCCGACTCCTGCTATAAGCCACAATAAGGAAGTGAGCATAGGTAAAATGTGATGGTGATTTATCTGCCGATTCAAAAGGTAGGGGATGCGCTTATTAACAGCAACAATCAACATTATCCGGAAGGCTAAAAACGGCGTATATGAATGCTTACGCCCGTGCGTTTGTTCTGTGAGGCAGAACATCTTATCCATTATTTTTTTACTCTGTTTATGATTCATTCATTACACTATTTTTTTGCTTTTTTCTTCGCATCGCTTCTTCTGATTCCTGCACCTGCTCTACACGCCCAGTCGCCCGACACCGAGGACGAGCGGGCGCGCGAAATATTCGAGAAGCTCGATGAGCGCCGCACCGCCATCACCTATGAAACCAGCACGCTCGAAATGAAAATCATAGACTCTCGCGAGCGCGTGCGGACCCGGACCATGCGTACCTACAGTTTCAGTGAAGATGAAGCCACCAAAAGCCTCACCGTATTTGAATCACCGGCAGACGTGCGTGGAACCGGCCTCCTCAACCTGAATGAAGGCGGAAATGAAACTCAGCTTTTGTACCTGCCGGCCATTGGCCGCGTGCAGACCGTTAGCGGGAGTCAGCGCACGGAGCGTTTTCTGGGCAGCGACTTCACCTTTGAAGATCTCGGCAATCAGAATCCGGAGGACTTCGAGTTCGAATTGGTTAATGAAACCGAAGAGAAAATCACCCTGAAAGCCACGCCGCTCGAGGACAGTCAGTACGCTTATATCCACTTTTTCATAGATGCCGAGAAACTGGTGCTGTTGCGTGCGGAGTATTTCAATTCGTCTGATGTGCAAATCAAGGAGCTTACCGCCTCTGAGTATCAGCATATTCGCGACGAGATCTGGCGCCCCGATGTAATGATTATGCGCGATCTTAAAGCCGACCGCCGCACCGAGCTTCGCTGGAACGAACGCACGTTTGACGAAGCCATTCCGGATCGTTACTTTACGGAACGACACCTGCAGCGCGGCCTGCAGTAGAGTACTGCCGCACAACGCTTTAATTAAATTATATCATCATGGCACAAACATCGGTAAATCCGCTGAACGGCGAAACCATCAAAGAGTATCCTGAGCATTCAGTCGGAGAGATAGAGGAAAAGATTTCCGCATCGAATAAAACGTTTGAATCCTGGAGCAAAACCGGCTTCAGCGAGCGATCGGCGCTAATGAATAAAGTGGCTGATCTTCTCGAAGAGCGAAAAGAGAAGCTGGCCCTGCTCATGAGTAAAGAAATGGGCAAGATTCTTCCCGAAGGCCGTTCTGAGGCAGAAAAATGCGCCTGGGTGTGTCGCTATTATGCGGAAAATGCAGAGCAGTTTCTGCTGGATAAACCTTTGAAATCGGATGCCTCAAAAAGCTACGTAAGCTATCAGCCTTTGGGCGTTTTACTGGCCATTATGCCGTGGAATTTTCCGTTCTGGCAGGTTTTCAGGTTTGCGGCACCTTCACTTATGGCCGGAAATACGGCTCTGCTCAAACACGCCTCAAACGTACCGGGCTGCGCGCTGGCTATAGAGGAATTGTTCCGCGACGCCGGTTTTCCCGAAAGCGCGTTCCAGACACTGCTCATTGGATCCGGCGAAGTAGCCTCCGTTATTGCGGATCAGCGGGTGAAGGCTGTTACGCTTACCGGCAGCACCAAAGCTGGCAAGGCCGTTGCCTCAACTGCCGGGAAACACCTCAAAAAATGCGTGCTTGAACTGGGAGGCAGCGATCCGTACGTCGTTCTGGATGATGCCCCTCTGGAAAAAACCATCGAAGCCTGCGTAACGAGTCGCCTGATAAATGCGGGGCAAAGCTGCATTGCCGCCAAGCGCTTCATCGTTACGGAGAAGAATTATGATAATTTTGTTCAGGGTATGAAAAACGCCATGAAGGGCAAAGCCATAGGCGACCCAACGGATGAAACTACCGGTATTGGTCCGCAGGCCCGGGCAGACCTTCGCGATGAGCTGCACGAACAAGTCAAAAAAAGTATTGAAGCCGGGGCTCAGGTCATGCTCGGCTGCGAAGTGCCTCCGGGAGCCGGATCATTCTATCCGGCCAGCATACTCGCCGGTGTGAAGCCCGGTATGCCTGCATTTGATGAAGAATTATTCGGCCCGGTTGCAGCCATCATAAAAGCAAAAGACAAGGATGATGCCATCCGACTGGCTAATCAGTCCGTGTTTGGTCTGGGGGCCGCAGTGTTTACTGCTAATCAGGCTGAGGGCGAGCGCATAGCCCGGGAAGAGCTTCAGGCCGGCTGCTGTTTTGTAAACGATTTCGTGCGCTCGGATCCCCGCCTGCCCTTCGGCGGCATCAACGAGTCCGGCTTCGGACGCGAGCTCTCCGAATGGGGCATCCACGAATTCGTGAATATTAAAACAGTATATGTGAAGTGATGAATGAGGTTTTCACTTAGAGGTGCCAAGTCGCAAAGGGTGAAGGTTTTTCATATCGCTTTTGAAGCACCATAAACTTTGCGGCTCTGCGGCTCTGCGTGAATAAACAATCTTATAATCCGCCTCAACCTCACCAAGTATGTCGTTTTTTCGTACCTTGGAGGCTCAGAAAGCAACAGACCACTTCAAGTCAATTTATAAAATGAGTTCCTATTCCTGGCTCGGGCGCATGCAGCCCATGAACGTTGAGGCCGTCGTTCCAACCGGTTATCACATCACCACTCCCGAGGGCCCGGCCTTTTTGGATAAAAAAGAAGTCGAAGAGCCGCTTCAGCCTGGAGAATCCGTCAATGTGCTCGTTTATCACGACTACAGCGGTTTCCTTACCGCAACCACTCAAGAGCCGTATATACAGACCGGTGAGTTTAAAGCGCTGCGTATTAAGGCAGCCGGCGATAAAGGCGCCTTTGCCGACTGGGGCCTGGAAAAAGATCTGTTCATCCCGCACGCCGAGCAGCTCGAAGCTGTGGAAAAAGGACGCACTTATGTGATGTACGCCTATATAGATGATCAAAGCGGTCGTATTACCGCATCTACCCGGGTGGATCGCTTTGCGCGGGACACCGTGGAAGATGAAGACCGCGAGGGTTTCCCCGAAGCCGGTACCGAGGTGCCTCTGCTAATATCCCGTCGCACTGATCTTGGTTACAAAGCCATCATGCTAACCGAACCGCCAAGAAGCGGAACTCTGTACCAGAACGAAATTTTCCAGAAGCTCTATCCCGGACTTAAGGTAACCGGATACATCAAACAACTGCGCGATGATGGCAAGATCGACCTCACCCTGCGCAAACCGGGCTATAATGAAGTAATTGCGGCATCAGAAGAGCTGCATCGGAAGCTTCAGGAAGCTGATGATCAGTTTTTGCCTTTTCACGATAAATCGGACGCCGAGGCCGTGCGCGCCGAGTTTGGCATGAGCAAGCGAACCTTTAAAGCTGCCGTGGGCGCACTTCTTAAGCAGGGCGTGCTCAATATCGAAGAAAACGGTATTCGCCTGAACTACGAATTACCAGACGCCTGAAAAGTTCAGAACTTTTTGTATCGTATTGCGTAATTGAAATTATCAAACTAAACGCACCACACAGAAAAGGAGAACAACATGGCACGACTCACACGCTCTACTACCGACAAAATGATTTTCGGTGTTTGCGGAGGGCTCGCAGAACACTTCAATATGGACGGCACCATTATGAGGCTAATCTTTGTACTGGTAACCGTTTTTGGCGTTGGTTCACCGCTGTTGATTTACATCATCCTGGCTATCGTGATGCCTTCTGATTAATCAGAGGGGGCTCGCTGTCGCTAGCAATTTTAAATGGGAATTGGTATTGGTCGAAGGTCGAAGGTCGAAGGTCTCAAAAATTTAGTCAAAATTCTTCTTCCCAAGTGCCATTCAATTTTTCCGGGCCCCAATTCACAATTGCTCGCGAATGCGAGCCGCCTTGCGTACTGACTCAGTTAAAATTTGCTGACTGAAAATCCTGGATGAATTCATCTACAAGAGACAGGATTTCGGGTTTGATCGCCCCTATCCGGCGTACGCCAATCAGACCAAGCAGTCCCGACTCCCAGGTTGTAGCCATAGACGTTATTCCGGAATTTCGTACAGGCTGTACCTCCTGATTAAACTTCACCTCGATACGGTATGAGTAAAAACCAAGCTCGCTTCGTACGGTAATAAGATTTACATACAGATAAGGCACTCCAGGCTGGCGCGACCACTCCACTTCGCCCATAAGGCGGATACCGGAACGGCGCAAACGCTGTGCGATTTCGATTTCCAGCTCTGTTCTGCTCAGACCGTCTAATTCCACGGCATCCTGTGCAAATTCAACAACCAGAAGGAAGGCGTCCAGATTAGTAAGGCTCTGTTTTTTATCAGCCGTGAAATTCTGAGCCTGTGCCGACTGCACAAGACCGGCTGAAAAAGCCGTAAGTGAGAAAAGGATAAGTATTAGCAGTTTCATAAGAGTATATAGGGGTGATGTAGTAAGGAGCTAAGATAGACAAAAATGCTTTTTATTTCATACATTGAAACCTTGAGTTAACTGATTCTAACTTCCTAAACAGACGTTTAAACATGGCGCAGACGCCAGAGAAGACCATGCCGCTACCCTGGTACGCAAAACTTACTTTCGTACTGTTGCTCATCAGCATTGTTATTTACGGAATGATTGCTGCCAAGGCGGTTCTCATACCGTTCTTATTTGCTATTTTCTTTGCTGTTTTGCTCTCCCCTCTGTGCGGCAAGCTGGAAGCCTGGAGGATTCCAAGAGTTTTGGCAGCCCTGCTGAGTTTACTGCTTGGTATAGCTGTTATACTAGCTACCGGTTTATTTTTCTACACACAAATTCTCGGCTTTGCAGATGATATAGATCTTGTTGAAGAGCGGATCAGAACACTGCTCGAAGGTTTCGACACTACCTTTGGTGAGTATGTGGATTTCGACTTTGCAGAAATGATAAGCACCATACCAGAAAATGTAATTAACTACGTAAGCGATAACGTGGAATCCCTCAGCCGGGGCTTTTTGTCGGCAGCAAGCACGCTTACCAACGTCTTTATTATTCCCGTTTATACGGTTCTAATTCTATTGTTCAGAAACTTTCTGAAAGAGTTCGTTATCCGTGCGTTTTCCAAGAGCGACGAAGTACGCATGCACCGCCTTATCGATAAAATCAAAAACGTAGTACAGTACTACATTCTGGGTATGCTGATTGTAATCTGTATTCTGGCCGTACTCAACAGCACTATGCTCTGGATTTTAGGCGTTGAGCACGCCCTGTTCTTTGGAGTTTTTGCAGCCCTTCTTAACGTTATTCCATTTGTTGGCCCGATGCTGGGCTCTATTCTGCCGATTCTGTATGCCCTGCTAACAATGGATTCCCTGCTGATTCCAGCGCTTGTACTGCTCGGATTCTACATCATACAGCTTTTTGAGAGCAACCTGTTTACACCATCGATTGTCGGCAGTCAGGTAAGCCTCAACCCGTTGGTTACACTTATGGCTATTTTTATCGGTGCCCAGATTTGGGGTCTAGTTGGGATGATCCTTTTCATTCCGGCAAGCGCTGTACTCAAGGTTATTTTTGATGAGGTTGATTCGCTCAATGCCTACGGCTTCCTGCTGGGCAAGGCCGATACATCACACAAAAAAGGAAAAAGCACGCTGGCCCGGAAAGTACAGGATATATCCGATAAACTAAGCACCAAAGCCAACGAAATAACCGGCAACGATACAGATGCAAAAGAACAAAAGTTCAGACCCGGTGGCAAAGAAGAAAAAGACTCTTCTACAAAGGGGGAGAATTAACACCATATCGTTATATTATAAGTACATTGTATATCATTACTAAGAGCACCTTCGCATGAAAAAAATTATTATTGTAGAAGATGAATTCATGCTTCAGATGATGATCGAAAAAATGATCGAGAAAATGGGTCATCAGGTTGTTGCAAAAGCCAAGTCCGGAGATGCAGCCATTGAAGCCGTTAAAGAGCATCAGCCGGATCTTGTTCTCATGGATGTAAAGCTGATCGGCAAGTATGATGGCATCGAAACCATACAGCAGATTCGTGCATTTTCAGACGTTCCTGTACTCTACCTCACAGGCAATACAGACAAAGCCGTTATAGAGCGGGCCAAAGACACCAAGCCGATGGCATTTGTAATTAAACCATTCGAGTACAATGGGCTGCGGGAAGCAATGGAAGAAGTAGTTCCCAACATACACGCGGATTAATCACTGCTTTACATGCCGGAATTTCTGCCCGACCCTGATATCACCATTGAGAACATCCGGCAGGCGCACGGCCTTATCAAACCGTTTACGCACCGTACGCCTGTTTTAACATCCTCATGGCTGGATGACCGACTTAGGGCAGAGCTTTACTTCAAGTGTGAAAATTTCCAGAAAACAGGCGCATTCAAAGCCCGGGGCGCCATGCATGCCGTACTTCGTCTTTCTGATGAGCAGGCTGCCAAAGGCGTTGCCACCCATTCATCCGGCAATCACGCCGCTGCACTCGCCCGGGCGGCTCATTCAAGAGGCGTTCCGGCCTATATTGTGATGCCCGAAAATGCACCTGCCGTAAAAGTAAAGGCCGTTGAATCGTATCACGGAAAAATAACCTTCTGCAAATCCACGCTACAAAGCCGGGAGGAAACGCTCGAAAAGGTGGTGGAAGAAACCGGCGCCGTTTTTATTCCTCCCTACAACCACCGGGATGTAATTCTGGGGCAGGCGACCTGCGCTCTGGAATTTCTCGAAGACCACCCCGACCTCGATATCATCATGGCTCCGGTTGGTGGCGGCGGGCTAATGTCCGGCACGGCCCTGAGCGCGCGCTTCATGAAGCCAACCATTACTGTATATGGTGCAGAGCCCGAGCAGGCCAACGACGCCTGGCAGTCGCTCAAAGCAGGGCGTCTTGTTCCATCCGAAAAGCCCGATACCATAGCCGACGGGTTACGAACCTCCCTCGGCCCCATCACTTTCGACATCATTTCAAAAAATGTAGATGACATCCTCACCGTGTCTGAAGATCAGATTCTCAAAAGCATGCGGGATATCTGGGAGCGAATGAAAATCATCATAGAGCCATCATGCAGCGTACCTTTGGCTGCTGTTGAAACCTATCCGGAGCTGTTTCGGGGCAAAAAGACGGGCATCATACTAACAGGCGGAAATGTGGATCTCGACCGCCTTCCCTGGCAGTAAGTAAGACTTTTATCACTTCAGAAGATGCGTTGAAACAGACGAATGATAATAGTTAGCCCAATGCTGACCAGAATCATTGTGGTGATGGGAAAATAAAAACGCGTGTTGCCGCGCTCGATCCGGATATCACCCGGAAGATTTCCAATCCAGCTGAGTTTGTTGCCGAAAAACATGATAACGAGCCCCGCAAGGACAATCATAATCCCAATAAGCAGTATAATCCGGCCGGTTTCGGGATTCATAAAACGACGTTCACTTTAATATTCTAATTGGTACCCGACCCGGATCGGGCGGATTGCTGCACGTTAATAAGGTCTTCAAGATACTCAGCCCGCTGCTGGTACAAACGTGCCTCCCGGATTTTTGCGAGCACAGCATTCATCGAATCCCCCGAACCAAAATGAATAGTGTTGGAGAGGTTTACCTGAGTAACACGGTACTCATTCCAGGCGTCTTGCGATTCGTCCAGCATTATCTGTCTGGCTTCGGGCAGGATGGCATCCAGCTGGGTTAGGGTAAGCTGCATGCGGTCGTCCCAATAAATAATGTATTCATCGCCACACTCCATCATCTCTTCGGTCGATTCCGAGGCGCGAACACAGCCCATCACATCAAAATCCTGCTGGGCAACGGCTTTATCGGTCATCAAAAGTGAAATAAACAGTAATGCGGAAAATGAGAATGCAAAAAACTGGTGTTTCTTAAAGGATGATGGCATCATAAATGAGTTTTGGGGGAGGACAGATTAGAGCGAGATTCATTAATATACTAATTCCCTGACGGGAAATTTTAAGTGTTAAATGTTGAATTTTAAACTCGAGGATGCGGATTTATACAGATTAAATCGCCGATTAACGCAGAAACATTGTTAATTACTAATTCACCAACCTGGCACTTCAAATTTAAAAGCAGTGGCGTTGTTAAACTTCTTAATATCAATTCACTTCGTTAATTTGAAACGATATCTTCTTATACACCTTTCACCTGTCAGGCAACACAATAACTTGAACTGAATACCCTGCACTATGCAAACCCTTACCGATAAAGCGACACTGATTGAAGCAGCCCGGAATCTTGGCCGCGAGCTGAAGGAGCTGCCCGAATATAAAACGTTTCTGGAAGCACAGGAGGCCTTCAATAATAACAAAGAGGTCAACAAGCTGGTGCAGACTTATAACGCACTCGTTCCTAAGTTGCAGCAACAGCAGCAGGCGCAGGGCAAACCAGACGATACTTTGATGAAACAGTATCAGTATTTATCTCATCAGCTGGAAACACATCCCGAAATTCACGCCCTGATGAACGCGCAAAAAGACTGGAAAAAGCGCCTCGAAAGCGTGAACGAAGAGCTCAGTGAAAAGCTCGATATTGAATTCGCCACTATGGCCAAGCCCGAAAGCGGCTGCTGCTAATCCGCATCACATTAAAAGACTATCCCTTTATGCAAAAAGCAATTGATAACTTCGTAGCCGAACTTAAAGCCTCTGAGCAGGCCGGCAACTTCTACACTGCGCGCAAAGCATTCGAAACCGATGATACGGCCCGCGATCTCATGACCCGCCTCAACACCATGACCTATGAGCTGAGCCGCAAGCAGCAGGAAGGCAAGCTCGAAGACAACGAACTCCAGCTTTACCGCGATGTACAGAATGAGTTCCGCACCAACGATACTGTGGCTGCTCTGGAGCAGAGCGAAAATATCTTCACAGAGCTGCTAAAAGAGTGTAACGCTGCTATAAGTGAAGAGATCCGAATGGATTTTGCTGCGCAGGTGGCACCATCACAATGCGGCTGTTGAGTTTGAAAGGTGAGAATAGCATGGTGCGCAATCATTTAGTTACAAACAAAATTCGTCCGTTTATTCGAATCTAAAGCTGCTTTTTATTTATAGCAAACATAAGTGTTTCCGCCCTGCAAAAGGTTGGCATATTCCGTAGAATTCGTTAATCTTTGCGGTCTTAATAATGCAAGGCTTACCGTAATCGGCCGATGATTCGCCATTCCTTATACAGCTTAACCTTACTCATTTTACTTACTGCCTCAGCAGCGGGTTTACTGCATGCACAATACGCAGAACAACGCTGGGGGACTGAAGACGGATTGCCTTCGAACGACATTTTCGACATCGCGCAGACTCCCGATGGATTCATCTGGCTGGCAACCGATAATGGATTAGCCCGCTTCGACGGGGTAAGCTTCAAAGTATTCGATCGCACCAACACGCCCGAACTCACCCGAAACCTGGTGCGAAAACTTTTCGTGGCTTCCGATGGTACTCTTTATATCGGTATGTCCGGCGGTGGAGTTGTATCTTACCGAGACAAGAGCTTCATAAGAGAACTCGACGACTTTATCGATGAGGGAACATATGTAATTTCATTTGGCGAAAATGAGGAAGGACTCTGGGTCGGAGCCGATGGCAGCGGTCTTTTTCTTGTAGCTGAAGACAGTGTCCACACATGGCAGGAACCAGACATTCCCAGAAATCACGTTTTTGCCTTACAACGTTTTAGCGGTGAAAGGATGGCCGCCAGTATACTGGTGAACGGATTATGGCGATTCGACGGGCTAGAATCCAGTCCGGCCAGTACGCCCACCAATGAGCTTATTTACGACTTTACCCCTGGGCGGGGTAACACGCTCTGGCTGGCCACTGCGGGACAAGGCGTTTTCTTGTACGAGGATGATGCTTTTACCAATTTCCCAATGCGCGACTACTCCGAATCGTCGCATATTACAACAACTATCAAACGCGACAGCCGCGATCGTATCTGGACAGGAACAGCTGAGGGCATCTTCTACACCGATGATGAATTTAAAACTGTAAATGCCTACCCGGGGCTTGAACGCTCATTTTCGCTTAGCATTATGGAAGACCAGGAAGGCAATATTTGGATTGCAGACTGGGGCGTTGGTTTACTTCGGCTGAAACCGGCAACCTTCAGTAATATTACAACCGCAGACGGCCTGCCGGAGGGCGCCACTTCCTCAGTTGCCTGGTATGATGATACCCTATGGATTGCCACACAGTTTGGGCTTTATGCCAAAAACGACGACGGCTACCGGGTCTATACCTCCGAAGACGGAATGTACAGCTCTAATCCACATCTGCTTCTTGCTGACTCTCATGGCCGGCTGCTGGTTTCATATTTCGGTCCGGGTGGCGGGGTGGACATTTTTGAAAATGGCACGTTTACCCGCCATCCACTTTACGACTCTGATAGCAACACAACCGTTACGACTCTTGCAATGTATGAAGATACAGATGGGTCAGTTTTCTTTGGCTTAAATGTTGGTCTTATACGCTGGGATGGTGAAAACAGCACCCTTATTAACAGCGAACAGGGACTGGTAAATAATACCATACGATCCATTCTAAGGCAGGGTGATATAATATGGTTAGGAACCAATGGTGGTCTGCATGGTATCAAAGATCTGGATAGCGAACCAGACGTCAGTTTTATTTCCGCCCCGGCCGGCACCATGGGTTCGGTTATAACAGCCCTGCATTCCGATGCCGACAACAATCTTTGGATTGGCACTTTCGACAACGGGCTCACCCTGATTCGCAACGGCGAGTTTTATAATTTCAATACCTCCAACGGATTGCCCACCGACGTGGTGTGGCAGATTGTTGAAGATGAGTACGGTTACTTCTGGATGGGAAGTACCAACGGTATTACCCGCGTAAACCGACAGCAGCTTATCGATGCTTTAGATACAGACGAGCCATTCGCCGAAGTAAACCATTTCACTCGCGCAGACGGTTTAAAGGGCACTGCTATTTACGGCAATCATCAGCCTACGGCCCTACTGCATAACGGTAAAGTTTACTTCCCCGGTTCACAGAGTCTTGTATTTGCAGATCCGGCCAACATCATAAAAAATACCGTAGCACCCACTGCAGTAATCGAACAAGTCCTTAAGGATCTTGAACCTTACGAGCTGCCGGAAGATGGCATAAGAGTCTCTCCGCAGGTTCGGGCGCTGGAAATTCAGTACACATCACCCACTTTCACAGCTCCTTCCGATGTACGTTTCCAATACAGGCTCACGCCATATGATACACAGTGGCAGGATGTAGGAACCCGTCGCACTGCATATTACACCAGCATTCCGCACGGCCGCTACACCTTCGAGGTAAAAGCCATCAACGAAAACGGTGTTGAAAGTCTGCAGCCGGCCATCATTCCCGTGCGGGTCATGCCTGCATTCTGGGAAACCTGGTGGTTTTACAGTGCACTGGTACTGCTCGTTTTTGGTATCGCCTATGGCGGCTACCGGTACAAAGTGCACAACTTCAAGAAGCTCAATAATCTGAGACTGCGTATTTCCAAAGATCTCCACGACGAGATTGGCAGTAATCTTGCCAGCATCGCCATCAGAAGCTCCGTTGTTAAAAAAAGAGAGCACACCAGCCCTCAAACAGCCGAAGATCTCGATGAAATCCGAAATCTGAGCCGTCTTACGGCCGAGTCCATGCGCGATATCGTGTGGTTGATTAACCCGGATAACGACAAAATGGAGAATCTGCTTATTAAGCTAAGGGAAGTTGTTTCCAATATGCTAATGGAGACAGAATGGACTTTCGATTCGAATATGGAAGACAACGCGTTCACGCTCCAGATCCAGAAAAGAAGAACCATTATCCTTATTGCTAAAGAGGTACTTCATAATATTGTGAAACATGCGGCAGCCGATAAGGTTGAAGTCCGCTTTCATCAGCGCGACAGCATGTTAAGCCTCAGCATTAAAGACAACGGCAAAGGCTTCGATCCGGAAAACCTCACTTCTTCCGGTTTGGGTTTGCGCAGTATGAGAGAGCGGGCTGCCGAAGTGGATGGTACCATTGGCGTAATCACGGCTCCCGGAAAAGGCACTACCATCACCCTGGATGTGCCTGTTTAAACCACGCAGATACGTAGTTGAGCAATTCGCACCTAAGTCTTAATGTACGAGTATGAGTGAAACTGAATTAAAACAAACGCCTCAAAAAGAACTCCTCGTCTGGATAGTTGAGGATCATCCGTCTTACCGCAAGTCCATGGTTTTCCTGCTGAACTCCATGGATGGTTTTCATTGCGAGCAGGATTTTGAGGATGTTGAAAGTGCCGTAGCTGCGCTGGAACAGAAACAGCCGGACATCATTCTGTGCGATATCGACCTTCCGGGCATGAACGGCGTGGAGGGCGTGGCTGCATTTAAGGCCGTTTCCGATGATATTTTCGTAATTATGCTTACCGTTCACGACGAAGAAGAATATATTTTTAACGCCATTTGTGCCGGCGCTGATGGCTACTTGCTAAAATCAACTTCAGAAGAAGAGCTCAACCGATCGATTATGGAAGTGGTGAACGGAGGCGCGCCTATCAATCCAAGAATCGCTCATAAGGTGCTCAAGATGTTCTCATCTTTTGCGCCACAGCGGGATGATTATAATTTAAGCGGCCGGGAGCAGGAAGTCCTGAAGCTCATCACAAATGGTAAAACGAAAAAACACGTGGCGGCTGAATTGTTTCTGAGCTTTCATACGATAGACTATCATCTGCGAAATATTTACAAGAAGCTTCAGGTCAATTCACGCACTGAGGCTGTAGCAAAGGCACTTCGCGAAAAAATTATTTAATACCACGCACATGCGTAGTTGCAAATACGTACGTAGTTACGTAATTTTACCCAGCACATTACCAAATGCCTGTAAAACAGGATCATAACTCACTCACTATGAAGCACCTCAACCAATATTCGCTGTTTCCAGATTTAACGGGAAGCAACGCGGGAGCAAACGAACTTACGAAGGAGCAAACAGCATCAGCCAATGGTAACGGACCTTGTTTGATGGTGCGTGTCTCTGCAAGTCTGTATGCCCTGAGCAATCCGGGTGAACAGTCAGATGAAATTGAAAATACATACTCGAATTCTTACACCAGTAACTGGGAAAAAATTAATAACCCTGAGCAATAGTTCAGGCCCTTATTTTAAGTTTGCACCTTACCCCTTTTGTTCTCTCGATCTCACGAACCACGAAGTTCATATAACCACGACAAAATCCAGGCTAAATGGTTGATTCGCGGAAGCGATACACATCATATCCCTGGTAATTATCCACGACTCGAGAGAGAGCCCACTGCATCAATGGTTTAACCCGCCATTGATGCAGTTTTTTTTGTGAGTATATCTGATTCCTGTACCCTAAACAGTTTTTGAGAAAACAGGTTTAGCTTTATCCTTTGGCATATACTGATCGAAAACCATTGCTATATTTCTCAAAAAGAAACGTCCCTTTGCATGGATTTTAATTCCGTCGCTGGTGAGGGTCAGAATATTATCGTCCTCGAGAGGCTTCAAACGCTCCAGCTCATCACGGAAATGTTCCTTTGCGTTAATATGCCAGGTATCCCAAAGTTCGCGAAAATTCAGATTTCTGCTGCACATTAGCTGCATTATAACCGCACGTCGAATTTTGTCCTCACGGTTCAGCCTTACACCCTTAATCCATGCGTTGCCTCTTTGATCGATAGCAGCCGACCAGTCGTCCAGTTCCTTTTCATTCTGGAAATAATATCCTCCAACCGAGCTTATACTCGACATTCCCAGCGCATATAAATCCAAACCAGACATCGTGCTGTAGCCCTGGAAATTCCGCTGCAAAGATCCATCCCGCAGTGCTACATTCAGCTCATCATTTGGTTTGGCAAAATGATCCATTCCAATATGATCGAATCCATTTTCCTGCATGTAGTTAATTGCATCAATAAACAGCTGCATTTTCTCATCGGCTGTTGGAAGCTCTTTGTCTTCAAGCAGTTTCTGAGCAGGCTTAATCCACGGCACATGCGCATAGCTGTAAATGGCTATCCGGTCGGGGTCCAGTATCTTAACGGCTTCAAGCGTTTTTGCGAAACGCTCGCGCGTCTGCATGGGCAGTCCGTAAATAACGTCCAGATTCACCGAAGCAATACCTGCTTCCCGAAGCTTGTTCATACAGTCCTGCACCATCTCCATCGGCTGTATCCGGTGTATAGCTTTTTGCACCTCCTCGTTCACATCCTGGAAACCAATCGAGGCCCGGTTCATGCCGTAAGCCATGAGCGCCTCCAGATGTTCCTGAGTGAAGGTTCTGGGATCCAGCTCTACACCAAACTCAGCCTTCAGGTCAATATTGAAATGAGTATGCAGCATTTTGCCCAACCGGCGTAGCTGCTTCGGTGTTAAAAAGGTTGGCGTGCCCCCGCCGTAGTGAATCTGCTTAACCGAATGATCCGGATGAAGCAAACTGGCATAATACTTCATCTCTTTTTCGAGATAATCCAGGTATATATCGGCATGGCCTTTTTTCTTTGTGATGACCGTAGTGCAGCCACAGTACCAGCACAAAGATGCACAAAACGGCAGATGGAGATACAGCGAAATATCCCGGGGTGAAGAATTCCGTTTTTCAAGATAATTACCCAGCGCAGCGGGCTCGATAAGATCGAACTGCACAGCCGTCGGATACGAGGTATAGCGCGGCCCGGGTACGTTGTATTTTTTTATAAGTGAAACCGATGCAGACATTTTGAACACCTTCTTTTTTTGCGCTGATGCTGTTTAAAAGCCGATTTTCAGCGATATATTTCAGTTCAGGATAATTATTTTAATATATACGTTCAGTATTAGAAATTAGCGTATTTATATGAATTTTTAAAGAAGTGAGGTGAAGGGAGGAGCAGATTTAAACCTGATCGATAATTTTTGAATGGAGGGGGATCAGTAATCAGTAATCAGTAATCAGTAATCAGTAATCAGTAAAAATTATTACTCTTGGAAACTTGCTAACCAATTGCTTTTTATATCTTAACATCGTCCTCTTTTGCGCTGAATTGCGCTTATTCAGTGGAGTTCTGCGTGTTCTTAAACAGCAGATTCGGCCTGCAGGCTGGCCTGTTCTTTTCGGGCAATGGTGAGCAGCCAGATACCGCCGGTAATCACCAGTCCGGTACTGGCCCCAAGGATGGCCGTTTGTAGCGTCACAATGTTGTATTCCAGCAGCAGGGATACCACCAGGGTCGAAATCGACTGGGCCACGGTAAACATCAGAAATTCGGCGCTGAATACCCGACCGCGGAAGTTATCCGGCGCGCGCTGCTGCAGCAAAACGGTGCTGGAAACCCAATTCGCGCCGGAGCCACTGTGGGCGATAAATACAAAGAGAAGCATCAGCCAGAGCGAGCTGGTCAAGCCAACCACCATATAGCTGAGGCCCGCCACCATCATAGCGGCTCCCATATAGGTTACCCAGCGGCTTTCCTGGGGGAACAGCTTGCGGATGATCACCGGCCCCACGGCCGTCCCTGCTCCGCGTGCGGCGTAGAGTAATCCCAGTCCTGCGCTTCCCATCAGCAGAATCTGATCCGAAATGAGTATGAGCATATACACCAGCGAACCCAGGAAGATGGTCATCGTGCCCTTGGCCAGAGCCGGACGGTACACGCGCCCGGTTTTCCACAGATATTTATAGCCGTCCATAATGCCTTTAATCGGGCGGCGAAGACTTTCCATGGTGGCTTCATCGCGCACGTGCGGAATGGTTGCCTTGAAAATGAAAATGGTGGACAGCATGTATCCCAATCCATTCATAATGAAAACCGCATCGGTGCCGAACGCAGCCGTCGCGAGTCCGCCAAGCCCCATGCCGCTTGTAAAGATGATGCTCCACGACAGGTTCGACAAGATATTGGCCCGGACTAATTCATCCGGCGTAGTTATGTTTGGAATTGACGACTGCTTGGCCGGTTCAAAGACGGCGGCGAACATCATCTGTACGGCCGTCATAAAGTAAATGAGCCACAGCATTTCCGGCGATCGAACCAGCAGAAAACTGAGCACCGCGAATCCACGCCCAAAGTCGCACAGAATCATGAGGGTCCGGCGATCGTAGCGGTCGGCTATGTAGCCCGCAAATGGCGAAAACACCGCAAAACTCATCATCTTGATTACAATAATGAGTCCCAAAAGCAGCTCAGAGCCGGAAAAATCTATGATGAGCGCATACACCGCCAGCACGCCGAACCAGTCGCCCAGGTTCGATACCATTTGTGAAAACCACACCCGGCGGAAGTTATGATTCTCCCGAACCAGCCGGATGTATGGATTTGCAGAAAGCGTGCTCAACAGTTTTTTTGTGATGTGTTCTTATGCCGGACTCATCCGGTTGCGCGAGGCGAAGTAAGCTAACCAAGTTTAAGGTAAAAGACGTTCAGACATCCGCAAGAAATGGTAAAATCACGTGCCCGAATAAACAGCACGACTCTCTTGCGTTATACCGCTTCTTTTCGGATGTTTTTTTATGATGAAGTCATCCCGCCCTTATTCTTCCACCTCAGCATTTTTCCGGTTTTTTTTGACCGCCGGAGTCGCGTGGCTACTTCTCATTTCTCCACCCCAACCCGCTGAGGCCAAGGATGATGCCTCATTTTGCTCAATCACTAAAAGCACCGGCGGTTCCTTTTTTCTGATGTCCGGAACCGATCCGGATCCACGTTTCGACGTGGGCTACTACAAGCTGAATCTCGACGTCTGGCCCGATACCGAGCGCATAGGCGGCTCTGCGATGCTGCTCATAAATTTCAACGAAGCCACGGAACGCATCACCCTTGAACTGAACGGCCGTCTTGAAATATCGGACATTCAAACCGCCGATGGAATGCAGCAGCTCAGCTTCGTTCGTTCACCGGGTCCGGTGGATTATTTTGTTGAAGTTCAGTTTCCTGAGGTGCAGCAGGCCGGGACTTCGGAGCTTATTCGAATCGATTATGAAGGCAGACCCGGCAGCACAGGTTTCGGCAGCTTTGTGTTTTCGCAGCGGGCGGGCGAGCCGCACTTCTGGACTCTGAGTCAGCCGTTTGGCGCGCGCGACTGGTTCCCGAATAAAAACACTCCGTCGGTAAAGGCCGACTCAGCCGACATCATCGTTCGGATTCCATCTGCGCTGAAGCTTGGTTCGAACGGTTTGCTTCATGCAAAAACCGAGCTCGATAACAACCGCACTGAGTGGCACTGGCGCACGCGCTACCCGACCGCGCACTACCTTCTTTCGCTTGCTGCAGCGTCCTACAACGAGTTCACCGATTATTTCCACCACGCGCCAGGCGACTCCATACCAGTGCTCAATTACGTGTATTCAGATTCGGATTCGCCGGCCATTCGCGAACAGGCCGCGCTCACCATAGATATGCTGCACCACTTTACGGACTTGTTCGGCGAGTATCCGTTCATTAATGAAAAGTACGGTCATGCGCAGTTCGGGCGCGGCGGAGGCATGGAGCATCAGACCATGAGCTCGATGTCCAATTTTTCGCGCAGACTGGTCGCTCACGAGCTGGCTCACCAGTGGTTTGGCAACGGAGTGACCTGCGCCAGCTGGGAGGACATCTGGCTGAACGAGGGTTTTGCCACCTACGCCGAAGGGTTGGTTATCGATTATTTCGACGGAGCCGATGAATTTCGCACATGGCGGGCCGGGCTCATTAATCAGGTGACCCAGGAGGCCGGGCGGGTTTATGTACCGACGTCTTCGATCGATCCGTCTGATCCGTCCGGCAGCGTTTCCCGCATTTTTCGCTACCGCACCAGTTATGCAAAAGCCGCATTGGTGCTGCATCAGCTGCGGTACAAGCTGGGTGATGAGCTCTTTTTCGATATCCTGCGTGCATGGATGGAGGGCGAATTCCGGTATAAATCGGCCACGACTGAGGATTTCCTGGCACACGCAGAACACATCAGCGGGAGATCGCTGAGCGGTTTTTTTGATCTCTGGATTTATGATGAAGCCGTTCCATCATACACCCTGCGCTACGCCAGCCGGCCGTCCCCAGCCAATGAATCTGTTACGCTTCAGATGCGCATCACCGAGGAATTTTCGCCAGATTACGCATCCGGGTTGTCTGATAATCTCCCGATCACAATTCGCATTCCTGAGGCTGCGGGCCCGCGCGACACCACCATCACCTTTCATCCCGGGCAGTATCCTTTTGAGGTAAACGTAGCCCTGCCTTTCCAGCCGGGCGCTCCTGAGATTGATCCGAACTCCGAGCGTATTATTGGTCAGGCGGACAGCATTCCCGGCCTTTTCGGTGACCTCGATACGCAGCTTCCGGTAAGCACTCAGCTCCTGAATCCGTATCCGAATCCTTTCAATCCGGTGACCATCATCCCAGTTCTGGTTGGTTCACCCGGCGAGGTCACTATTGAGGTGTAT
>PWID01000250.1 GCA_003555145.1 Balneolia bacterium | reverse complement strand
TAGAGTTCAGGAAAGCGCACATCATAACAAATGGATAGCCCCGCTTTAACGACATCACCTTTTTCGCTGCTAACCGGTATTTCCACCGGCTTGATTTTTGTATCCCCCGGCATCACATAATCGGATTCGCGATAGTATTCTTCGTCCGAAAGCTCTACATCAAACAGATGGATTTTATCATAGGTTGAAAGTATGCTTCCGTCTTTGCCGGTCAGCACCGAGCGGTTGTGAACTTTGCCATCGCCTGCCGGAGCCGGGAAACCACCAGCCAGAATGTTCATACCAAAGCGCGTGCTCCATCCGGGGAGAATCTCCATCACCGCTTTATTTACATCGGCAGCCTGTTCGCGCATCATACGCTCGTTACCCAGAAACGCAAAGTTTTCGGGAAGGGCTGCAAGCTCAGCACCGGCATCGGAGGCCCTGCGCAGCCACTGTTCGGCTTCCTTGAGGCTTAGGCGAGTATCGGGCTGACTGTTGAGCTGCAGCGCTGCTACGCGGATTTTACTCATATACGTGGAATGGATTCAGAGTTTCAATTATTCAGGCATTCGTACTTCGTTGCCCATTACATAAACGGCTTTGATGGATCTCAAATTACGTATGTCTTCGGTTGGATCTTCGGATAGAACGATGAAATCAGCGGCCAGCCCGGCTTGAAGCGAACCGGTGAGGTGGTCCAGCCCCATCGCTACAGCAGCCAGCGAAGTCGATGCCATAATTACGGCGTGGGGCGTCATGCCGGCATCCTGCATCATTTCCATTTCCATGTGCTCGAAATATCCCTGAAACCGCGCCGGCGGACCGCTGTCGGTTCCCATGGCTACGATTACGCCCGCATCATACAGCTTCATCATATTTTCCATTGCCAGAGGCAACTGCTGCTCGAAATATGCACCGGCTTCGCTTTCCGCAAACCGCTGCTGTGATTCCGGGCTTTCAAGCTGCTCCAGCACCTGCGGATCAGCCGTGCGGAGAAAGAAAGGATCATCGAAGAAATCGGGGCGATCGCGGTAAATGTATGTTGAAACCTCGCGGGTAAGGGTTGGGGTGATGGGAATTGCATTGTCGCGCATCAGGTTTATGAGCTCGTCGCTAACCTCCTGATCTCTTATGCTGTGCGCTATCAGGTCAAATCCGGCCTCGATTGCTCCGATGGCGTCTTCCAGTTCCACGATGTGTGCTGCAGAGGGAATTTCAAGCCGGGCGGCCTCTTCGGCTATTGCGCGGTATACCTCGGGCTGCATTTTTTCGCGCGTTCCCAGACCGGAGTCAATCCGGATTTTGATCCAGTCCATGCCGGCTTCATGCAGTCTTTGCACTTCTTCACGTCCCTCTTCGGGCGTATCCGCGCTGATGACCGGCCCCGCAAGATAATACCGGGCGATATTGATATTCTGATCAAACAGCATTTCATCGCGAATCCGGGCGCCTTCTGTCTGACCATCACCCAAGCTTACCACCGTTGTTACGCCGTACTGCGCATATGTGAGCAGTTGCCTGCGGATATTTTCACTGGTGAAGACGTCTTCTCCCGTTTCTAGTCCGTCCGCCATTCCAACATGGCCGTGGGCGTTAATAATGCCGGGCATCACATAAGAATCTGTTAAATCCACAACTTCGGCTATGGCGGGAATATCGATCTGATCGCGGGCTCCGGCTTCGGTTAGCATGCCGTTTTCCACAATGAGCACGCTGTTTTCAATGGCCGGACGGTCAAGTCCGTTTATCATGGTAGCGCCGGTATATGCAATTACATCCCGGTCTACGGATGGCGTTTCATTCGCGCAAGCTGATAATAATATAACGATACACGCGATTAAACTGAGGAGCGTGGTTGATTTCATAACAGAATAAGATGAGATTAACGGATAGACTTCACCCACAACAACGGGAAAATCCGCTTCATCCATTCCGTACCAGCAATTTAGGCGGCGTTAATTACGCGTTTGTTCGATTATCGAAATCAGCGTTTCGTACTCCTCTTCCTCTCCGTGAAAACCCCGAAGTACACTTTGAAAACGCCCGTTGCGGTCAATCACGATTTTATATGGAATGGTCTCGATTTCGAGCAGCTCCGCGAGATCACTGCCGTCCACATAGAGAAAATCGTAGTCGTTAGCATTTTTGAAGCGAATTACATCAGTGCGGTTGTTTATGCAACCGCATGTGGCCGCGATAAAAACTATATCATCAGGGTATTCTTCAAGGACCTGCTGAAAAACCGGAAAGGCGCGGGTACACGGGGCACACCAGGATTCCCAGATGTCAATAATTACAATTTTACCTTCGAAGGATGAAACTGCTACTTCGTTACCGTACCAATCGGTAAAAATGTACGCTTCAACCTGCGCTGCTTTTTCTCCGCTCAGCCCCTCGTTTTCCTGACTACTGGCAGGAATCGCTATACATAAGGCGAGAAGAAGGCTTCCAATTATCCTCTTTGTTCTCATAGCGTTTGTCTTTTTTAGACGTAATAATAAGCACTGTTTCAAGATACGGATTACGGGCCTTAAATGTCAGTTTAACCTTATGAATCCGAAAAGCTTTAGCCCAAACCATTTTAGCATTTAATGCGTTATCTTTTGTTCAGACCGGCACACATATCATACAAAGACAACGGAGTAATCAAGCGACCCGAATGGCATCATCACAATTTAGTTTACAATCAAATTTTAAGCCCGCCGGCGACCAGCCAACAGCGATTGAGTCGCTAACAAGCGGACTAAATCACGGAGAGAAATTCCAGACGCTTCTCGGGATTACCGGTTCAGGAAAAACGCGTACCATCGCTTCGGTTATTGAGCAGGTAAACAAGCCCACGCTGGTGATGAGCCACAACAAAACGCTTGCTGCGCAGCTGTACCGCGAGTTCAGCGACTTTTTTCCGGATAACTGCGTTGAGTTTTTTATCAGCTATTACGACTATTATCAGCCGGAAGCCTACATCGTTTCGAGCGATAAATACATCGAAAAAGATCTTTCCATCAACGATGAAATCCAGCGCCTGCGGCTCCGGGCAACAAGCTCGCTACTTTCCGGCCGGCGCGATGTGATTATCGTGGCATCAGTAAGCTGCATTTATGGTATTGGCTCTCCATCCGAATACGCCAAGCTGATTATCCCGCTTAAAGTCGGCGACGTTACGCCGCGAAACAAGCTGTTGTATGATTTTGTTGAGCTTCATTATTCGCGCAACGACTACGAGTTCAAGCGCTCCACTTTCCGGGTGCGTGGTGATGTGGTTGATATCATCCCGGCCTATTCCGAGCACGCGCTTCGCATCGAATTCTGGGCAGATGAAATCGAGAAGCTTTCCATTTTCGAACCCGAAACCGGCAAGATTCTCGAAGAGGTTGAAGAATTTACTATCTACCCGGCGTCACACTACGTAACAAGTAAAGGCCGGCAGGAAGAAACCATTCGTAATATCAGGGATGAGCTGAACTGGCGCCTTGACGTGCTTCGCGAAGAGGAAAAGTACCTCGAAGCACAGCGGCTTGAGCAGCGCACTGTTTTCGACATCGAAATGATTAAAGAAATCGGCTACTGCCCCGGCATCGAGAACTATTCTCGCTACCTTGCCGGACGCAAACCCGGCGAGCGACCGTTCTGCCTGATGGATTACTTCCCCGAAGACTATCTTATTGTGATGGATGAAAGCCATCAGTCGGTTCCGCAAATTGATGCTATGTACGGCGGTGACCGCTCAAGGAAAATGAGCCTGGTCGATCACGGATTCCGCCTGCCTTCGGCTCTGGATAACCGACCGCTCACTTTCCAGGAATGGGAGTCGATGGTGAATCAGTGCATATTTGTGAGCGCGACTCCGGCCAATTACGAGCTTGAACAATCCGGCGGGGCTTTTGTGGAGCAGATTATTCGTCCGACCGGCCTGATGGAGCCCAAAGTCGAAATGCGTCCGCTCAAAAACCAGATTGATGACCTCATTGATGAAATCCGCACCGTAATCGCAAAAGGCGAACGCGTGCTGGTGCTCACGCTCACCAAGCGAATGAGTGAGGAGCTGAGCGAGTACCTCAAGAATATGGGCATTCGCGCGGCCTACATGCACAGCGAGCTTGATGCCCTTGAGCGCATCGAAGTGCTTTTCCGCTTCCGCCGGGGAGATTTCAGCGTGCTGGTGGGCATCAACCTGCTTCGCGAGGGTATCGATATTCCGGAGCTGAGTCTGGTTGCCATTCTGGATGCCGACAAGGAAGGTTTTCTGCGCTCGGATACATCACTCTTCCAGATTGCCGGTCGCGCCGCCCGAAACGTAAAAGGCCGCGTAATTATGTATGCCGACAAGGTTACCAAAAGCATGAAAAAGGTGATGGACGAGATGGATCGCCGTCGCAAAATTCAGGGCGATTACAACACCAAGCACGGTATTGATCCAACTACTATTGTGAAAGAGCTGAAGCCGCTGGTTGATCCGTCGCTTATTTCTAATAAGTCCATTGATCTGGAGCAGGCGTACGATGCTGATGAGGACGTGCAATTAATCAAGGTGGCCGACGACGGCATCCACTACAGGCCGAATCCGGCCATGAAAGAGGTCGTTTTCGAGGATAAGGACAAATTTCTGGATCACCTCATGGAAGAAATGAAAACGGCGGCGCGCAACCTCGAGTTTGAAGAAGCCGGCCGAATCCGCGACCAGATTGAACAACTCAAAAAAGAAATGTAGATTAGCATTCTGCTTTTGAATTACCGGCAAACATCTATTCAATTATTATCACACTTAAACTATGAGCACGATAGCTTATCTGAAATCTCTGGTGAGGGACAAAAACGTGGCGTCAATTACGCCCAGCTCGTCCTTTACCGTAAAAAAGGCGACCCAGAAGATTGATTTCAGCCGGGATATCGTAATCGTGGAATTCGGACCGGGAACCGGAGTTTTCGCCGATTATCTGCTCAAAAAGATGACGCCCGAATCCACCCTCATCATGATTGAGCTGAATCCGGAATTCGCAAAGCAGCTCCGAACCATAGACGACAAGCGCGCCCATGTGCACGAGGCCTCAGCCGAAAAGGTTGGGGAAATAGTAAAAGAGCACGGCTTTGAAAAAGTCGATTATTTCCTATCCGGCATCCCTTTCAGTTTCCTGGATGATGAAATCAAAACCGCCATCCTTACTACCTCAAGCGGTTTGTTAAAGGGTGATGGCTACTTTTTGGCGTATCAGACTTCCGGGCATCTTAAGGAGCCACTGGGCCGGGCCTTCGATGATGTGCAGACTTCATTTGAAATCCGGAACATCCCGCCCATGACTATTTACGAAGCACGTAATAACGGGAAACTATAGTTTGAATCAACCGGGCAGTAATAATAGCGATCAGCTTTGGGACAGACGGGAAATCATTGCGCCCGAGAATATCATTGAGGCCTACAGCGACGGATATTTCCCAATGGCCGAAAGCAGCCGGCCGGATTCCGATATTTTCTTTTATACTGCACCCATGCGGGGCATTATCCCCCTCGAAAAGTTTCATATTTCGAAACGCTCAAGGCGGTATTTCAAAAAATACGGCTTCGAAATGGCGATTAATACCCGCTTCGAACAGGTAATCGACGGTTGCGCCGACCGTGAATCAACATGGATTAACCCGATAATCCGGGATACGTTTGTATATATGCATCAGCTGGGCATGGCCCACTCGGTTGAAGTTATTAAGGACGGCGAACTGGCCGGCGGTTTATATGGTTTGGCCATAGGCGGTGCTTTTTTTGCCGAGTCCGTTTTTCAGTATCATGATGAGGCGCATAAAGCTGCGATGTATTTTTGCCACAAGCATCTCACCGAAATGGGGTTTGTGCTTTGGGATGTTCAGTTCCAGACTGAGCATCTATCAAGGTTTGGCTGCACTCAAGTACCTGCTAAGAAGTATAAAAAGATGCTGGGTGAAGCCACAAAACTTTCCCGTTCGTTTTTACCCGACCCTGACACCAAATAATCTGTAATTCCACCGCTGATGAGCCTTGCAGCCCGTAACATCACAAAAACCTTCGGTCAGCTTCAGGTGCTCGACAATCTGTCGTTCGACTTCCCCTCGGGCTGTATACTCGGTCTGCTGGGTAACAACGGAGCCGGCAAGTCCACGCTCATCAACATCATGTGCGACCTGATTCGCCCGGACAGCGGAGAGGTTATCATAAACGGTGAAAAGTTCGAAACCCACTCGCTTGAAATCCGAAGCAAAATGGGCGTACTTCCGGAAACCGGCCTGCTCAACACCGACCTCAGCGGAAAGGAGCAGCTGGAGTTCGCAGCGCTTCTCTACGGCATCAAGCCGTCTGATATTGGCGAGCAGCTGGACACCATGCTGAACTACTTTTTCGATGACCTCAGCCTTCTTTCACGGCGCTGCGGCACCTATTCCACAGGTATGCGGAAGAAGCTTGGCCTCATCCTTGCCTTTCTTCACAAACCTACCGTTGCGCTTCTGGATGAACCTTTTTCAGGGCTGGATCCGGCCTCGGCTCGTTTGGTCATTAACTTTCTGAAATCGTATCAGCGGGAAGACCGCTCGATTCTTATCTCTTCGCATAATCTGAGCTACGTGCAGCAGATTTCCACCCATATTGCAGTGCTTCATGAAGGCACTTTCCCGTTTATGGGCACGCACGAAGACTTCACCGAAGACGGCCGTAATCAGCTCGAAAACTCCCTGTTTGAGCTGATTATGCCAAACGAAAAAGACACCAACGACCTCAAGCGGGTGCTGGCCTGATATCATGGAGTCCATCGCCAGAAATAAGCCATCGCTGTACAGACTAACCATTTTTGTACTTCGAACACGCCTTCGCCTTATAATCTCGGGAACCGACAATACCGCGCTGAACATAGGCCGCATTTTGCTCATTATCGGGCTTATTTTCTATTCCATTGCCTCAGCTGCCATACTGCTTGTTTCCGATGATGCCCAGCGCTCGCTGTACTACGTGCTCATTATGTCGAGCATCCCGGCCATCATAATAAGCAGCGGCGTTTTTCCTGTGCTGAAGCTGCCATCCAGCGTAGTGCCCGGTTATGCGCCCCTGCCCGGCAAACAGGTCGGCATGCTGAACCTGATCTATAATCTTTTCCGGCCCGGCACGCTTTACGGCCTCATTTTTCTTGGCGTTACATCCAGCCTCACCTATTCGCAGGGTCCGTGGCTTTTCATAGATGGATTGATGCTCATTATCGCAACATCAGCGCTCGACTTCGCCGTTAAACAAACCGTACTTGCTGCACAAACCCACGGAATACGCGGCTTAAAACTGCTCATCGCTGCTGGTGCTGTAAACTCGGTCGGGCTCGGACTGTATTTTGTGATGTACTTTTTCGAGATGCTCACCAGTCCGCTCATTTATTCGATGTATCTGCTGCTGTTTACCATCAGCTGCGTAATTTATTATACATACACCGTTGAGCTCACGGAAACAGCCAGTACAACCAGCATTTTTTCCAACGACTCGGTGGGCTCCAAGTCCATTGGCTCGGTTAGTGCCGCCAGCCGTCTGGCATATACTCGCAAGCATTCGACCAAGCCGATGTACCTGCTCATACCGGCATTCAATTTGATAATCGGACTCTACATCTACTTCCTGGCCGAGGAAACCATGTCGGAAGTATTTGCCCTTATGCTTGCGTTTCCGCTGCTTCCCTTTACCTATGTTCATAACAACTTCTGGGGTTTTTTCCGGGAGACATGGCTGGCCGTTCGTCTTAGCCCGGCCGGACGGAAAACCAAATGGAGAATTTTCCTCGGTGCCGTCTGGCTGCCGCTCCTGCTCGATGCCGTCAGCTCGCTGGGAGCCCTGATTTACAGCGGTCAGTTTCGCCTGTATCACGTCGGGATATATCTGTTGCTCATACCGCCGGTTATGCTTCTGAGCTACTGGTCGAGCCTGCGTTTTCCACGCAAGGTAAACGCTCTCATCGCCATCAATCAAATGACCACCTTCCGGAACAACACCTCCGGAATCAGCTCTTTTGTAATTGTGCTCTTCTGCTACTTCATCAGCTTTCTGATGGTGCTTGGAAGCTACGGCATTGCAATTACTGCTGCAGTTTTAGTTTGCTCACTCACCGCATGGCAAATCCAAAAGTGCGAAGTTAACAGCCATTACAAGCTGCAGGCCGAATTCTATAAGTAGATATCTTTGCAGGGTGATGCTTTTCGGGGCCTCAACTGCTAAACGTCTGTGCAAACCTCAGGAAAACCGCTCCAGATACTCCTGAGCCATGGCATATTGAGCACTCTCAGTTCCGTTGAAGGTTTCGTAATGTTCAGCCGAACGCAGTATGTACTCTCTTGCGCTGTCGTGATTACCTTCATAAAACAAAATCCGCCCCAGGTTAAACTCGTGATCCGCAACCATAGCGGGCGACGGGTTATCACGCATAAACAGCGACTC
>PWID01000206.1 GCA_003555145.1 Balneolia bacterium | reverse complement strand
GGCAGGGATGTTTTTAAACGCAGCTACCTTCAACCAGGATTTAAGTAACTGGTGCGTATCGGAATTTGATTCAGAGCCGTCCAATTTTTCGGTTGGTAGTCCTCTAACGCCGGAGAACAAACCCGCCTGGGGCGAACCGTGCTCATAAGCTTGTAGAAATAAACCGGCACAGTTTAAATGAGTTAAGCAAATAGAAAAGCCATGCTGCTAAGCAATTTGCCCAGGTATCTGCAGATATAGCGCCCAATTGAATTAAAGTTTGAGCTTTAGATGCTAACCGTTATTTATATGAATCTGTATCAGATCATCTTATAGCCAGCATGCTGAACTTTTTGAGACTCCTCTTTCTCTTATTTCTTTTTTCCGGCCTGTGCTTTGTTGCCTATGGCCAGAATACAGTTGTCAATAACGAAATTATGGCTTCAAGTTCACGACGAATAGTGATGAGGACGGCGATTTCGAGGATTGGATTGAAATCTATAATCCTACAGCTGCGCCCGTAAATTTAAATAATTATGCACTATCTGATGACCAGGAACAGCCTTTCAGATGGGTGATGCCCGATGCGATAATTTTGCCGGTTGAGTTTTTGCTAATCTGGGCTTCCGGGAAAGAGAGATTGGCTCAAAAAGAAATTGGGGCTCATCCATTACTTTCTTGGCTCATCGCTATTAATTAAGGAATGAAAGCCATCACCCTGCCCGGCCAGACCACTTGAAGAGAAAAGATAGCTTTAATAGGTGTGTTGGCGAACCACGAGCGTCGAATCCCGAAAAACAAGCGTTTCCGGGCTCAATTCAGCAATAGGGCTATAGCTCAGGGCATCACCCAAAGACTTTTCGAGTATTAATTTTGTGGCAATATCAATTTGCTCCGGCCAGCTAATAGTTATTACCCCGGTTGTGTCTGCCTGTGTCTGGAGGCTTGTATTAGTTCTGGGCTCAAATCTTGGTGATTGTGGATCATTAACGTTAGAATTATTAAACGGCCTTGTTGGTGAGTCACAAGCGGAGACAAAACCAAGTATAATTAGTAGAAGTAAAACGGAGTAGTATTTCATGGTCTTTCTAGAGAAAGATATTGGGATGCCATCACCTTTTAAGACAAAACAAAACTGCAGAAATGTAGTTGTTTTGCTTTTTTAGGGTTATAGGTTTCTGGCTTTAAAAAGGTTCATGATGGTTTACTGGTATATTTGCACATTAAAAAAATTCCAGCCCTGGCTAGGTGCTTTTTTCCAGATGTAAATCATTTTATCAGTAAACCTAAGGAGTGCCACTCTGTTTTCGTCTATGTAATGCGGCGGGCTGGTATAAGACGGTCTGAATCCGCCTCCGGTTTCATTGGAAATGACGTCTACAATTTGGGATGTTTCCACATTATATGTGTAGGTCCGGTAATTTCCGGCAATCAGCAAAATGGGATCTTCCGGGTGAAAATCAATTCTGACCGCACTGCGTATTATCTCCGTCCGCTGCCAGTCCTGAGTAGAGTGTACCATCCCCAGAGACGTGCTAAGTATGTCTACGTAAGCAAAATAGTTACCGTCCTCACTAAACAGGTAATCCGCCATATTTGCGGTGGTAGCCCCCGTGATAACTTCAAGCAGCTCACCTGATTGTGCATCTAATATAAAAGGTGGACTACCACCATATGCGATAAGTGAACCATCAGGTGAAATCGAGATGTTTTTACTGGGAAATGACGTAGAATTACTGCCTTGATATTGATATAAAAAATCCAGTTCAAACGTATCAAGGTTCCAACGTTTCACAAAAGCAGCTCCCCCGCCTGCTACAATAAACGAGCCGTCCCTGCTCACATCAATTCGCAAAGCTCTTGCTGCACCATTGTTTGCGTCATCAATAATCTTTTCGACATTATTACCCGACGGGAAATCTGCCCTGTAAATGGCACCTTCTGTCCCTACATTAAAATAAATGTACTGCTCGTCCGGGCTGAGTTTAAAATCTGATATACGATGTCCCGGGATATTTATAGAGGCAAATTCTTGTCTGGCATTTAAGTCATGAATGCGGATGGAGTTCGAGTATGCAGAATTGCCGATAAATGATACATATACCAAGAATCTTCCGTCAGAAGAGCTTTCCATGCTTGTTACGTCAAACATTTGGCTGGGGAAAGCATATTCTATTTCATAGTTGTTTGAGTAAACAAATGTTGCTGCATCACTTGGAAACGACGTGAGTGATCGAACTCTGTACGTTTGTGGTTGGTCTGGATCTGCAGTTGTATCTGTAAATTCACTAACATCCCAGCTTACTCTGCCAACCTCAACAAAATTTTGACTATTAGGGGGACTGGATTTTTCAATTATATATTCCTGCACCAGGTTCGCACCAGGTGTATCCCAGCTGAGTTTGAAAGAAGCAGGGTCATCTTCTGTGATGCCTGTAAGGTTGATTACTGGTCTGGGAACCGAAAGTCCTCTGCTTACAGTTACCTGTTCGCTTGCCAGATTATCGGTCAGGAATCGAATTAAATATGTTCTGAATTCATTAGTTTGATTGGGCCGACGAATAAACAGGGAATCAATTAATGATTCAGTCTCAGGAGGAAGAAGGTGAATAACATCCGGTTTACCATTTTTTTGCCGAATGACTTCAATATTGGTTGCAAAGAAAGGAGCGTTTCTCCACGAGACTGTCCAGTCTGTTTCATTAAGGAAGTTCACCCTTAAGCCTTTCGGCCGGAAAAAGTCTCTGACATCAAACGAAATTCCAGCCTCCGAGATTTCTTCCTCGGTTTCATCATGCTCGATTACAGCTGTTACCGTATACGATCTGATTTCAAAATCAATATCGAGAAGCGGGTCTGTAAAGCTATGATGTACACCTTCGGCCTCAATTCTGACCGTATTTTCATCTTGTTCATTCAGAATATTGTCTGATGAAATTACAAAGTGGGTAAAGAGGGGGAAAGTGGTTTGCCAGGACAGAATGATATTGTTTTCTTCTTCTACGAATTCAAGCTCCAGATTAAACAACCCCCCGATATCGAGTTTGGCCTGTGAACTTTCAATCAGAACCTCGTCCCTTTCAGACAAACCCGCCCAGGATGATAACCTGTAATAGGTATCTTGGCGAACTACGAGGGATGAATCCCGGAAAACAAGCGTTTCCGGGCTCAATTCAGCAATAGGGCTGTAGCTTAGGGCATCACCCAGAGACTTTTCGAGTATTAATTTTGTGGCAATTTCACTTTGCTCCGGCCAGCTAATTGTAATTATACCTGTTGAATCTGCCAGCACCTGAAGATCTGTATTTGTTCCCGGCTTAAATCTGGGTGACAATGGGTCATTTACATTAGAATTATTAAAAGACCGTGTTGGTGAATCGCAAGCTGAGACAAACCCAATGATAATAAGCAGAAGTAAAACGGAGTATTTCATAGCCATTCCTTTAAAAAGATGTTTGGAACCCAATAACGGGCTGCTGATAAACCGGATCGAAATCCATATAAGGATTGATGAGTCTGCTTTTATCTCTGAATCCTATTGTAGGTGCCAGAAAACCATCCACGACATTGATTACATAAAGAAGGGCCGTACCGTAAATAATCCAGTCTCTGGTTGTCGAATATCTTTCTGCGTCGTCCAGGGCATTTTGGGCTTCAAGTCCTAATCGGTAAGCATCGCTGGGGTTACCGGCTAAAATGTAAAGATCCGCAAGCATATTAAACTCGTCGTAGCTCTGCTGATACCTGTTATCATACGAATACGCAAGTGCCGCTCCTCCAAGAATTCCTGTTATAAAAGACACCGCTTTGATATTCTGACCTTTATAAAATTGGCTGCCGCCCGGCAAAATACTCAAGGCCCGGGATGTCGTTCTGGATGGCTGCAAATGCTTTTGATGAAAATGAAATAACTGGTCTTCGGGTGCCTCAAACGTTCTGCTAAATGTTGCCCCGCTGGAATGAATACCTTTTACATCGAACCTGCCGACAGTATCTATTCTGGCAAAATGTGTACCAACGTATTCCCCGTTTACGAATAATTCAGTTTCGGGATCCGACAGCACAAAATTATTCGCACCCCAGAATAACCGTGGATAGCTGCTCCTAAGGCTTGACGCTTCTCTTCCTCTTGTGGGTATTAGATTTGCACTTAATCGGTTGGTAATACCCTCCTCAATTTCAAAAGTAGTTAACTGATCCACAAAATATCTTTTTATGATCCTTATTTTTGTTTGACCTGTAGGCAGAGTGAGCGTATCTCCGGATGCGATTTCAAAAAAAGATTTGAAATCTTCGTTAATTACTACATAAGCAGAATCTAAATCCACGACATTAACCCTCAGATAGCCAAACGTATCTTCGGATTCGGATTCTGATTTCGGGTCTGTATTTTGAGAGTAGCTTATTTCAAAACCTGCAGAAATAACCACAAGTTGAAAAAAGAGAAATAAGCACAGTACCCTCAGGCAGGGAGGTGAATAGTGCATGACTGATATTTTTCTTCTTGATTGTTTGCGATTTACAAGCGCCGTCGCCCCCGAAATTGCAATGTGAGATTAAATAAGGGCGGTTGTCATGCACGATAAAAGATGCAGAATTCTTGCAATAACCAGCCTGTTTAAACGGAAAAATGCAATTTATCAATCTTGTCGAGGTGTATAATGCCTACTCGACTGAATTGATAAGCGCTGAAAAATATAGTAAAGGCACATTTTAAACAAGGTTAAACTAGTAAAATGTGGTGGACTCGGTTGTAGGTTTTCTCACCACTGGATTACTCAAATTGAATAGTTTTTAGAAACCAGTCGAATAGTAAGCGAAGATCAATTTCGGAGATCTTTACTGCGATGCTGAAATAGTTCTTCAGCACAAGGCAGAGTAAAAATTAGTTATTTGTGTTCGTCGTAATCACAAACAAAATCAGCGGCTCATCTCCGGTGTTGAGTACGAGCTATTAACTTAAATGCGAAAAGAGATTAAGAAAGTACAGGGTATCCCTTATTCACTGGCTAGCCTGTCTTTTGCCTGTACTTCATACAACCCAATCGTCAGATCATCAGGATCATCATTGAGCAATATCATCAACTTGTTGTCGATTACGCCGGTGAGGGCTCCGGGAATAGGTAGCTCACCCAGGTAGCTATAATTCTCTCTATCGTATACGGCAACAAAAAAACCTACGCCATCGCTTTCCATAGTTTGAAATGATTCTTGCGTCTGATTCATGAAGTAAAATAGAAAGTAGCTATCTGTAGTGTAGGGTTGCATAATCAGACTAATTTCGGAAAGTGCCAGGTGCCTGTCCTGCCTGCTTGCAGGTATTAAAATATCTTCTTCGGCTTTCTTGAAATTAGCAGAGCTGTGGGTCATGATCTGAATCTCATCTAATGATTCATCTAAGACACGGATACTGGGGGAGGTTCGATACACCAACCACGTGTTTTTAGTATCTGGGTCGTAGGTAAGCAGCGGATGCTGGAAAATGGATTCTGAATGTTCGTAAAAGGGATCCCAACCACCGCCTGTTTCGTGGCTGCTGAAATCTTTATTGAATAGCGCAACACTTTCCCGATCTCCCCAACTTCGGGCTTCCGGAATCTCAATGGGAGCAATCCATCCGTCTCCAATATAGTGGAACAAATGCTCACGCAGCCATACTTCTTGGGGAGTAAATGTTTCTTTTGCCTCAAGGAATGTCCCATGGCTATCGAAATATTTGAGCAAATTCTGACCTGCATCCCAGATTACTACGTTGTATTCATCATCGAAACCCGATGTGAAAATGCGTTCAATTTCATCGGGCCCTCTGCCGGATTCACCAAAGCTATAAAGGAAAGTACCATCTCGCCTGAACACGTTTACATAAGAATTGTTGAGGTTTTTAACAAGAAAACGGTCGGAATCCACAGCAACTGGTGTTACCCTCATATTGTTACCTAACGTAAGCGGATCGTCTGGAATCAGATTCAGAGCTTCAGATTTAACAAGTGAGAGTGTATTACTTTCGTGCTTCTTATCTGATTCGCAAGATAAAATCATAAAAAGTCCGAAGCTGCAAATAAGCTTCGGAAAAGATATTCTAAGTGTAAACAAAATCAGATAAAATTTATTTAGCGGCCCAATAGACTTCCTGTTTTTTCTTAGTACAACCAACGATAACTATGCAGGTGTTTCCAAACAAAATGCAATCCGATTCCCAATGAACTCCAACTTCATGTCTCATATAAATGGTAGATTCTTAGCAGTCTGCATCATCAGAAGCGAATTGAGTGTTTTCATATTCAGAAATTGTAATGCAATTATTTGTAGATAAATCAACCTTGGATTGTTCGGATGGAGAAAGAGTTAACTGCGAAAGTGAAATTAGGACGATAATTAGTGCAGATGTAATAGATAAATTTGGCATAAGGGTAATACAATTAGTGGGTAAAGTTTAAATACTTTTGGCAAACTAAAAAAAAATTAAATTGCCAATAAATAATTTTCCAACATCAAATAAATAATAGGTTTATGCTAATTATTAAGGCTTCTTTGGGACTACTTATGTTAATAGCAGGGTTAATAATACCTGATGAAAATATTGAAATCTGTCCAGAAGCTTATGAAACGCAGTCTGTTAAAGATTACCTGGAGAGTTGTGATAATCTTAAAATGTTTACCGTGTTGCTTAACTCGCATGACATGCTTGAAAACCTGGATGGCGAAGGAGACTGGACGGTAATGGCACCTGTTAATGAAGCCTTCACCGATCTTAAGACAGACCGGTTAGAGGAATTTATGGGCGATGAACGTCTTCAGCATTCGGTGCTAATACGGCATATAAACCGTCTTGCATCACCACATATCGGAGACGAAGTACGGGTATCGCAAATGCGCGTTATCGACGAAGAGGGGCAAACGGTAGTTCTGGGAATGACTGAATTTGAGGTCAGAAACATCAGCCTGGCAAACGGCACGGTGCACATAGTAAGGGACCTCATATGGCCAGAAGGCCGCAGGGAGAGGAATTAATCCGGCTCATTCGTCGTAATCACAAACAAAATCAACGGCTCGTCGCTGGTGTTTACAACAGAGTGGAAGCCTTCGCCTTTCACGGCCGTGATTTGTCCGCGGGTGATGCGCTGTTCGCGCACCGGACCGTCTTCACCATCGCGGTCGAAGTAGAGACCCTCGCCGTGCATCACCACGTATAGCTCCTCCTCTTTTCTCGGGCCGTGATCATGGAATCCCGATTCATCACCGCGCCCGGGCAGCACCATATAGCAGCCAATCCGGTTGTTGACCAATTCCCGGCGATCAAACATCTGAAGCAGATAAACCACCCCGTCGCCCCCGTACATATTCGGCCGCTTGTCGATACGAACCACGGAGCGGACGTCCTGACCAAAAGTTGTTACAGTCAGGTCCAGATGCTTTTGAACTAGCTCGAGGATGTAGCTTTTTTCTTCTTCAGTTGGTTTTTCGGCCATCGGTTTTCCTTTAGTGGTGATGCGTTTCGTATTCGGTTCGGGCTCATACAAATAGTATGAAATTTCGAGCATTCAGTCTACTGGTAAACAGCCCGGGCGTTGGAGCTTTCGTTCCATTTAGGTAGCTTGTATGTTGCCAACCACAAGAAATTATTCCAATTATGCGCTTATTTACCGTAGCTCTTCTTTTAGCAATGTGCCTTGTTTTTGCTGTGAGTGCACAAAGTATGATGATATCCGAGGGGGATTACTCCGAAGACAGAACTGAAATCCGGATGCTGCTCGATGCCTTTCTTGAAGGTGCCGGTACAGGCAGTTACGCGATACACGACCGCTTCTGGGCCGAAAGCCTGATTTACACCAGCTCTGCGGGACTTAGGTTTGGAAAAGCAGAAATCATGAACGGACTAAATCCAGACGCGGGAGAGTCAACAGAACCAGATCTCATTTACAGCGCCGATGATGTCCGCATTGAAGTTTTCGGCGATACGGCTATTCTGGCGTTCCGGCTGGTAGCAATGGATACCGCAACGGGTGATGTCACTACCTTTCTGAATAGCGGCACGTTTCGGAATTTGGAAAGAGAGTGGCGAGTCGTTCTGTGGCAGGCCACCCGGGAAGCCGACTAAGGTAAGGGAAATCCGGGATGCTCTCCTCACCTTTATTCTATGTGCTTACCGGCGGTGGACTTTTTGTCTTTCTGGGCCTGTTCTACAAACTGCTCCGGAACCCTGCTTTCTACTGGAGCATGCTGGTCGTTTCAATACTTCTGACGTTAACCGGACTTTTAAACTGGTCGCGCCCTGAACTACAGCACGAAAACGGCAGCCTTGCCGCCTTCATGCTGCTTCCACTTCTGTTCACCGGCTGTTTTGGAATCTGCAGAAGCTGGTTTCTGCGCTATTTCAACGAGGAGCCAGAAGTCCCGTTTCGGTGGAAAGTGTGGATCAACTGGCAGCGTGAAGACGCCACCACCGCCCACGTTGTCTTTGGCCTGATCGTCACCTTCACACCGGTCATCATCGTAATGCTGGCAATGGAGCT
>PWID01000193.1 GCA_003555145.1 Balneolia bacterium | reverse complement strand
GGGTTATCGATGTAACCTGGTGTATATGCAAGTATTACGAACTCATCGAGAGGATAAAACTGCCGGATCCCATCAAAAATGGATTTCCTGTATAACTCAGGATCGTAAACGTAGTGTGTGGAACGCTTCATCCCGGTGGTTCCGCTGCTCATAAAACGAAGCGGGGAATCGTCGATTTTAGACGAACAGATATCGGCATCACGGAAGGCTTCAACAGGAAGCAGCGGGGGGAGGTTTTGTGCTGTGATGCTGTCCGGTTTCGCCCCTAGCTCATCACAAAACAATTTATATGGCCGCACATTATCGTACTGATGTCTGAAAACACGCATCATGCGGGTTTCGAAATTAACAGATTGATCAAATACGAACTGTGGTTCCATTGAGGCAGGTCTGACTTTTAATTTTTCCACGTTGGGTGAAATAAAGTTATTGGCTGCTGATCTGACTATAGTAATGACAACTTCAGGCTCATCATTCCGCACGAGTTTTTCAGCTTTGAAGCCATCACCTGAATATTAAGGCTAAAAGAAAAAGCCCCGGTTTTATGCCGGGGCTTTTAATTCTAAACAGTACTAATTGACTTACTGAGCTTATGAAAACATTGCTTTCACGTACTCTGTCCGCATAGTCGCAATCGCACTAATGGAAATTCCGACCGGGCAAACGGCTTCACATTCTCCAAAGTTGGAGCAGTCACCAAAGCCTTCTTTTTCCATCTGTTCAACCATCGATTTAACGCGCTGCTTGCGCTCCGGTTCGCCCTGCGGCAGTTTGGAAAGCTGGGCAATCTTAGCACCGGTAAACAAAGCTGCGGATGAGTTCGGGCAGGAAGCCACGCAGGCACCACAGCCAATACAAATCGCATAATCCATAGCGCTGTCTGCGTGAACCTTTGAAATCGGTAAGGCATTAGCATCAGGAGCGTTACCAGTTGCAACAGTAACATATCCGCCTGCAGACATAATGCGGTCGAACGCATTGCGGTCTACAACCAAATCTTTAATTACCGGGAAAGCCGTAGCGCGCCACGGTTCGATAGTTATCGTCTCGCCGTCCTTGAAATGACGCATGTGCAGCTGACAGGCAGCCGTACGGGCTTCGGGTCCGTGAGCGATTCCGTTAATTACCAGATTGCATGATCCGCAAATGCCTTCACGACAATCATGATCGAACTCAATAGGAGTCTTTTTCTCTTTCATCAGGTTCTCATTGAGAACGTCCAGCATTTCGAGAAAAGACATGTGAGTGTTAACGTCTTTAAGTGAATAGTCTTCAAAACGGCCTTTATCGTTCGGGCCATCCTGACGCCATACCTTAAGATTTACTGAAATATTGTCTTGTGTACTCATAATTGTTTTTTATCCGAAATTCTTATTTGTAGCTACGCTGTGTTAGTTTAACATTTTCGAAAACGAGGTCTTCACGGTGATGAACCGGTGCACTGTCTACGCCGGTAAATTCCCAGGCGGAAACGTGCGTGTAGTTTTCATCATCGCGTTTTGCCTCACCTTCCGGAGTTTTAGACTCTTCACGGAAGTGTCCTCCACAAGATTCCGGTCTTTCGAGAGCGTCGCGGGCCATCAGCTCGCCAAGCTCAAGGAAGTCGGCTACACGCATAGCATACTCTAAATATTTATTGTAGGTAGCCTGCTGCCCCGGCACAAAAACGTCTGTCCAGTATTCTTTACGCAGCGCGCTTATTTCGGCGATGGCTTCCTTAAGTCCTTCCTCATCGCGGGACATACCTACCTTATCCCACATGATTTTTCCAAGTTTACGGTGGAAATCGAGAATGGTTTTCGAGCCCTTTATATTCAGCAGCTGCTCAAGCTCGGCCGTAATCTTTTGCTCGGCTTCCACAAACGCTTCGTGGTCGGTGTCGATTTCACCAGGAGTAACTTCAACCAGGTAATTACCAATGGTGTAAGGAATAACGAAATACCCATCGGCAAGCCCCTGCATCAGAGCGCTGGCTCCGAGACGGTTTGCACCGTGGTCTGAGAAGTTAGCTTCACCAAGTGCGAAAAGACCGGGAACAGTAGTCATCAGGTTATAATCGACCCAAAGACCACCCATTGTGTAGTGAACAGCCGGGTAAATACGCATCGGCACTTCATACGGGTTTTCGTCGGTAATTTTCTGATACATTTCAAAAAGATTGCCATAACGATCCTGAATAGCCTTTAAGCCATCCCGCTGGATTGCATCTGCAAAGTCGAGATAAACGGCCAGCCCGGACTCACCTACACCACGGCCTTCATCGCATACATTTTTGGCATTTCTTGAGGCCACATCACGGGGAACAAGGTTACCGAAACTCGGGTAAATCCGCTCAAGGTAATAATCGCGCTCTTCTTCCGGGATTTGGTTTGGCGGGCGTTTGTCGCCTTTCGCTTTTGGAACCCATACGCGACCGTCGTTACGAAGCGACTCACTCATAAGCGTAAGCTTAGACTGATACTCACCAGAAACCGGAATACAGGTCGGGTGAATTTGTGTAAAGCTTGGGTTGCCAAAAAGTGCGCCTTTACGATAGCATCTCCAGGCGGCTGTTACGTTAGAATTTTTTGCGTTGGTTGAAAGGTAAAACACGTTTCCGTATCCGCCTGTACAAAGCAGAACAGCGTCTGCAGCGTGACGCTCAATCTTACCTGTAACCAGGTTTCTTGAAATGATTCCTTTCGCGGTGCCGTCAACGGTAACCAGGTCGAGCATTTCTTCGCGGGTGCGGACTTCAACCTTACCGGAGTGCACCGTTTTCATAAGGGCGCTGTAAGCACCAAGCAGAAGCTGCTGACCGGTCTGTCCGCGTGCATAGAAGGTGCGTGACACTTGCGCACCACCAAACGATCGGTTATCAAGGGTTCCGCCGTACTCACGGGCGAAAGGAACGCCTTGCGCCACACACTGATCAATAATATTATTACTCACTTCGGCAAGGCGATACACGTTGGCTTCGCGGGAGCGGTAATCTCCACCTTTAATAGTATCGTAGAACAGGCGCCAGATACTATCTCCATCGTTCTGATAGTTCTTGGCGGCGTTAATTCCTCCCTGTGCCGCAATACTATGGGCACGACGGGCTGAATCCTGAATACAAAATGCCTTCACGTTATAGCCGAGCTCGCCAAGTGAAGCAGCTGCTGCCGCACCTGCCAGTCCCGTGCCAACAACTATGATATTGAATTTCCTTTTGTTGCTTGGGTTTACAAGCTTGACGTTGTTTTTATGCGTCTTCCACTTTTCCGTAAGTGGACCTGTGGGTATTTTCGAATCCCATTTGAAGGTTGATTTATCTGCAACTTCCATTATGATAAGCCTCCGTTGATATAAATATAAAGTGGTAAAAGCAGGAATCCGGCTGCAAGCAATATTGCTACAACGCCACCAACTGTGTAAAGAACCGGAGTGATTTTAGGATTTTTGGCGCCGAGTGATATAAATGCACTCCACACGCCATGCTTCAGGTGCACTCCAATCAAAATCATAACAAAAGAATATGCTGCTACGATCCATGGATTAAGAAAAGCTACTTCAACGTGCTTGGCCAGATCCACCATCTCCTGCCCGTCGTAGCTGGTCATGTACGTTTCAGGGCTGAAGAGGTGATACTTAAAGTGCATAACGTGTAGAATTACGAACAGCAGTATGATGCTACCCGAAATAAGCATGCTCCTGGAAGCAAAATTTTGCTTACTTGGGCCACCCTGGCTCTTGTAATACGAATAATTTACAGGGCGAGCCTTTTTCTTGTTAAGGTAAATACTGATTCCAATGTAGGCATGCGTGAGGAAAAGGATAACAAGAATAATTTCTGCTATCCAGAGAAGCGGCCCGAGATCATGCAGGAATTCTGCATATCTGTTAAACGCTTCTCCACCATCAGGAATGAGTAAGGAAAGGTTGCCGGAAAGGTGAGCTATAAGAAACAGGGTTAGGAAAATACCGGTTAAACCTGTTAAAATCTTCCGGCCAATCGTGGTCTGAAGGGCGTAGGCAAATGAAGACATTGATTAATACTTGCTTAAGTTAATATGTAAAGAGTTTCGATTTAATAATATAAACAATCGTATTAGATTATGCTTTCGGTTTGTTAGGTCTCGATTAATTTGTACTGCTTCTGAATAATCTAATACGAGTATCGAATTTTGTTTTCTTTCTACCCTAAAATATACTACTTACATTCCAAAGTCCTAAAAGATGAGAGACTGTTCTTATTATTTTTTACACATTTAGCCAAGCCGCTGCTGTATTTCAAATACTCCGTTAGCTAACTCATTATCAGTCAGTTTATAACAAAAAACCGCTTTTATATTTTAGTCTCATGCCGCCACCTTTCAACATGTTAAAAAAGCCAGTAAGTACAGATTTTAAGGAACAGGGATCCCGATTTTTAAGCTACGGCTTTCCCTGCGACAGCATAGAAAGCTTCGAAGAACAGCTTTCTGTAATAAAAAAAGAGCACTACAACGCTACCCACCTCTGCTATGGCTGGCGCATAAACCCGTTTGATATTACCGAGTTTTCGCAGGACGACGGAGAGCCATCAGGTACCGCAGGGTTGCCCATACTCAACCAATTGCGTTCAGCAGAATTATGTAATTCTGGCGTCGTGGTCGTTCGGTACTACGGGGGGACTAAACTGGGAAAGTCCGGTCTCATCAGCGCATACGGCAGTTCAGCTTCCGACTGCATAACAGCTGCTTCACTGGTAAAAATTACTCCGGGCAAATCGATCGCTGTTAAATCGCCTTATGAACATAAAAAACAGGTCGAATACCTCACGGAAACAAATAATGCGTTCATACATGATGCCACCTACACTGCGCAGGTCGATTACGTTATTCAGGTACCCGATGAATCCTACCCCGCCTTGTTTGAAGCCCTGCGAAAACTGGAATATCTTGGGGTTGCGTGTGATGATGGCAAACCTGTAATACTTTCACTTTAGCTATATTTTTATTGACGGAACCAAATGGGGTGGTTGTCCATTTTACAAGCAACTGAACTTTAAAAACATTAATTTTGCGCATCATTAAAACCAACGTACTTACATGAAAATCTATACAAAAACCGGCGATAAGGGAGAGACTTCACTTTTTGGAGGCCAGCGGGTCTCCAAAACCTCTCTGCGTATTGAGACTTACGGCACTGCCGACGAACTGAACTCATTCATAGGTCTGGCGCGCAGCCACGGACTTACGAGTCTAAACGAGAAGATTGCGGTTCAGGCCCAAAACGACCTGTTTGTACTAGGCGCAGACCTTGCAACGCCTCCTGCCAAAGAGGCTAAAATTCCACGCATCAGCGCATCACACTATACGCAGCTGGAGGCGTTTATTGATGAAGTCTCCGAAGAACTCGAACCACTTACTAACTTCCTGCTCCCAACCGGAACCCAGGCCGCATCTGCACTTCATATTGCACGAACCGTTTGCCGGCGTACCGAACGTATTTGTATACATGCCCGAGAGTCCGAGGACATTTCCGAAGATATCGTCATTTATCTCAACCGGCTTTCTGATTTGCTATTTGTGATGGCCCGTCTTGAAAATGAACGCTCCAATATTCCTGAGACGCGCTGGATTGCGCGCTGATATAAGGATGTATAAATGGGATTAAGCAACAAGCAAAAAAACTACATCGATAAGAATGCGGGCAAGAAAAGCGCCCGCGCCATTGCCGATGAGTTACGCCTGGATAAACATGAGGTTGAAGAATACCTCAGCGGGAAAAAAGCGAATGAAGCTAAGAGCAGCACTGTGCCGCAGAAGCCTTCAAAAAAAGGCGTCTTCTATGGTATTATGATTGCCATACCGTTCTTGTTTTTCATCATTCTGGAACTTGGGCTACGTATCGGAGATTACCGGGGAAATCTGGATCTATTCATTTATCCGACCATTTTTGATGGCGAATACGCTCTTCCGAACCCAAATTTTACATCCCGCTACTTTTTTGCCACCTCATCTGTTCCAAGCCCATCTGATGATGTGTTCCTGATTGATAAACCTGATAACGGATTTCGGGTATTTGTTTTAGGCGGCTCAACGGCAAACGGATATCCCTATGGCTACAATGGCAGCTTCAGCCGCCTGTTTCGGGATATCATACAGGATATTGCACCCGACCGCCACGTAGAAGTGGTGAACGTGGCAACATCTGCCATCAACAGCTACAGTATTTACGACCAGGTTGATGAAATTCTCGACCATAAACCCGACGCCATACTTATCTACGGTGGTCATAACGAATACTACGGTGCGCTTGGCGTGGGGTCTACCGAAACTTTCGGAGCCTTTCCCGGCTTCATTCGCTCCTATCTGAAGCTTCAGAGATACAAAACGTTTCTGCTTCTTCGCGATGCCATTGTGCGTACATCGGGCTGGTTTGGCTCCCTTCGCACAACCGCGGCCGATCGCGCTCCCGGAGGCACGCTCATGCAGCGCATGGTGGGTCAGCAGCAGATTCCTCTCGACGGCGACATTTACGAACTCGGAAAACTTCAGTACCAAAGCAATCTGAACGCTATCCTCAGGAAGTTTGAGCGAAATGACGTCCCCGTTTTTCTGGGCACCCTCACCAGTAACCTCAAAGATCAGCGCCCGTTTATCTCTGTGGCTACCGACAAACACCCCGCAGCTGATGAAGTGTACAGCAACGCAATGGTTCTGGTAGAAGACGAAAGCTTTGATGAGGCCTACGAGCAGTTTGTCTACGCAAAAGACCTTGACGCCCTGCGATTCCGCGCGCCGGAGTCCTTTAATGAAATCATCCGGAACATGGGTGAGAAGTATTCGAACACGCGCGTTGTGCCGGTTCATGATGCCTTTCTGGGTAATAGCGAACATCAGATGATTGGCTTCAACCTGATGACCGAACACCTGCATCCAAATGTTGAAGGCTACCGGTTAATGGGTCGCACCTTTGCCGAGTCTTTCATCGATGCTGGTCTCCCCGGCATCTCCATGAACCGTGATGCCCTTCGCGACTGGGACGAATATTTCGAAATGATGCAGATGACCGAATTCGACAGCCGTGTGGGTGATCACCGCATCAGACTGTTAATGAACAGCTGGCCATTTGTGCCACAGCGCGACCCTCATGGCTACCCGCAGAACTATTCGTTTGTATCGCCGGCCGACAGCATGGCCTTTAAAGTAGTAAACGACAATGTACGCTGGGATCAGGCCAAGGTACGTCTTGCATCCCACTACGAAGATAACGGACAGCTCGACAAAGCCCTGGCCGAATATCACGGTTTGATGCGCGCCCAGCCCTACAACGACAGTCCGTTTATTTTCGCCGCCCGGATCTGGCTGGCTCAAAATAACTTCGACGAAGCATATCCCCTGCTCGAACAGGCCTACGCAATCGAAAGCACAGCTTTTACCACTAAGATGCTCGGCGCCATCGAAGTCGATCGCGGAAACGCCTCCCGCGGCATACAGCTGCTCGAAGAATCCATGGCGCATGATCCTAACGATGCGCAAACGCTTTTCAACCTTTCCGGTGCTTACGCGCTTGAGGGCGAGTTTCAAAAATCAGACGAGATTCTTCAGAAGCTTGAAGCACTCAATCCTAATTTTCCCGGCGCAAGAGCATGGCGGCAGCAGCTGAATGTTCACCTCAGGCAGCAGCGTAACAACTAAGGCTGATGGCGCAGCATTGCAGTATCAACGATTCAAAACTTTTCATACATAATAACACAAGGAAATTTATCTGATGGCTTTAATGGTATCCGTATCCGGCATACGCGGCATTTTTGGAACTGACCTGAATCCCGAAAACCTGGCGCGCTACAGCGCTGCTTTCGGCGAGTGGGCAAAAAAAGGGACCGTAGTTTTAGGACGCGACTCCAGGGTAACCGGCGAGCTTTGTGAAAGAGTTATCGTAGCGGCCCTGCAGTCAGCCGGTTGTGATGTGGTTAAACTCGGCATCGTGCCCACCCCAACCGTAGCCATGGCCGTTCTGAAGCATAAAGCCAGCGGTGGTATCATCATTTCGGCCAGCCACAATCCGGCCGAGTGGAACGCCATCAAAATGCTCAACAGTAAATCAGAATTTCTGGACTCCGATGAAGGCGCTGAAGTTCTGAAGATTGCTGAAAAAGGTATCTCTTATGTTGGGTATGATGAAATCGGAGCCGTATCAACCGACGAGGATGCCCTCGACTATCACGTTGACGCCATTCTGGATCTTCCGTATATAGATGCAGACGCTATCAAAAATGCTGGCTTCACCGTTGCTGTAGACGCCGTAAACGGAGCCGGATCCGAATCCCTGCCCTATCTGCTTGAGCGCCTGGGGGTGAAAACCGTCCACCGCCTGCACTGTACGCCAAACGGACTTTTCCCGCATAACCCCGAACCGCTGCCCGAACACCTTGGAGAGATTTGCGAGCTCATCAAAACCAAAGGCGCAGATTTGGGCGTGGTGACCGACCCCGATGCCGATCGTCTGGCGTTTGTAGACAACAACGGACGCCTGTTCGGCGAAGAGTACACTCAGGCCGCCGCTTTTGATTTTTACCTGCGCCATAACAAAGGTGATGT